>JBAXPR010000100.1:0-13200 GCA_037132135.1 Rhodospirillaceae bacterium
GCCTCGCCCTTCCAGGTGCTGGCGGTGACCTTCACCAACAAGGCCGCCCACGAGATGCGCGAGCGGGTGGCGGCGCTGATGGGCAGCGGCGTCGAGGGCTGGTGGCTCGGCACCTTTCACGCCCTGGCCGCGCGCATGCTGCGCCAGCATGCCGAACTGGTCGGCCTCACGGCCAATTTCACCATTCTCGATGCCGACGATCAGCAGCGGCTGATCAGGCAACTGCTCGAAGCCGCCGGCATCGACACCAAGAAATGGCCGCCGCGGCAGGTGCTCGGCCTCATCGAGCGCTGGAAGGACCGGGGCGTCACCCCCGACCGGGTGAAGGGCGGCGAGGCGGCCGAGGCGGTGGGCGGCCGGGCGCTGGCGCTCTATACCGCCTATCAGGAGCGGCTGAAGACCGTCAACGCCTGCGATTTCGGCGATCTTTTGCTGCACACCCTGACCATCTTCCAGAATCACGCCGACGTGCTGGCCGGGTATCACCGGCGCTTCCGCTATATTCTGGTCGATGAGTATCAGGATACCAACGTCGCCCAGTATCTCTGGCTGCGACTGCTGGCCCAGGGCCACCGCAATCTCTGCTGCGTCGGCGACGAGGACCAGTCGATCTATGGCTGGCGCGGCGCCGAGATCGGCAACATCCTGCGCTTCGAGACCGATTTTCCCGGCGCCAGCGTGATCCGGCTCGAAGAGAATTACCGCTCGACCGGCCATATCCTGGCTGCTGCCGCCGCCCTGATCGCCCACAACCGCTCCCGCCTCGGCAAGACCCTCTGGACCGCCGCCGGCGACGGCGAAAAGGTGCGGGTGGTCTCGCTCTGGGACAGCATCGAGGAAGCGCGCTGGGTCGGCGACGAGATCGAGAGCACCCGGCACCAGGGCACGCCGCTGGGCCAGATCGCGGTGCTGGTGCGCACCGGCGCCCAGACCCGGGAGTTCGAGGAGCGCTTCATGACCCTCGGCCTGCCCTATCGGGTGGTCGGCGGCCCACGCTTTTATGAACGCCAGGAAATCCGCGACGCCCTGGCCTATTTCCGGGTGATCAACCAACCCGCCGACGATCTGGCCTTCGAGCGCATCATCAACCTGCCCAAGCGCGGTATCGGACCGGCGGCGCTGCAGGCGATCAATCAGGTCGCCCGCGCCCGGAACGTGCCCCTGACCGAGGCAGCCTGGCTGCTGACCGGCACCGACGAGCTGAAGGCCAAGCCGCGCCAGACCCTCCGCGCCCTGCTCCAGGATTTCCAGCGCTGGCGCGAGCAAGGCGCGCGGCTCTCCCACACCGACCTCGCGCGGATGGTGCTCGACGAGTCGGGCTATACCCGGATGTGGCAGGACGATAAATCCCCCGAGGCGCCGGGCCGGCTGGAAAACCTCAGGGAACTGATCAACGCCATGGCCGATTTCGAGGACCTGCAAGGGTTCCTGGAGCATGTCGCCCTGGTGATGGAGGCCAACGAGGGCAGCGGCGAGGACAAGGTCAGCATCATGACCCTCCACGGCGCCAAGGGGCTCGAGTTCGGCGTCGTGTTCCTGCCCGGCTGGGAGGACGGCCTGTTTCCCAACAACCGCGCCCTCGAACAAAACGGTCAGGCCGGGCTCGAGGAGGAGCGCCGGCTCGCCTATGTCGGCCTGACCCGCGCCCGGCGCCGCGCAATCGTCTGCTCGGCGCACCGGCGGCGGCTGTATTCCAACTGGGTCGACACCCTGCCCTCGCGCTTCCTGATGGAGTTGCCGGCCGAGCATGTGGAAACCGACAGCCCCGCGCCGGCCGGACCCGGCTTTTCCAGCGGCGGCTTCAGCGGCGGCTACGGCTTTCGCGAGAGCGCCGCCGCCACGCCCTTCGCCTACCCCGCCCGGCCGGCGCGCCCGACCGTGATCGAAGGCAGCGCCCGCCGCCTCGAGGTGACCCGGCGCCCCTGCCCCCATCCGGTCGGCAGCCGGGTCTTTCATCAGAAATTCGGCGCCGGCACGGTCACCGCCGTCGACGGCGACAAGCTGGAAATCGATTTCGACCATGCCGGCATCAAGATGGTGCTGGAGTCCTTCGTCGGCCGAGCCGACACAAACTGACGTCGGCCGAGCCGACCCCACCTGAGCATCAGCCGGAGGAGAGAGCGATGCGGCGGACCATCCTGACCCTGATCGCCCTGGCGGCGCTGGCATTCGCACCCGGCCTCAGCCCGGCCCGCGCGGCCGAAACCGTGGGCGTGGTCTTGATGCATGGCAAGGATTCGAAGCCCAGCCACCCCGGCATCGCCGCCCTGGCCCGCCATCTTGCCGGCGAGGGCTTCCTCGTCGACGAGCCCGACCTGCCCTGGGCCGAGCGGCGCGGCTACGACGTCGATTATGAGCAGGCGATGACCGAGATCGACGCCGCGGTGGCCCGGCTGAGGGCCCGCGGCGCCAGCGCCATCGTCGTCGCCGGCCACAGCCTGGGCGCCAACGCCGCCATTGGCTATGGGGCCCGGCGCAAGGGGCTTAAGGCGGTGGTGGCCCTGGCACCCGGTCATGTCGTCGACGCCCCGGCCATGCGCGCCCAGATGGCCGACTCGGTGGCCAGAGCGCGGGCGCTGGTGGCCGCCGGACAGGGCGGCGAGCGCGAAAGCTTCACCGACCGCAACGGCGGCATCACCTTCCAGCGCCATGTCGTCGCCCGCATCTATCTCAGCTACTTCGATCCCGACGGACCGGCGGCGATCGGCCTCAACGCCGCCCGCCTGAGCGCGCCCCTGCTGTGGGTGGCCGGTGATCGCGACTCGCTGTCCAAGACCGGCCCCGGCTACGCCTTCGTCAAGGCGCCGGCCAATCCCCGCAGCCGCTACGCCACCGTCGATGCCGACCACATGGGCACCCCCGCGGCGGCGGGAGACCTTGTGATCGCGTGGCTGAAGGGACTCTAGCCGCCACCCGCACTTCTTGCGGATGGAACCGTGAAGAGTATTGCCCGCCGGTGTTGGCGATGGGTATGCTCGCCACTTTGGGAGATGATCGGGGGGAGCGGACCGCGCGATGACCCAGGCAGGATCCGGCGGCGCAACGGCCAGACGATCAACGCTGATGGAGGAGCGTGACCGCTTCATCGGTTTTGCCTTCGCGGCGGCCCATCTGCTGTTGGAGGTCGACGCCAACGGCATCATTCAGTTTGCCATCGGCGCCCGCTGCCGGTTGGCCGCCACCGACATTTCCGAGCTGGTCGGCTTCAATTTCTTCGACATCGTCGCGATCGAAGACTGGACCTATGTCCGCGAACTGCTGGAACGGCTGAAGCGCCAGATGCGCATCAACCCGTCGCGGGTGGTGTTCCGGACCTTCGAGGGCCAGTATTTCTCGGCCCTGCTCGGCGGCTGCTGCCTGCCCTCCTATCCCGGACGCTTCTACCTCTCGGTGCTGCTCTCGGCCCCGGCGCGCGAGGCCGACCATGGAACCACCAGTTCCGTGATGCTCGACCGCAAGGGCTTCACCGACATTCTCGAAGACCGGCTGGTCGCAGCCAAGCGCAAAGGGCTCGACCGCAACCTGACTCTGCTGCTGATCGACGGCTTTGCCGACATGTCGGAGGAGACCAGCCCCGAGGCGGCGCGGACGATGATGACCAACCTCGATGCCTATCTGCGCTCGGTCTCGGCCGACGGCGACAGCGCCGGCCGCCTGGCTGACGACCGGTTCGGCGTCATCCACACCCCCGACATCACCGAAACCGACATCCAGAGCAACATCACGCGCATTCTGGAAAAAAGCGGCATCGACGATGCCGGCCAGCATATCCGGACCTGGGGCCTGACCCTCGACGACGCCCGGCTCGACCCGACCGACGCCGCCCGCGCCCTGGTCTACACCGTCCAGACCTTCGCCACCGCCTCGGAGAACGAGTTCTCGATCTCGACCCTCGAGGACGGCGCCCGCATGATGCTCGACCGCACCGTCCAGCGCATCACCCTCCTGCGCCAGACCATCGAGAAACGGGCCTTTTACGTCGTCTATCAGCCGATCGTCGACATCGCCAGCCGCAAGCTCCACCATCTGGAGGCGCTGACCCGGCTCGAAGGCGCCTCATCGCCCCAGGAATTCATCATGTTCGCCGAGAGCGTGGGCATGATCTACGACTTCGACCTGCTGCTGGCCCAGACCGTGCTCGAGACCATGAAGGAGTACGCCCACAGCCCCCATCTGCCCGATGTCGCGATCAACCTCTCGGCGCGCACCCTGACCAGCCCGGTGTTTTTGGAGCAGTTCCGCCGCATCGTCGGCGCCTTCGGCAGCCTTGGACAAAAGCTGATGATCGAGGTCACCGAAACGGTGTCGGTGGGCGACTTCGAGAGCCTCAACAGCACCCTCCAGAAGCTGCGCAAGGCCGGGCACCGGGTCTGCCTCGACGATGTCGGCAGCGGCAGCACCTCGTTCCAGTCGCTGCACGGCCTGCAGGTCGATGTCGCCAAGATCGACGGCCAGTTCGTGCGCGGCGCCCTCAAGCGCCCGCGCGACATGACCATGCTGCGCTCGATCGCCGAGACGTGCAAACCGCTCGACCTCGAGATCGTCGGCGAGCAGATCGAGGATGCCGAACAGGCGGATCTCCTCAGCAGCCTCGGCGTCACCTTCGGCCAGGGCTATCTCTATGGCCGCCCCTCCCGCGATTTCGCCTTTTTCGCCAGGGCCGCCCGGGCATCCGAATCGGCGAAACGACGGTCGCCCCGCTAAAATCTTGCCAAGGCCGGCGAATCGCCTATTATCGTGGAGCGGTCGTGTTGGTCTGTTCCGGTATGGTGGGACGGATTTGCGACAAAGCAACAAAACAAGGCTGGCGGTGCACCTCCGGGCGCTCACGACCGGGCCAACAAGGGGAGAAGCCACGTGGCGGTCAGCGCAGAAAATGACCTGAGAAAGGTCGAATGGCGATCAAATCTGAGCGTCGGGGTGCCGTCGATCGATGATGAACACCGGCTCCTGATCGGAGTCCTCAATCAACTGATTGAGGCGCGGGATACACCGACCGAATATACCATCGCAGATCGGGTCCTGAGAGATCTCTTTGCGTATTCAGATTATCATTTTGAGCATGAGGAAGAGTTGATGGCGACTTATGACTATCCTGAAATGGACAGTCACCTCGCCCAGCATACCCATTTTATTGGCCAGCTGCGTCGGCTCGACCTCGGACTTTCCACCGGCAACGCCAAGGTCGATGACCTCGCCCGCTTCGTCATGACCTGGTTCGTCGCCCACATCATGGTCGCCGACATGCAACTCGGCAGCTTCCTCAGCGAGCGGCTGTGCCCGGAGCGCTCGCCGTTCGAGTTCGAGGATTACCGGCTGGCGATCTGACTCCCGAGTCGGTCCCGGCCGCGGGCGGGGCCTTCGCCCCGCGCCCGCGGCCGGCCGGCGAAACCATCCGAAGCCACGCATTCAAGGCTACCCAAAGCAAAAACACTATGCTACAAGCTGCCTCGCCCGGCGCACCGGCCACCGGCTGGCGACGGATGGGGGATCGTCTAGTGGTAGGACAGCGGACTCTGACTCCGCCAGCCTAGGTTCGAATCCTAGTCCCCCAACCAATCTTTTCAATGGGTTATGAGACCCCCGCCAAGCGGTTTTGCAGTTTTCACAGAAAGTTTTGCACTCTACTTGCGGCTGCGGTTTCTGGAATGTTCCTCTAATGCGGTGATTCCCGCTGTTGCTCGGCGTTTGGTGTCAGCACCCTTGGTGTAAAGAGCCGCCATTGATTCCGCTTTATGGCCAGTAATTGCCATGATCGTCCGAGTGTCGCAACCTGCATCAGCGAGTGCAACAGCAACAGTGTGGCGCAAGCCATGAAATGTCAACCCTTCACCAATCTTCCCCTCAGCTTCGAGTCTCCGTATTAGCTTAAAAAAACTCCCCGCGAGTCCATTCTTCGTCCATGGCCGGTCGTAGCTATTGGTACAGATTATTGTGCTAACCCTCGCAGCAGCATCCAACTCAGATTTGAGCGAGCTGTGAACCGGAATCCACAGTTCCTCCCCCGTCTTGCCCTGTCTTAAGGTGATTGCACGACCGTCATAAGCCGACCAAGGAAGGCCGATCACATCGCCCTCACGCAGACCGGTGTAGGCAGCGATGGCGACTGCCAACCTCACACCCGATGAGGCCGCTAGTAGCACCACTTCAAACTCCTCCTGCCTCCAAGGGCGATTGGCTTGAGGTCTGCCCTTGGGGGGCTTGATCTTCGGAACGTCCGCAGCCGGATTCTCCTTCACCAGTCCCCGAGGCTTTCCCCAATTAAAAATGAGTGAAAGGATGGTGATTACATAATTAGCGAAGCGAATCTTATGCTTTCGGAAGGCCAAATCCCTCAATTGCATAACAAATGGAGAATCGATAGCATTAATTGGTGTCGCCTCTCCGCCTGATAACCAATCGAATACTCTATAGTAATCGGATTTCGTGCGAGGGGCTAATCCCTCAAACTCAGGACTAGCAAGGTAGGATGCAATAAGCCCACCAAGTGTGCCAGCTCGAACTTCTGCTTTCCGCTCAAGGCGTTTGTTGAGCCGATCCAGTTCGGACACGAACTCTAGTGTTCCTGGCTCGGCCTTGAGCCGAGTCCCTGTTGGGCGGTGATAGTAGTAGGTTCGACCTTTCGCTCGGACCTTGTTTACGTGCTTGAGTCGGAGCATCACCATCGTCGAACAGTCCGAGCCAGGGGTTGGTCCCACCATCATTTCTCTCCCTACCGAGTGTGTCAACGAACGTATCAAGGTCTTCCTTGGCCCATAAACGCCGCGCTCCGATTTTGCGCTCAGTCACCTTGAGAGCCAGAAAGGTCGTCTCAGATAGGCCCAGGTAGGCCGCTGCCAACGATACTGATAGTAGGCGCGGCCATGATGGCAGGTCTCGTGAAGCAATCTTCTTCATGATCATACGCTCCCACTTCAGTCCGCTAAAATAAAGCCAAGGAATATGCGCTCGACTGATTTATTTTTAATATTCATGGAGATTATCTGCCCCAGAACGCTTAGAGTGATCGTCATGTTTGTTGCCACAACATTGTGACGTGATGGAGGTAACACAATTCTCTTGGCTGATGTCGCATACATTTCGTCCGCCACCGTTCGAGAGCTGCCGCCGCAAATGCTATAAACTTTTTTAAAAAATTAAATTCCGCTTGGAATAATTATTAACTACTGCTAATCATACCAACCATCGACGAGAACCTCAAGCACTTTCACTTGCTATAGTTAAATAAGCCGCACGAAACGCAACAATAACTATATAGACTATACTTTTGAAAATCTATTTTATAATTCCTATATATAGCACGATTGCTGCCACCACATAACAAAATGTAGTTCACCGCCAGCGGCTTCGACACCAGCCTTCTCAGTCTGGCAATTGCGCCACGAACCGACCGCGATGGAGCGACGCCTTGTTTTCAGGTATATGTGGCCGACGAAACCCAGGCGTGACGCGGAAGCCTCCAATCCAGGTCACTGCTGAACGCTTCCGAGGATCAGGTGGGCGCGCTGCTGGCAAGCGGCACTGTTCGGGAGGTGTGAACGATGACCGAGATTCTTGGAGTCGCCCATGACATGGGGCGCGACCTCGCCGAAGTCGGTGCCATCGATGCCGCTTCCATGCGAGAGTTGGACGCGCTGTGCCTGCCCTCAAAGCGGGCGCTTGCACCCGACGACACGGACAGAGACGACGGTGTATCGTGACAAGCCAGCGCCGCGCCGCCGCCATCGTGGGAGGCACAATGACGACTGGTGACCTCCTTGTTGTACAGCGCGTCGCCTTTGCGGAAATTAGCCGCTTCTGGGGCGATGCGGTCACCGTGATCGTAGCCCTATTGGTACTGTTTATCACGGTGCCAGCCGTAGCATGTACAAGAACCGTCGAATTCGCGGGCGCACGATATGAGGTATGCGTTGCCGACTACAATCATTACTCGGTAAGGACATTCTGGAAGAATGACGAAGGCAAACCCTATCAATCTCTTTCAAATCTTTGGGGACACTTGAAATCACAATCCTTAAATCCAGTCTTTCTGACCAATGCCGGAATATACATGGATGACCTTACGCCACTCGGTTTATACGTTGAGAATGGAAAAACATTGCGCCCACTAAACACAGCAAAGGGTTTGTTTGGAAATTTCTATATGCAGCCTAACGGTGTTTTTATAACTGACAATAAAGGCATTGGGTCGGTTGTCGAGACAACTCGCCTCGCCCATTGGCAAAGAAACATTCGGTATGCTACCCAGTCCGGACCCATGCTCTTAATCAATGGAACCATCAATCCAAAATTCAAGAAAGATAGTCCGCATCGACTGATCCGGAGTGGTATTGGGGCGACTGCGAATGAAATAATAATAGTTAAGAGCATAGGGACGGTCAGCTTCTATGACATTGCCCGCCTATTTCGTGAGAAGTTTGGCGTTCTGAACGCATTGTATTTGGACGGTAATATATCAGATACGATGACAGTTGACCATGGGGCTTCGGCTTTTGCAATAAGTTACGGTGCGATGATTGCGGTCATTCAAAAATGATAGGATTAACATATTTAGCGGGGTGGTTGTGCCGGACGACCCATACTCGTGACGGTGAGGGCCAGCGTTGCCGATGGGTGGACGGTAGTTTATAAGCAATGAGCATTTGTGGTCCGTGCCCGCTGACGCATCGACTGGCCAGAACGCCATCAGAGATTGCCCCCTGTCTGTGGGGGTGTCCATTCGACCGAAGGGCGCGTCGCTCCGTTGGGTTAGGTCAAGAATTTTTTCATAGTAAAGAAAGACAAGAAGATGTGCAACCTATCACGACTCAAACTATCAGTTATAATCATAATTGTGTCCATTATTTCGATAGCTGTCGGGGTAGTCCTAACATTAGGATCTGTTGAAGGGGTGGCTCAAATCTACGCATATATACTCAGCCGCACGTGCCCGTCAACTTTGACTGATAATACCGTACCATGTGATGAAAGCGGCGCAATGGGTAGGGTAGACGATGAAATACTTATATCCACTATTATATTTGCCACGAAAGGATTGGATGGATCAGAAAGGCTATGCATTGGTGTTCGTGGGTATCCATGGGTCGGCCAACCACCAGCAAACACAAGTGAAAGCAAGTTGGTGAATATGGAGTTTCCGGATTACCAGATGGATGCAATTAAAAAAGTCTACCCGTCAATCGAGAAGCTGCATAAATGTGTTATCATGACTGAACACGGCATGATGCCGCGTAATGAGATGAGCGGTCAAAATGTGCTAATGATTGATTGGCCGAGACGAATAATGGGAGGATACTATGACGTAGGATATGAATACATGATGATTGGAGACATACACTCTATGGGAACAAGCATGATTTTGTCAAGCTGTGACGGCATAAAAAATAATTGGAAAATCATCATATCGAAGATATGGTGGTCGATAATCTATAACATAACATTCGTATCTATGGTTTAAGTCGATAGGCAAATCATCTATGGTCACCAATCTAAAAATTTTTCGCATAACGGTTTGCATTGCATGATTGGACATGGGAATCAGGAAAGGACTATGTATCTTGACGCACAATGACGAAGCTAATGATCAGAAATTTCGATACATGCGGGGAAAGATTCGCGAAACGATATTTTGTTTAATAATAGGAGAGGGCGATGTTAGGGAACGCTTGCTTTTAGCTTTTAAGGGAAACAGTTTTATCAGCGAACACGATCTTCCCGCACACCTGCAGGATGATTGGAGATGGGTTATATCGCAAATGACGCGGTTTGAAATTACTGATACTTATGATTGTGATATCAGGCGCGGATCTTATGAATTAACAATGAATCGCATTAGGAACAGCACTGGGCGCAAAATTGCTGAGAGGATACTTAAAATTGCTATCTCAATGAATTGTTTTTCCGATATTGGTTTTGATGTAATCGATTTGCAAAAGTAATAACTATATATTTGCAAACCTCAACGAGTCCAGCGCCCACCGAACCCTATTGAACAGTTTGGTGCCCCATAATTATTGCAGTAATCCGCGCTATGCAATCATTCATCATCCCCCGCCGAACTTCGTCGTCAATTATTGTTATCCTTATTTTTCCAAAATTCAGCCCAGCATCAAAGACTACAATGCCGTCGACTGATGGATCGTCATTGGATGGAATGTAAAAGTATGATGATCTATTATATTCATGATGCGGCTCCCACTCGTGCTTTATAGTATGCACGCCGCGCGCTCTTATTATGTCGGCGCGTGCTTTTTCCAGCTCTAATGGAACAGTATTTCCATTCTTTTTGTATACATATATTGTCGCATTTATTCCGAAGGCTTTATATAAAAGCGAATAGCCGAGTCCGGGAACTTTCGCCTCATAGTCGGTAAAGCTATCGTAGTGAACCCATCCAATATCATATGGAAAGTCAATATGCGCTGCATTATCACGATAGACGACGGGCATAGTTGCTGTTCTAGCGGAGCTACTTGTTCGCAAAAAATACCAATTTGTTGTTTGTGTTGTAACCTCATTTTCTGTGAGGCTCTGTGTTTCGATCTTCCGCTGCAATGTCGAATCAGTAAGCGGTGTAATGCCAATCGTTCTCCACAATAGATTGCCACCTCTTCCAATACATTTTATAAGTTCCATTTCTGTTATGTCGGCACCATGGGTATCTTTTGCTTCAACATAGATTGGATCATCGCTTGATTTGCTATACCCACCGGATATAAGCAAATCTATACCGAAGTCTCGCCTAATCTTGTCGCGCAAAGATAATTGGCTTTCACTAGAGCTGGAAGCAGTGGAAAAATTTATCTTTTTATAGTGTGCGTTGGAACGGACGTGGTTCCATACATCAATTGACTTTGCAATACTCTGCCTTTGCCCATTTGGGCACAGGAACCATGTGTTAGGATATTGGTCAGGATCATTACCTGTTAAGAAACTCGGATCACCTAATGCAATAGCTCCATTGGCGCTACGCAACACTGGCCATGATCCCTGGACAAATCTTGCCGTATTACCGGCAGAAATTACAAGCTCTTCACTCTTCGTATGAGTCTTATCATCATAAGTCAAAAATACAGAACCGTATGAAAAGACCACTGCACGTTCTGCATATAATGCGGCGCGTATTAGGTTATCACATTCGATATGATCGAGCGGCAACCCGTCAAGTATAAAAATGACTTGACTACCATCCGAAGATATACCAGAAAAGGCATGGGGTATCCGCCCTGACCCTGCGGCCATACTTTTATACCAAATACAAACTCATTGAACAATGGTTCAATCATAGCCAACCTCGTTGGTTCATCTCCTGATTTTCGCATAACACACCGGGAAGTTGAAGGGGAAACTGCCCGTGCCAAAATATTGCAGGACTCGCTATTGGTGAGTACCTGCGTCGTTTAGAGACGTAAGTCCCGGTCTTGGGGTGAAAGTTGCAACGAAACGTGAATCCAACATAGGGCGGCATCACTCAGGAAATAAACAGACTTACTGTCGAACTGAGATTTTGAAGCAGTCGCAAGTTTCGTGATGAGCACGTGAACCCAGCAAATCTGAGGGTGTTGGTGTCGCAAACTTCAGGTGCAAAACGGGAACTTCCGCACAGCCATTAACTTATTAAACCACGGATAAACTCAACCACGCGAAGGTGACGGAGATCATCGTACATATAAACAAATAATAAGACTAACGCTAACGGGATAATGCCGTATTGTACCAGATTATGAGAATACGCCTTCCCTCTCTCAACACCAAGCATTGCGACAAAACAAGACCTGACAACAGAACAGCCGTCAAGACCCGGAACCGGCACAAGGTTAATTATTCCGAGCTTTGCAGACCAAATGGCTGCAAGGCACATAAACGCCAAATGACCGCCGGGGAATAAATGCACGATATATTGGTCGATAAATACTCCATGAAAGAGAATTCTGCTAGTCACTATCATGCTTACAAATGCGCCAAGGTCCGTATACTCTATCTTGCTAGGCTGATAAACCGGTGTTCCTATTACAATAACCAACATATAGATTGTTACGAATGCCGCTACTATGCTCAATATTGGACCCATTATTTTTGGCACCACTGATAAGTAGTTATTCTTTTCCTCATTATCATTTAATTTCAAGAAGATTCCAATAGGGATTATCCCAATTTTAATCTCGGTAGTCATAACATTGAAGGCCCATATAGGCAATATGCCAAATGTAATCGAGCATATTCTTTCTTTACAGAACCTCGCACCAATGTAGTGACCTGCAACATGCACAATAGCAATAATGTTTACTATCAAAAGGAATGGGACTACGTCGTGTGTCAACACATTTAGCATCATCTTTCACTCCGATTTGCTATGGTTCGTGCCAACTTTACTGAATCTCCTTACGAATTCTCGCCATTTAAATGTAATTTTCAACCTTTGTCAATCAAATTTGACTTTCACGAACAGGCACAATAAGCAACAGTTAGGAGGCGAAGCGACGTTATTTAATTACTGGCCCCTTACGCTGACGACGCGAGGTTCGCAAATGGCCCGCTTCCTCACTATAATAGTGGTGAAGACAGACTAGGCAACTGGCGGTCAGCAAAACAGGCAGCGGCGGTTGCATCTGCCTCTAACGCCGAAAATTGACCCGCTCGTTTGTGGGCTTGTGCGTACTGAAACTGGGAGGCAGCGATGTACGGTGCAGTGACCGGTGATATCATTGGCTCGACGTTTGAATTCCGCAACGTCAAAACTAAATCCTTTGACCTATTCCCAGAGGGAACGGGCTTTACGGACGACACTATCTGCACTATGGCAGTAATTGAGGCTTTGCTGGACGGGACCGACCCAGCCAAGTCTCTGCGGGCTTGGGGTAACCGTTTTCCAGATGCGGGTTACGGCGGCATGTTCGGTTCGTGGCTGAGAAGGCCAGATATGCCTCCATACAATTCGTTCGGCAATGGCTCGGCAATGCGAGCCAGTCCGGCTGGATTCTTGGCCCGCTCACTCGATGAGGCATTGGAGCTTGCTCGCCGCACGTCCGTTGTGACTCACGATCATCCTGACGGTATCGCCGGGGCGGAGGCGACCGCCGCCGCGATCTTTATGGCCTACGATGGTGAGGACGGGGATTCAATCCGCGAGTTTGCACAAAACAGGTTTGAGGTGGACCCCGCTGTTTGGACAGCGATGGGGCGGAGTTAAGAGAGAGTCCC
>JBAXPR010000101.1:0-12812 GCA_037132135.1 Rhodospirillaceae bacterium
GGGGAGGGGGCATGGCCGAAGCCGCCCCTTAAATTGGACGACGCAGGGCACTAGAGAGCTTTTTGTTGAATGCGCTTCATGGCCGGTTCGGCGCCGCGGTCGCGCGAACCTTCAACCTCTACGGTGAAATGATTATTGGCCTCAGGAAATCGACGATGAACGAGAACACGGGAAACTTTGACACGGTGGCCGGCCGGCCGACCATTCTCATCGTTGATGATACGCCGCAGAACCTGATCGTGCTGGGCGAACTTCTGGAGCCGGTTTACCGGGTCCGCGTCGCCAATTCGGGCGAGAAGGCCTTGCGCGTGGCCGGCTCCAAGCCGCGTCCCGATCTCATTCTGCTTGATGTCATGATGCCGGATCTCGACGGCCATGAAGTCCTGCGGCGATTGCGGTCATCAGCGGCCAGCCGCGACATCCCGGTCATCTTCATCACCGCGATGGATGGCTCGGAGAACGAAGAGCGTGGCCTGGCGCTGGGTGCCGTCGACTACATCACCAAGCCCATCAATCCCTCTATCGTCCTGGCCCGCGTGCGGACGCACCTTGAACTCAAACAGGCCCGCGACCGGCTGACCAACCAGAACCAATGGCTGGAGCGCGAGGTCGCGCGGCGTATGGGTGAAAACCTGCTGATCCAGAATCTCAGTGTTCGCGCCCTTGCCTGTCTGGCCGAGGCCCGCGACAACGAGACCGGCCATCATATCGTACGCACCCAGGCCTATGTCGACATTCTGGCCCGCCATCTGGCCGGCCACCCGCGCTTTCATCGCGCTCTGGCCAATAACCGTCTGGGCATGGTGGTGAAGGCGGCGCCACTGCACGACATCGGCAAAGTCGGCATTCCCGACGCCATCCTGCTCAAGCCCGGCCCACTCACCGCCGAAGAATTCGAGACGATGAAGGCGCACCCGACCATCGGAGCGGTCGCGATCAACCGCGCGATGGCGCAGGCTCTGGTCGATGGCGGCAACATGACGGCCGAACTGGTCGGCGGCGCATTCTCCTTCCTCACGGTGGCCCACGAGATTTCCCTCAGTCATCATGAAAAGTGGGACGGCAGCGGTTACCCGGCCTCGCTAACCGGCGACGCCATTCCGGTGTCGGGGCGACTGATGGCCCTTGCCGACGTTTTTGACGCCCTGATCAGTCGGCGCGTTTACAAGCCGCCGCTGTCCCTCGATGAGTCGACGCAGATTATTCGCGACGGCCGCAGCCGTCATTTCGACCCCGATGTCGTCGACGCCTTTCTTGCCCATCGCGATCGGTTCGCCGAGATCGCCGTCCGCTTCGCCGACCCGGAGCCGGACCAGCCGAACGGAGCCCGCCCATGAACAATCGCCTGTTCCCGTCGGCGCCTCAGATTATTCTGGCCGTGCTGACCCTGTTTTCCGCGGTACCGGGGCCGCTGTTCGCCGCCGAGGGCGCGCCGTCCCAGCCGCCGGCGGCCTTTTCCGAAATTCCCGCGACACGGACCACCCTGAAGCAACTGCGCGAGGGCGGCTTCGTCCTCTATCTGCGCCATGGCAGCACCGACAACACCCGGCCCGATCGCATTCCGATGGTCGATCTGGCCGACTGTTCCACCCAGCGTCCGTTGACCCAGGATGGCCGCCTGCTGGCCGCCCGGGTCGGCGGCGCGATCCGTCAGGCGGCAATCCCGATCGGCGAAATCCGCTCCAGCCCGCTGTGCCGGGCCAAGGAGAGCGCCGCCGCCGCCCTGCCCGGCCGGGAGGTCACGGTCGATCAGGACCTGATGTATACCGCCAATCTGACCGATGCGCAGAAAGCGCCGATCATCGCCAATACCCGCCGCCTGCTGTCCGCAGCCGTGGCCCCGGGCACCAACCGGCTGCTGGTCGCCCACGCGCCCAATCTGATGGACCTGATCGGTTACTTCCCCAAGGAATGCACTCTGGTCGTGTTCCGCCCGCGGGGTGAGGCCGGGTTTGACTATGTTGCCAGTATTTCGCCCGCTCTCTGGGCGAGCCTGCTCGACTGAAGGTCCCCGATGAAGTTGCGTCGTGCCCGGATCCTGCCCTATGTGCTGATATTCTTCCTGCCGGTCACGCTGGTCACGCTGGTGGCCGGGGCGCTCAATCTGGTTTCCTTTGAAAGCGTCCGTCAGGACCAGCGCACGACCACCGCGGCCCAGGCGGCCGACATCGCGCGGTTTGCCATCGCCACCCACATCAATGAGGAAATCGCCTCGATCCAGAATCTGGTGAACACGACACTGGAACAGTCGGCGCAGGGCGAACTGGACGAAGCCGGGGCCTATCTCCGCCATTCGGCCGTGGTCAACCGGCTGGCCAGCCTGGAACTGCAACTCCCCGGTCTTCTCGAAACCGAGGGTGACAATCGAGAGGTCCTGGAGGCGCGCAAAGACTTTGAGGCCTACCGGAACTTCATCATCATGGCGACCGACCTAGCGGCGATAGATCCGCCCGGTGCCATGCGCCATGCCTATCAGGCGGCCAATGCCTACGTCGGCCTCTCCAAGCATACTCACGCCGTTGCCCGGGCTGTCGCCACCGATGCCGCGACGCGCAGCGAGGCGCAGGCCAGGGCTTTTGAGCAGCACGCGGTTCAGACTGCGGTGGTCGGCGGCGTGCTCGTGACAGCATTGCTCCTGATATGGCTGTTTCTGTCCCGCTGGCTGTCGCTCCGTATCAGTAACCTCACGGTCACGCTCCAGGACTTGGCCGACGGCAACCCGGATCCGCTGCCCTTGCCGGCGGTGCAGGCGATCGCCGGCAACCATCGCGGCGCGCTGTCGGATATGGCGCGGGCGGTTCTCGCCTTTCGAGATGCCATCATCGCGCGCGAGGCCGCGCAGGCCGACCTCGCCAAGCGGATGAGGGAGCTGTCCTGTCTCTACGACGTTTCGGGTATCACCGAGCGCGACGACACCGAAATCTCCGAGATGCTGGCCGCCGTCGCGTCGCGCCTGCCGGCGGCGTTGTGCCATCCCGGGATCGCGACCGGAGCCATCAGCTATTGCGGCCGGTGCATCGGCACCGAGGCCGGAGGCCCACGGCTGAGCGCCTCGGCCGGCGGCGCTGGCGGCCCGCCGATTCTGGTCACCGTGGCCTACCCCGTGTCTCAGGAGGGCGCCGCCGGGGATGCCTTCCTCGACGAGGAGCGCATCCTGCTGGATGCCGTGGCCAGCCGGTTGGCCGGGGCCATTGAGCGGCGGCGCGTTGTCGCGGCCGAGCACGACAATCAGGCGCTGATGCATGCCATCATTGAGGACTCTCCCTTCGCCATCGACGTCATCGACGCCGAAACTCTGGCGTTCGTCCGGACCAATGCCACGGCTTGCCGCCAGCTCGGTTACGAGCGGGAGACTCTGCTGCGAATGACGCTGGGCGACATCCAGGGCGCGATCGGGCCGGAGGAGGTGCGTGCGTGCGTCGATGCGGTGGTTGCCAGCGGGAGCGCCAGATTCGAGAACCGCCATCGGCGGCGGGACGGCAGCCTGATCGACGTCCGGGTCACGGTCAGCGCCATCCGTCAGAAAGGGCGCGACTATCTTGTGGAGCTTTGGAACGATATCACCGCCGAAAAAGCCGCGCAGGCGGCGCTTCGCAAGCTGTCGCTGGTGGTCGAGCAGAGCCCGAACTCCGTCGTCATCACCGATCTTGAGGGCCGCATCGAGTACGTCAACGATGCCTTTGTCCTCAACACCGGCTATGGCCGGCACGAGGTCATGGGCCAGAACCCCCGCCTGCTGCAATCGGGCAAGACGCCCCGCGGCACCTATCAGGCGCTCTGGCAGGCATTGGTGAGTGGTGAAACCTGGACCGGGGAATTCATCAACCGCACCCGCGACGGTAAGGAGCAAATCGAGGCGGCGATCATCGCCCCCCTCAGAGAAAACGATGGCCGGACCACCCATTATGTCGCGATCAAGGAAAACATCACAGAACGCAAGCATCAGGAGGAGCAGCTCCGCAAGCTGTTCATGGCAGTTGAGCAGAGTCCGGAAAGCATCGTCATCACTGATCTTAATGCAAATGTTGAATACGCCAACCAGGCTTTTTTCAGCAATACCGGCTACAGTCTTGATGAAATCAAGGGCAGGAACCCGCGCCTTCTTCAGTCCGGCCAAACGCCACGCGCCACCTATGACGATATGTGGGCGACGCTGTCCCGGGGCGAGCCCTGGCACGGCGAACTGATCAATCGACGCAAGAACGGCAGTGAGTACGCGGAATTCGCCACCATCGCACCGATCCGGCAGCCCGACGGCCGCATCACCCACTATCTCGCGATCAAGGAGGACATCACCGACAAGAAGCGCATGAACGACGAACTGGAGCAATACCGCTGCCACCTCGAACAGCTGGTGGCCGACCGCACCAGGGAGTTCATCGCGGCCAAGGAGGCCGCCGAGGCGCTCAGCCTGGACTTCGGGCGGGTCCTCGAAGCCTCGCCCGACATGATCGTGCTGAAAACCAGGGAGCGTCGCTTCGCGGCCGCCAGCCGGACCTACCTCGAAGCGATGGGAACCCGCCACTGGCCCGATCTGCGCGGCAAAACCGCCGAGGAGGTGTTCGAGCCGGATCTGGCCGCGCGGATCCGGGCCGGGGAGGACGAACAGCTGGCCTCGGGCCAGGACATCGTGGTCCAGGAACGCCCGGTGACCCTGGCGAGCGGCGAGCGCCGGCTGATGTCGTTCACTCAGAGCGTTCTCCGCGATGCCGGGGGCGCCTTCGCCGGTTTTCTGATGCAGGCCCGCGACGTCACCGCCCAGGCCGTGGCCGCCGAAGCCCTGGCCCGGAAGGAGGAGGAGTTGCGCCTGCTGCTCGAATCGACCTCCGAAGGACTCTTCGGGGTCGACCTCGAGGGCAAAATCACCTTTATCAACGCCGCGGCGGCCAAACAGTTCGGCTGCGACGCGGCGGCGGACCTGATTGGCTGTCCCAGCCACGAAACCCTCTGCCACTCCCGCATCGACGGCTCGCCCAACCCGCTGGAAAGCTGCCGCATCCGTCTCGCGATGCAGGCCAACGAGGCCCTGTCCTGCGACAACGAGGTGTTCTGGCGCCGTGACGGCCGCGCCTTTCCGGCCGCCTATTCCTGTGCCCCGCTGGAGCGGGGCGGCCGGGTGGTCGGTGCGGTGATCTGCTTTCAGGACGTCAGCGAGCGTAAGCGTACCGAAGTCGAACTCCGGGAGGCGAAAGAAACCGCCGAGGCGGCAAGCCGGAGCAAGAGCGAGTTCCTCGCCAACATGAGTCATGAAATCCGGACGCCGATGAATGCGATCATCGGTCTGACCCATCTCCTGCAGCGGGAGGTCACCGATGTCCGCCAGGGCACCCAGCTTGGCAAAATCGCCAACGCCGCTCACCATCTGCTCGCGATCGTCAATGATATTCTCGATCTCTCCAAGATCGAGGCGGGAAAGCTCCGCCTGGATTCGACCGATTTCGAGATCGACCGGGTGGTCGACACCGTCTGCACCCTGGTCCGCGACAAGGCGGAGGCCAAGGGAATCGAGCTGGTCTTCAATCTTCAGGGCCTTCCCGCCACCCTGCATGGCGATGGGCTTCGGCTGGGCCAGATCCTGCTCAACTTTATCGGCAACGCCATCAAGTTCACCGAAGTCGGCGGCGTATTCCTGCGCGCCCGGCCCCTGACCGTCTCCACCCAGGGCCTGCTCGTCCGCTTCGAGGTGACCGACAGCGGAATCGGGATCAGCCCCGAGCAGCAGGAGCGCCTGTTCCAGCCGTTTGAACAGGCCGACGGCTCAACCACCCGCCGCTATGGCGGCACCGGTCTCGGTTTGGCCATTTCGCGGCGGCTGACCGAACTGATGAACGGGCGCATCGGTGTCGACAGCGAGTTTGGCAAGGGCAGCACCTTCTGGGCGGAAATTCCCTTCGGTTTCGGCCACAGTGCCCTGCCGGCCCGGTCCCTGACGCTGGAAGCCAGGGGCCTGCATGCTCTGGTCGTCGACGATCTGCCGGAGGCGCGCGAGACTTGTGTCGCCATGCTGGAGATGCTGGGTCTGACCGTCGAGGCGGTGGCCGACGGCAGGGCGGCGATCGCCCGCATCTCCGAGGCGGAGTCTCTTGGCGCGCCTTTCGATTTTCTCCTGATCGACTGGCGCATGCCGGGACTGGATGGCCTTGAAGTCGGACGGCGGATCGTGGCCATGCCGCTGGCGAACCACCCGATCCAACTCCTGGTCACCGCCGATAGCGGGGTGCTGTCCGGCCCGGCCCTTGCGGCGGCCGGCTTCTTTGACGTCCTGCAGAAGCCCCTGACTCCCTCCCGTTTGTTCGACGCCCTCCAGGAGGCGCTTTCCGGCTGCCACGCCGCGATGCCGCGGCTGGTCGCCGGCGAGGCGGAAAGCATTCTGCGCCGGCGCGGCGGCGGCCGGGTCTTGCTGGCCGAGGACAACCCGATCAACCAGGAAGTCGCGCTGGAGCTTCTGGCCGACGTCGGCCTGACGGTTGACCTCGCCGAGGATGGGCAGAGCGCGGTCAGCATGGCCGAAATGGTCGCCTACGAACTCATTCTGATGGACATGCAGATGCCGGTGATGGATGGGCTGACTGCGGCCCGGCTCATTCGCGGCCTGCCCCTCCACGCCGCGACACCGATCCTGGCGATGACCGCGAACGCCTTCGGCGACGACCGAGACGCCTGCCTCGCCGTCGGCATGAATGATCACATCGCCAAGCCGGTCGACCCTGATGTCCTCTACCGGGCCTTGTTGCATTGGTTGCCGCCCTCGATCCCGGCCGGCGCCGTGGCCGTGTTGTCGGCTCCGGCGCCGGGCCGGGCCGGCCGCTCACCGTCTGAGGAGGAGGAGGCGTGCCGCCGCATTGAAGCCATCGATGGTCTCGATGTTGCCGCCGGTCTCAAGGCGGTCCGGCAGCGGATGGACCTCTATCTGCGCCTGCTCGCCCGGTTCACGGACAGCCAGGAGGCCGAAGCGCTGTGCGGGTCGTTGCGAGGCGCCGATGCCGCCGTCGCCCGCCGCGCCGCCCACACCCTCAAGGGCATGGCGGCAACGCTGGGTGCCGGCCGGCTGCGGACGGCGGCGGCGGCACTCGAGGCCGCACTGTCGACCTCCGTGACCGCCGGCGACCCGGCCGCTTTGACCGCCGCGGTCGAAGCCGAGTTCCAGGCCCTGCGCGCCGCCCTCGCCAGGGAGCTTCCCCGCGCGCGGGGGCCGGCTGACCCCATCGCGACCAACCCGGCGCGCTTCCGCGAGGCCCTCGGGCACCTTGAAGCGCTGCTGCTCGCCGACGACATGGCGGCAGTCCGGTATTTTCACGACAACGAGGCCCTCTTTCATGCCGCCCTGGGCGACGCGGCCACCACCGTGGTGCGCCATCTCGAAGCCTTTGCCTTCGACGAGGCCCTCGCCAAGTTGCGGGCAGCCCTCAACACCTTAGATGGATAATAAATAAAAACTCTCCTGCTGCCAGCAAACGACGAGCATTCATTACCGATTCCGAACAAGATACTTGCCACCCATCAACGGCCGGCCGTAATTTTGTTGCTGCGGCTTTTTTGGCGACTATTTTTGCTTTCGTGAGATATCAATGTAGAGGTGGGGAACCTGTCAATAGAGGCCACGCCATGGCGAAAGTCTGAGGCCTGCGGTTCAGCGCGCCTCCCCTGTCGCCGGATCGATGACACATAGCGGTGGAGCATTGATGATGTCTAAACCAGGGTTGGCGAAAATCAGGGTTTCGGAAGCTATGCTGCTCGGCATCGGCCTGATCGATGAGCAGCATCAATCGCTGGTCGCGCTTTTCAATGCCCTGATTGACCGCCTCAACGACGGATTTTCGGATAGCGAAAGACAGGTCTTGGTCAATCGGCTGTTCGAATACACGCAATACCACTTTACCGCTGAAGAACAGATAATGGACTCCTGCAAATATGCAAAGCGCCATTCTCACAAGAAACAGCATGATGCGTTCGTCATGAACATAAAAGACTTCGCCAACGGCAAGGCGATGTCGCCACAGGGTGTAATGGAAATTGCCCAATTTCTGAGTGTCTGGATACAGCAGCATATATTGATTGCCGACAAGGAGATGGGGGCTTTCGTCTCCGGTCCGCCCGCATCGGTGGTGCCGGAGGCCGGACTGGCCGCCGAGGTCGATCGATACCTCAGGGACGACGGCGCGCCCGACAAGGAGATGTCGGCCCGGCGCGAGATCGAGCGGCATCGGCTGTGGCTGACAGGGAAGAGTTCGCGGCGCGCCGAACTGGAATTCCGCGATATGTCCGAGTTGACCCTGGATGCGGTGGATTTGAGTTCGGCGGCACTGACCGGGGTCAACCTTGCCAAGGCGAGCCTCCGCGGCGCCAATCTTGCGAACGCCGTGCTGGTGGGCGCCGACCTCGAGAAAGCCGATCTGTCCGACGCCAACCTGACCGGGGCGGATCTGCGCGGCGCCAATCTCCACCGCGCCCAGTTGACCGCGGCGATCCTCCGCGGGGCGGACCTGTGTTCCCGGGGCGCCAGGGAGAACTCGATCCCCGGGATGCCCGATGTCGGGTCGGTTCCGACGGTGCTCGTCGAGGCCAGACTGGAGAAGGCGGTGCTCTCGAACGCCAAACTGGCGGGTTGCGATTTTACCGGTGCCGATCTCGCCGATGCCGATTTGGCCGGCGCCGACTTGTCGGGGTCGGTGATGATTGGCGCCGACCTAGGGGGCGTCAGGTTCGATGGCGCGAACCTGAACGGCGCGGTGATCGACCTGGCGATGCTCGACGACGCCAGCGTGAAAGCGATTGCCGCCGTCGGCAGCGTTGTTGGACCGTCCCATGCCGATCTGACGCTGTCCGACTTCGTTGCCGCGATCAAGGAGCACGAACTCTGGATCGAGAGCGCCGGCGCCGAAGGTCGCAGACTGGACCTCGACCGGGTGTCGATTCCGACCGTGAAGATGACCGGACGCCGGCTTGCCGGGTGTCGGATGCGCCGCTGCCGGGTCGCCGGGGGCGAATGGCCCGGAACCGACCTCAGCATGGCTGACCTCTCCTATTCGGATCTGCGGGGCTTGAACCTTGAGCGGTGCGTGCTCCGGGGGACGAGCCTGCGCCACGCCAATCTTGCCGGCGCCGATCTTGCGTCGGCGATCCTCGACGCCCTGCCTCTGGCAGGGGGCGGCCGCACGTGGCCGACCAATCTCGAAGGAGCCAATCTCTCGGGCGCCGACCTGTCGAAAGCCTCGCTGGTTGGTGTCATTCTCCGCCGGGCGGACCTGACCGGTTGCCTCGTCGAGGGCATCATCGTGCGGGAGACCGATTTTGACGGGGCAAAAAGGTAGCGGGGCCATGCCCACTGACGCCACTCACGGACTGTTGCCCCGGATCGCCGCTCTTGTGCTGGTCGGCGTCCTCGGGCTGGCCGCATCCCCGGGCTGGGCCGATGCGGTGCCGTCGTCGGTCACCCTGCAGCTCAAGTGGCGGCATCAGTTCCAGTTCGCCGGCTACTACGCGGCGCTGGAAAAAGGCTATTACCGCGAGGCCGGGCTCAACGTCCGCATCGTGGAAGCGAAGCCGGAGACCGACGTGGTCGACGAGGTGGTCTCGGGGCGGGCGAGCTTTGGGATCGGAACCAGCGCCCTGGTGCTGTCCCGGGCCCGCGGCAAACCCGTGGTGGTGCTGGGCGTCGTCTTCCAGCATTCGCCGCTGGTCATCCTGGTGAGACCGGACGCGGGCATCGGGTCGGTCCATGATCTGGCCGGCAAGCGCCTCATGCTGGAGCACAACGCCGAGGAGTTGCTGGCCTATCTCCACCGCGAGGGAGTGCCCGTGGATGCCCTTCACACCCTCCCGCATGATTTGACGCTCGACGACCTGATACTGGGCAGGGTTGACGCGGTCAGTGCCTACGCGACCGATGAGCCGTTCTTCCTGGAGCGACGGAACATACGTTATCTGACCTTCTCGCCGCGTTCCGCCGGCATCGACTTCTATGGCGACAACCTGTTCACCTCCGAGGCGGAGTTGCGCGACCATCCCGAGCGGGTCCGGGCGGTCCGGGAGGCCAGCATGAGGGGCTGGCGATACGCGATGGCCCATCCTGAGGAAATCGCCGACCTGATCCTCTCACGCTACTCCGACCGTCACACCCGCGAACATCTGCTCTTCGAAGCCGACCGGATGCGGTCGCTGGTGCTCTCCGACCTTGTCGAGCCCGGTTACATGTTTTTGGGTCGGTGGACGCATATTGCCGAAATCTATACCGAACTCGGTCTGCTGCGGGGCAATGACGATCTCCGGGGCTTCCTTTACGACCCGGCGGCCTGGGATGAACAGGAACGGCGCAAGTTGTTCGCCGCGATCGCGATGGCCTTGGCCGCGGGAGCCGTGCTGGCTCTGATCGCCGCCGTTTTGTTCCGGTTGAACCGCCGTTTGAAGATTGAGGTCGCCGCCCGGGAACGCGCCATGGCCGCGGCCCGGGACAGTGCCGACATGCTGCGTTTCATCGCCGAAAACACCCGTGACGTCATTTGGGTGATGGACATCGCGAGCCGTCGGATCAGCTATGTCAGCCCGTCGGTCGAGCGGATGCGCGGTTACGCCGTCGACGAAATCATATCCCAGCCCATCGAACGGACTCTGACCGGGGAGTCATTCGAACGGGTCTCGACCATGCTCGACGAGACCATCGCCCGCTGGGAAGCCGGTGATCGCAGCGACACGATGACCGTGACCGAGGTGGATCAACCGCACAAGGACGGAAGCATTATCCAAACCGAGGTGGTCAGCACGCTCCACGCCGATGCCGAAGGCCGCTTGGTTTCAGTCCTCGGCGTGACCCGCAACGTTACCGAACGCAAGCGTGCCGACGAGGAAATCCGGCGACTGGCGTTCGTGGACCCGCTGACGGCACTGCCGAACCGCCGCTCGCTGCTCGACCGGTTAAGCCAGCACGTTGCCTGGGCCAAACGGGAAAAGCGAAAGCTGGCCCTGCTGTTCATCGACCTCGACCGGTTCAAGGGCATCAACGATAGCCTCGGCCACGAGATCGGGGACCTGCTTCTGCAGTCGGTGGCCACCCGTATCCGCGAGTCCGATACGGCGGCGCGCATCGGGGGCGATGAATTCGTGGTCCTGCTGCCCGACGTCCGCGACATTGTCGACGCCACCTCGGTGGTCGAAAAGATGCGGCGCGCGATCGAACGGCCGTTTCAGATGCCCGACGGACGGACGCTCACCGTCTCCGCCAGCGTTGGGGTTGCGGTCTACCCGGATCACGGTCAGGATGGCCGCGATCTGCTCCGCTATGGCGACGAGGCGATGTATCGCGCCAAAAGGTCAATCGGCCTTCAGCCCAGCCCCCCGGCCGGCTTTCAAGGCTGAAACTCCGGGCTCCCCGTACAAATTACAAAAATTAAGACCGGCTGGCGGGTCAGGGCGGCGGTTCTCGCCGCCGAAGCGGTGGGCCGCGGAGGCGGATCACCAGAGACCGCGGAGGGTCTGAAAAATCCCGATCCAGCCGTCAAGCCGGTCGACCACGCCGAGTTCGGCCAGATAGGTGTGATCGATATCGCGCCGAAAGCCGGTATCCAGGTAACCGGGCCGGCTCTCGGCGCGAGCCAGGAATTGCGCGATATGGGTGATGGCAATGACGTCGAAGCTGTTGGACCCGCTGGCTGCCGGCCGATGGTGGTAGGCCACCGCCTCGACGATGGTGTCGTTGAACCCCCAGAGGCCAAGCAGATAAGCCCCCAGCAGGGCATGATCGGCCTGAAACAACCGATGTTCGACCCGGTCGATGCCGAGACCGTCGCGCTCGGCCTCTCTTGCCGCCCGCTGAAACCCGGCGGGAAAATTGGCCGCCAGCACCACCGTCCCGATATGGGCGAGCAGGCTGGCGCAGGCCGCAGCCTGGACGGTGGCAAGCGGCAGCCCCTCGGCGACCGCGATGCAGCGGGCCAGTTCCGAGGTCTTCAGACTGCGCCGGCTAACCCGCTCCAGGACCAGACTGATCTCGGAGACGCCGGAAAATCGCCCAAACACCCCCGAATGCAGAACCAGCGTCCTAATCGAATCGAAGCCCAGCATCTGAATGGCGCTTTCAACATCGGTCACCGCTTCGGGCAAGCCGAAATAGCCGGAGTTGATCAGCTTGAGCAATTGGGCGGTCAGGGCAACGTCGCTGCGCACCATGCCGGCCAGCGTGTGGGCGCTGCCGGTTTCGGACTCCAGTTCCGCCAGCATTTCGGGAAACAGGCGCGGCAGGGCCGGGAGCACGCGCAGACCGGCGGCCATCGCGCTCAGATCGGGGCTGCTCAGCAGGCGGCGAAGGCCCAGCGACCGCCGCACCGCGGCCATCACGGTCTCGGGACTGCAGGGCTTGGACAGCCATTGGTGGGCGGGACCGATGGTGCGCACGACGGCATCGCGATCGGTTTAGCCGGACAGAATGATACGGACGGCGCGCGGACAGAGGGTGGCAATCTTTGAAAACAGGGCGGCGCCGTCCATCTCCGGCATCCGCATGTCGGAGATCACCACATCGGCCGGACGGTTCGCCATCAGCGTCAGGGCGGCCGCGCCGGACGGGCAGAAGCTCATCTCCCACTCGCCGCGCTGCCCGAGCAGGCAGCGGCGCAAGCCGTTGAGCAGGTTGAGGTCGTCGTCAACGAAGACGATATGGGGCCGGGGCGGCGGGGCGGTCATGGCGCGTCCGCCTGCTGCTCCAGCGGCAACGTGAAGACGAAACGGGTGCCGCCCCCGGGCACGCCTTCGAAATCGATCGTTCCACCCATGCCTATCCGGTTAAGACATACACCCACTACATGTGGGATGTATCCAGT
>JBAXPR010000102.1:0-12807 GCA_037132135.1 Rhodospirillaceae bacterium
CGGCCTGCCGGTGATGCCCTCGGTCAGCCACATCGTGCCGCTGCTGGTCGGCGACGCCCGGCTGTGCAAGCAGGCCAGCGACGATCTGATGGAGCGCCACAACATCTATATCCAACCGATCAACTACCCCACCGTGCCCCGCGGCACCGAGCGCCTGCGCATCACCCCGACCCCGCTCCACGGCGACCTCGAAATGAGCCAGTTGGTCGACGCGCTGCTCGATGTCTGGGGCCGGCTGGAGATCAAGCGGCTGGCGGCCTAGCCCGGAAGAAAAGAGACAGACCCATGACGCCGGAGCCTGGCGACAGCGACACCGCATGGCGAACCCGGGGTGACGACCGGCGGCGTGCTCCGGAGCGGAGGCCGCCGCCCTGATGTCTCTCATGCCATGAAATACATCGACGAATTCCGCGATCCCGCGCTGGCGCGCCAGCTCGCCGCGGCGATCGCCGCCGAGGCGCGGCCGGACCGGCGCTATCATCTGATGGAGTTCTGCGGCGGCCACACCCACGCCATTTCCCGCTATGGCCTGCCGGATCTGCTGCCCGGGACGGTGCGGATGATCCACGGACCCGGTTGCCCGGTCTGCGTGCTGCCGATCGGCCGCATCGACGATGCGGTGGCCATCGCGCGCCACCCCGGTGTCATCCTGTGCAGCTATGGCGATGTACTGCGGGTGCCGGGCTCTGGCGGAGTCAGCCTGCTGAAAGCCAAGGCCGGGGGCGCCGATGTCCGGATGGTCTATTCGACCCTCGACGCCCTGCGCCTCGCCGAGGCTCATCCCGGGCGCGAGGTGGTGTTTTTCGCCATCGGCTTCGAGACCACGACGCCGCCGACCGCCGTGGCGCTGCGCGACGCCCGGATGCGCGGCCTCAAGAACTTCACGGTGTTCTGCAACCATGTGCTGACCCCGGCGGCGATCCAGAACATCCTCGAAAGCCCCGAGGTCCGGGAACTGGGCACGGTGCCGCTCGACGGCTTCATCGGCCCGGCCCATGTCTCGACCGTGATCGGCAGCCGGCCTTATGAGTTCTTCGCCGAGGAGTATGGCAAGCCGGTGGTCGTGGCCGGCTTCGAGCCGCTCGACGTCATGCAGGCCATCCTGATGCTGGTGCGCCAGCTCAACGACGGCCGGGCCGAGGTCGAAAACCAGTTCAGCCGCGCCGTCAGCCGCGAGGGCAATCTCAAGGCGCAGGCGCTGGTGGCCGAGGTCTTCGAGTTGCGCGCCACCTTCGAGTGGCGGGGCCTGGGCATGGTGCCCTACAGCGCCCTCAGGCTGAAGGAGAGCTGGGCCGAGTTCGACGCCGAGCGCCGCTTCCCGGTGCCCGGCCGCAGGGTCGCCGACCATAAGGGCTGCGCCTGCGGCGCCATCCTGCGCGGCCTCAAACGCCCGCTCGACTGCAAGCTGTTCGCCACCGTCTGCACCCCGGAAAACCCGATGGGCAGTTGCATGGTCTCGGCCGAGGGCGCCTGCGCCGCCTATTACAGCTATGGCCGGTTCCGCGACACCGGCTCCTGACCCGGCCCCGCCCCGATGCGCATTCTCCTGCTCTGCCATGGTTTCAACAGCCTCTCCCAGCGGCTGTTTGTCGAGTTGCGCGAGCGGGGCCATCAGGTCTCGGTCGAGTTCGACATCAATGACGCCGTGACCGCCGAGGCGGTCGCGCTGTTCCGGCCCGATGTCCTGGTGGCACCGTTCCTCAAGCGCCGAATTCCCGAGGCGGTCTGGCGGGCGCTGCCCTGCCTGATCATCCATCCCGGCCCGCCCGGCGACCGCGGGCCCTCGGCCCTCGACTGGGCGCTGCTGACCGGCGCCGGCCACTGGGGCGTCACCGTGCTCGAGGCCGCGGCCGACTTCGATGGCGGCGATGTCTGGCAAAGCGCCGGGTTCCCGATGCGGCCGGCGGCCAAAGGCAGCCTCTATCGCCATGAGGTCACGGCGGCAGCGGTCGAAGGGGTGCTGGCGGCGCTGGCCGGACTGGCGACGGGCGGGCGGCCCCAGCCGCCCCCCGGCCCCGGCCACTGGCGCCCGGCGATGAAGCAGGCCGACCGCGCCATCGACTGGAACCGCGACGATACCGCCACCGTGCTGCGCAAGATCCATTCGGGCGACGGCATGCCCGGGGTGGCCGACGGCGCCTGTCAGCTCTTCGACGGCCACCCGGCCGGGCCGGGCCTAAGCGGCGCCCCGGGGACGCTGATCGCCCGCTCGGGCGAGGCGGTGTGCCGGGCCACCTGCGACGGCGCGGTCTGGCTGGGCCGGTTGCGCCGCCGCGACGATGCCGCCGGGCTCAAGCTGCCGGCGGTGACGGTGCTGGGAGCCGCCGCCGCCGGCCTGCCCGAGGTTGCCGGTGGCTATCGCGACCTCTGGTACGAAGAGGCCGAGGGCGTCGGCACCTTGCATTTTCCCTTCTACAACGGTGCCCTCAGCGTCGACCGGGCCGAGCGGCTGCGCGCGGCGCTGCGCGCGGCGCAGGCCCGCGACACCCGGGTGCTGGTGCTGGCGGGCGGGCCGGATTTCTGGTGCAACGGCATCGACCTCAACGCCATCGAGGCCGCGCCCGGACCGGCCGACGCCTCCTGGGCTGCGATCAACGCCATCGACGACATCGCCGAGGCCCTGATTACCGGCGGCCGGCAGCTGACCATCGCGGCGCTGGGCGGCAACGCCGGTGCCGGCGGCGTCTTCCTGGCCCTGGCCGCGGATCTGGTCTGGGCGCGCAGCGGCGTCGTGCTCAACCCCCACTACAAGGGCATGGGCAACCTCTATGGTTCGGAATACTGGACCTATCTGCTACCCCGCCGCTGCGGCGCCGAGTGCGCGCGGGCGGTGACCGAGGCGCGGCTGCCGATGGGCACGGCGGAGGCGCGCCGCCTCGGCCTGATCGACGATGCTTTCGGCGCCACCCTGGCCGCCTTCCGCACCGAGGCCGGGGCGCGGGCCGCCCGGCTCGCCCGGGATGCGGCGCTGCCGGCCCGGCTGGCCGACAAGGCCCGCCGCCGCGCCGCCGACGAGGCCGAACAGCCGCTGGCGGCGTATCGGGCCGCCGAGCTGGAGCGGATGCGTCTCAACTTCTACGGCTTCGACCCCAGCTACCACGTCGCCCGCTACAATTTCGTGTTCAAGGTGCCGAAATCGCGCACGCCGATGGTCCTGGCCTGCCACCGCCGGCGCGGCGGCTAGCCCGCGCCCGCCGGGCCTCGGCACCCAAGCGCTCAGCCCGAACGCTCAGCCGTTGTCGAAGCCACTGCCCGGAGACTGATCGTGACCGCCGCCCTCGCGATGATGGTGAACGCGGGCGATCATCGGCGACAGGTCCTGAAGCTCGATAAAGTTGTCCGCCTGCCGGCGCAGCTCATCGGCCACCATCGAGGGTTGCGACCTGACCGTGCTGACGACGCTGACCCGCACGCCCTTGCGCTGAACCGCCTCGACCAGCCGGCGAAAGTCGCCATCACCGGAAAACAGCAGAATATGATCAACGTGTTCTGCCATCTCCATCACGTCGATGGCCAGTTCTATGTCCATGTTCCCTTTGATCTTGCGCCGGCCCGACGCATCAGTGAACTCTTTTGTCGGCTTTGTAACCATCGTGTAACCATTGTAATCGAGCCAGTCAACCAAAGGTCTGATCGGTGAATACTCCTGATCCTCAACCAGCGCGGTATAGTAGAAGGCGCGGACCAGGCGGCCCTTGGAGGCGAACATATCCAGCAAACGCTTGTAGTCGATGTCAAAACCGAGGGCCCGTGCCGCAGCATAGAGATTCGCCCCGTCGATGAACATGGCCAGACGTTCTTCTTGATAGAAGATCATGGTTGTGCCTTTTGTTTATAATAAGTTGCGACCAGTCCCAATAGTACCGCTTATTGGAGCCATCAATCACCCTCACCCCTGGCTCGGGGCTCCGGTGTGTCATAGAGATAGGGTAATAAAACCCTAAGAGCAAGTCGGGCGGCTACAGATCCGCCCTGAAGTTTTGAAATGACGGCACCGGCGGTGACCAAAGCGATCAGGCCGGCCGCAGCCGCCACGCCGGAAAGGTCAGGGTCACGGTGGTTCCCGCCCCCGGGGCGCTGGCGATCTCGAAACTGCCGCCGTGCAGCTCGATCAGCGACTTCACCAGGGGCAGACCCAGCCCGGTGCCGGACTGGGTCCGGGTCAGATGGTTGTCGACCTGCTCGAAGGGCGCCAGCACCTTGGGCAGATCCTCGGGTGCGATGCCGATGCCGGTGTCGGTGACGCTGAGCCTGAGATCGCCGTCGCCCGCGATCCGGTCGACGGCGATCACGACGGTGCCGCCGCGGGGCGTGAACTTGATCGCGTTCGAGAGCAGGTTCACCGCCATCTGGATGATCAGCCGGCCATCGGCCCAGAGCGGCGGCAGATCGGGCTCAAGGCGGCAGTCGAGGCCGAGGCCGTGGGCCTGGGAGCGGGTCTGAACCAGCCGCAGCGCCGAACCGATCGCCTGCTCGACCGTGACCAGTTCCTCGTGCAGTTCGAGCTTGCCGGCCTCGATCTTGGAGAGGTCGAGAATATCGTCGATCACCGACAGCAGCAGCCGGCCACTGTCGTGGATGTCCTTGGCGTAGCCGAGATAGCGCGGCGAGCCGAGGGCGCCGAACATCTCCATGCCGAGGATTTCGGCGAAGCCCAGAATGGCGTTGAGCGGCGAGCGCAGCTCGTGGCTCATGGTGGCCAGAAACTCGGACTTGGCGCGGTTGGCGAGGTCGGCCGAGGTCTTTGCCGCCTGGGCTTCGGCTTCACTGCGGGCGAGACGCTCTTCGGCCAGCTTGCGCGCCGTGATGTCCTCGATCATCGGCAGGAAGGTGCCGGGCTGTCCGGCGGCGTCCCGGATCATGCGCACCGAGAAGTGCAGCCAGATCGGGGTATCATCCCGGCGCCGGCAGCGCTTATCGACCTGATAGTAGCTGATCTCACCGGCGATCAGCTGCCCGGCCGGACCGGCGTCGAGATCCTGGTCCTCTGGCAGCACGATGTCCCGGATGCCGCGGGCCAGCAGTTCGGTTGCGGCGTAGCCGGTGATCCGGCACAGCTCGGCGTTGACCCTGAGAAAGCGGCCGTCGAGGGAGACCACGGCGGCGCCGATCGGCGATTCGTCGAAGGTGCGGCGGAAGTGACGCTCGCTCTCGCGCAGTTCCTCCTCGGCCCTCTTGCGGGTAGTGATGTCGAGCAGGCTGACGACGACGCCGTCGACCTCGCCCGATTCGGTGTGGATCGGCTGGGCGTTGCTCAGCAGCCAAACGGTTCCGCCCGGAATGCCCGGCGGCCGCTCGAGACCGATCACGACGTCGAGCACCGGCGTGCCCGAGGTGCGGGCGATCTCGGCCGGTTGCAAGGCGCGCGGCACCGGCACGCCGTCGGGGCCGGTGGCGATGCGGTCGAAGACCTCGGCGGCCTCCTCGGCGATCACCCCCTGGCTGCCGAAGAACGGCCCGAGAATGCGCTGGGCCGCGGTGTTGGCGGCAACGATCGCGCCCTCGGCATTGTAGAGCAGCACGCCTTCGGAGAGCGATTCCAGCACCACGCGGTTGCGCTGGTCGCGCTCGCGCAGCGCGGCCTCGATGCGTTTGCGCCGGGTGATGTCGCGGGCGATGGTCGAAAGGCCGGTGACGATGCCGTGGTCGTCGAGAATCGGCGAGATCGTCACCGAGAGGTGCAGACGCTCGCCCGAGGCGTGACGGCCGACGGTCTCGAGATGGGCGATGCGCTCGCCGCGCCGCGCCGACAGCAGGCGGTCGGTAATCTCGGTGACCCGTTCGGGCGGAAACAGGGTCTGCAACGGCTGGCCGATGATCTCCTCGGGCCGGTAACCGAACATCTGCTCGGCGGCGGCGTTCCAGCTTTCGATCCCGCCATCGATGGTCTTGCCGATGATGGCGTCGCTGGACGAGCTGACGATCGCCGCCAGCTTGCGCGCGGTGGCCGCCGCCCGGCGCGACAGCGTGACGTCGCGAAAGAACCAGATGCGCCCGGAAAAACGGCCCTCGTGGTCGATCAGCCCGCGCGAGAAGCGCTCGACGATGCGGCCGTCGCGGAACAGCATTTCCTCGCCGCCATCCTCCTCGCCGAGATTGCGGAAGAGATGGCCGACCCGACGCAAAAACGCCTGGGGATCAGCCAGCTGTTCGCAGGCCAGCTCCATGGCCAGATCGCGGTCGCCCTCACTCATGGCGTCGTCGGGCAGCATCCAGATTTCGGCGAACCGCTGGTTCCAGGAGCGGATATGGCCATCGGCATCAACGACCAGGATGCCGTCGGGCGACATCTGGAGCTGGGCGTCGAGCAGCAGATTGCGATAATAGAGTTCGGCCGCCGCCCGCACCCGTTCCTCGACTTCCTGTTCGAGCAGGCGGTTGACCCGGGTCAGGTCCTCGGTGGTGCGGCCGAGCTGGCTGGCCTGACCGGCGATGCGCCGGGTCTGACGCAGATGGTAGCGGCCGCCGATCAGCACCAGCCCCAGCGTCGCCGCCAGCCCCAGCACCCACAGCCAGGCCTCGTCGATGAACGGGCGCAACACATCGTCGGTGGCGAGACCCACGGCCATGATCAGCGGCCAGTGGCCGATGCTGCGGTGAACCACCAGCCGGCTGACGCCGTCGGGTGTGGCCAGCCGGACGCCGCCGTCGTGGCCCTCGTGCAGGCGGGAGACGAACCAGGAATAGCCGGCCAGCGGCGTTTCCAGCAGCTTGCCATTAAAGGGAAACGGCATCAGCAGCGCGCCGTCGGTGCGGGTCAGCGCCGCCCAGAGATGACCGTCGCCGTTGAGGGTGCGAAACAGCGGCTCGAAGCCGGCGGCATCGATGGTGGCGACGATCACCGCCTTCAGCGCGCCGTCGGGGCCGCGCGCCGCCCGCGAGACCGGCACCGCCCAGCCGCCGGCGGCCGGGCCGCGCACCGGGGTGCCGAGATAGAGGCGGTCGCCGTCAGGGCCGAGATGAGCCCGGAAAAACGCGGCCTGATCGGCCGGCGGCACCGGACTTTTTTGCTCGCCGCCGCTGGAGTCGGCGATCACGGCACCGTCGGGGCCGAGCACGGTCATGCTCCGGACCATGGCCATCTCGGCGCCGCGCTTAGCCAGGTAGGCCGACAGCGTCTTGACCGACGCGGAACCACCGGCCAGCCGTTCGCTCAACCCCTGCACCACGCTGTCGACCCCGAGCAGCGCGAGATCGATCTGGCCGGTGAGAATCGCGCCGGCGGCGTCGGCCCGGCCCTCAGCCTCGCGGACGGCGCTGCGAAACGACGACCACAGGGCCACGCCACTGACCGCGACCAGAATCAGCGCCACCGCCAGCAGGGCGAAAAGATTGGCGCGCGCCAGCGCCCGAACCGAGGCATCGGTTCCGGTGGCAGCAGCCGTCTCCTGGTCCGGGACCGTCGGTGACCCGGTGTCCGGGGGCTCTGAGGAATCCGTCCCGGAGGACCGGCAGCTCACAAAGTCTCCCATGGCGACGCACTGTAGCCGGCCCCAACCCGTGAGGGAAAGCGCCAGCGGCCCCGCGCGGCAGCGCCGGGCCGCCACCGTTGCCTATCGGCATCATTCCGGCTTGCGCCGCCCTGAGGCTTCGACCAAGATCGCGCCGCTGTCGACGCCACCCCTTTCCGGCCCCAAGCCCATGACCGCCCTGCCCCGCCTCACCCTTCGCCGGCCTGACGACTGGCACCTTCATCTGCGCGACGGCGAGATGCTGCGCGCTGTGCTGCCGGCCAGCGCCGCCCGCTTCGGGCGCGCGATCATCATGCCCAACCTGCGCCCGCCGGTAACCACCACCGCGGCGGCCCAGCACTATCAGGCCCTGATCAAAGCGGCGTTGCCGCCCGGATCGGCCTTCAAGCCGCTGATGACCTGTTACGCCACCGACAGCACCGACCCCGGCGAGGTCGAGCGTGGCTGGCATGCGGGGGCGTTCGCGGCCCTCAAGCTCTATCCGGCCAACGCCACCACCAACAGCGACCAGGGGGTCAGCGATTTTTACCGCATCACCCCGGTGATCGAGCGTCTGGAAGCGATCGGCATGCCGCTGCTGGTCCATGGCGAGGTTACCGACGCCGCGGTCGATATCTTTGACCGCGAGGCGGTGTTCATCGAGCGCGTGCTCTCGCCGCTGCTCGCCGGCTTCCCGCGGCTGCGGGTGGTGTTCGAGCACATCACCACCGAGCAGGCGGTCGAGTTTGTGCGCCGCCACGCCGCCAGCGGCCGGCTCGGCGCCACCATCACCGCCCATCATCTGCTGATCAACCGTAACGCCCTCTTTGCCGGCGGGCTCCGGCCCCATGCCTATTGCCTGCCGGTGGCCAAGCGTGAACGGCACCGCAAGGCGCTGGTGGCCGCCGCGACCTCCGGCGAGACCTCGTTCTTCCTCGGCACCGATTCGGCGCCCCATGCCGCCGCGGCCAAGGAATCGGCCTGCGGCTGCGCCGGCATCTTCACCGCCCCGGCCGGGATCGAGCTTTATGCCGAGGTCTTCGAGCGCGCCCGCGCCCTCGACCGCCTGGAAACCTTTGCCAGTCTCAACGGCCCGCGCTTCTATCGCCTGCCCGTCAACGACGACACCATCACCCTCGTGCGCCGCCCCTGGACCATGCCCGCCACCATCGCCGGCGTGGTACCGTTCCGGGCCGGCGAAGAGATCGCCTGGACCCTGACCCGAGACCACTCCGGAAACGAGCAATGACCACCGAGACCGCGGCGCTGACCGCCAAACTGCTGATCGAGATCAAGGCCGTTCACTTCAATGCGGCGCAGCCCTACACGTTCACCTCGGGCTGGAAGAGCCCGGTCTATGTCGATTGCCGGCGCATCATCGCCTTTCCCCGCGCCCGCGGCGCCGTGATCGATTTCGCTGTCGACATGATCAAGCGCGAGATCGGCTTCGAGGCGGTGGATCTGGTGGCCGGGGGCGAGACCGCCGGCATCCCGTTCGCGGCCTGGATCGCCGACCGCCTCGCGCTGCCGATGCAATATGTGCGCAAGAAGCCCAAGGGCTTCGGCCGCGACGCCCAGATCGAGGGCGTGGTCGCCCCGGGCGCCCGCACCCTGCTGGTCGAGGATCTCGCCACCGACGCCAAGAGCAAGGTCAATTTCGTCAACGCCATCCGCGAGGCCGGTCAGGTGGTGACCGATGCCTTCGTCGTTTTCCACTATGGCATCTTTCCCCAGTCCCAGGTGACCATGGACAGCCTCGGAGTCAGGCTCCACGCCCTCGCCACCTGGTGGGACGTGCTGGCGGCGGCCCGGAAGCATCAGTATTTCGACAAGGAAACTCTGCGCGAGGTCGAATCCTTCCTCGGCAACCCGGTGCCCTGGTCGGCGGCGCGCGGCGGGGCCACCGGCTGAGGCCGCCGGGCAAAACCAGTGGACGGCTGCCGCGGCTTGGGTAAAAATCGGCCCCGGCCCTTGGCGAAACGACTGGCGGGACGGCAATGATCCGGATGTGGACGGTGGTGGCGGTGCTGATGCTGGCCGGCTGCAACGGCGGCATCGATACCGATGATCGCGGCCCCTATCTCTGGCCGACACCGGACTATGGCGTACCCTGGACGGCGCGCCAGTTCTCCCTCCGCTACAACGAGCGCTCCAACACCCTCGAACAGCTCCGCGCCCTGATCGCCGAGCGCTGCGGCCCCGACTTCGCCTTCGCCCGGGTGTTTCCTCAGCGCTGGACCGGGCCGGTGCTCCACCCCCATACCCTCCGCGTGGTCTGCGGTGATGCACCGCCACCCCGGCCCGAGTTCCGGGGTCAGGCGGTCGAAGCCGGCTCCCTGCTTTCTCTGACCCGCGGCGGCCCCGGCGGCGACTTTTTCGAGGGTGAGGACTGACGCCGTGCCGCCTCGGCCGGCCGGACGGAGTCAGTCCCGGGCCATCGGCGGCTTCTGGTCCGGCGCACGCGCGAAATAAAGGGCGACGCGGCTCCTGATATCGTTGCTCATGTATTCTATGCCGCGTTCCGCGGCGTCGGCCTGGGAGACGAACGAGGCCCACTGATAGTTCGAAATCTTGTACCCGGGCACCGCATTGGAAAAGCCCTGCAAGACGATCTTGCCGCTGGCGATATGAACCAGGCGATAATTCGCCGACGATATCAAGAGGCCGCCGGTTGCCGTGGCATCCTTTTCAATCGTCAGAGCCGACTCTTTGGTATTGAGTATCACATCGAGCCGGTATTTGGGCTTGCCCGATCGCTGGTTATGATAAAATCGATCAATCAGCATGTTGCGTAGCTGTTGGCCGATATGGTCCTTGATCTCGGATATTTCTACCGCCCCCATCTGCTCGACGATGTCGCCATCAAGGGCGCCGCTGCCCATCATCGGACGAAATCCGCACGCACCGAGCAGCAGAAGCAGCGTTCCGATCACTATGGTTTTCATTGGCGGGCCTGTTCGGCTGCAATATCGGGCAGATCGCGCCGGGGCGGCGCCGTCCCGCAGCCTGGCTCCGCTCCCAAAGCAAAGAGGGGCAGCATTCCCTCATCCCCTTTGATCGGACAATGCTCCAAACCCGGTGAGGAAAGCATATCGCGACACCCCCGTGCAAATGGATTCAGGGGACCTGAGCCGCCGGCAGCCGGCGTTCCCCGGGGGGGCGCACCGCCTGCACCCCCCGTCCGGCAAAGACTCGCTCATTGAGATTTTTCCATAGAAGACAAATGATCCTTGAAACGACCGAGGCGACTGGGATAGGACTCCAAAATTGACAGAACCGGTCGGTTTCTTGATTTTTCCGTGATCCTTTATGAGAAGGCTTGGCGGCCAAACACCATCAGGTTGTCACTGGTGCCGGTTGTCAATTGGCCTATGTTTGGGTCACCGTCCCTTGATGACCATGGCGGCGGCCGCAATGGCGCGAGACAAGGGCGGTATGGAATATGAGCACGATTGTCGCCCCCGTCCGTTTCGGTGACGTTGACCTGACCTCCTGCGACCGCGAGCCGATAGATTGTCCTGGCTCGATCCAACCCCATGGCGTTCTCCTGGTGTTTGATCGCCGGGATCTGGCGATCCGGCAGGTTGCCGGGGACGCCCTTGCCTTGCTGGGACTCGAGCCCCGGGGGCGGACGGCGCTGACACTGTTCGACCTGTTTGAAACCGAGGCCCTCGGGCCGATGGTCGAGCGCCTGGCCGCACCGGCCAGAACCGTTGCCCCGTCCATTCTGCTCGGCCTCGCGCCGCGTCTAGGCCAGCGCCGGCTGAACGCCACCATCCATGCCGAGGATGAACTCGGGATCATCGAACTGGAACCGGCGATCCGAGCCGGCGCCACGGTGAGCGGCGACGCGATGTCCCTGGTCAAGGCCATGGTCGCGGCGGTGCAGGCGGTTGATGGCTTTGAGGCGGGCTTTCGCATCGCCGCGGTCCAGGTGCGGGCCGCCCTGGGCTTTGATCGGGTGATGGTCTACCGCTTCCTCCGGGATGGCAGCGGCACGGTGGTCGCCGAGGACATGGCCGAGGGTCTTGAGAGCTTTCTCGGCCTCCATTATCCGGCCTCGGATCTGCCGAGGCAGGCGCGGGCGCTTTATCAGCGCAACTGGCTGCGCCTGATCCCGGATGCCGGTTATGGGCCGGCGCCGCTGGAGGCGGTGGCGGCGGGCGACACCGGCGCCGCCCCGGACATGAGCCAGTGCATCCTGCGCAGCGTCTCGCCGGTCCATCTCGAATACCTGAAGAATATGGGGGTGGCGGCCTCACTCTCGATCTCGATCCTGCATCAGCAAACCTTGTGGGGCCTGATCGCCTGCCACCACCGGACCCCGCGCCATGTGACCGCGGATCTGCGGGCGGCCTGCGAACTGTTCGGCCAGATATTCTCGTTCCATATGGCGGCCTGGATCGAGGCGGACTCGGCCCGGCGGCGCATCAAGGCCCGGGCGATCCAGGAGTCCTTGACCGCCCGCCTGCTGCAAAGCCCCGACGCCGCGATCCCCTCGGTGCTGGTGGCCGGCGGCGGCTCCCTGCTGGACCTCATCGGATCCTCGGGGGTCGCGGTGTGGCTGGAGGGCGAGCTTCACACCGCGGGGGAGACGCCGCCCGCGGCCTTCATCGCCGAGTTGGTCAGCTGGCTGGCCGGGCAGCCGGGGCCGGTGATCGAGACCTGCCAGCTGAGCGCGGTCTTTCCCCCGGCCCTGCCCTTCGTCACCCAGGCCAGCGGTTTGCTTGCCGTCTCGTTGTCTCATCGCACCGTCGGCTATGTCATGTGGTTCCGCGCCGAATGGGTGCGCAGCATCACCTGGGCCGGCGACCCGCGCAAACCGGTCGAGGTCGGTCCGCTCGGCGAGCGGCTGACGCCGCGCCGGTCGTTCGACGCCTGGCGGGAAGACACCCGCCAGCAGGCGGCCCCTTGGGAGGCGATGGACATCGAAGTCGCCCATGGCTTCCGCCACTGGCTGCTCGAAACCGTGCTGCGCCAGGTCGACCGCATCCGCCGCGAGCGCGAGACGGCGCTGGAACGCCAGAGCCTGCTGATGGCCGAACTGGATCATCGGGTGAAGAACACCCTGGCCAGCATCCAGGCCATCGTCTGGCACAGCATGGACAGCAGCACGTCGCTGGAAGGCTTCGCCGGGGCGCTGGTCCAGCGGGTCCACGCCCTGGCCTATGCCCACGGCCTGATGGCCGCCGCCCACGGCAAGGGCGTCGCGATCCGGGACCTGATCGAAAGTGAGCTGGCCCCCTTCCGCAGCGCCAAGGCCGCCAAGGCCAACAACCTCAGGGTCGCCGGTGCGGATATCGTAAGAGGGGCAAAAGTCCGGGCAGGCTTTCGTCGGGGCCTGATAATGGGTTGA
>JBAXPR010000103.1:0-12775 GCA_037132135.1 Rhodospirillaceae bacterium
CCTGGGAATGGTGGAATCAAAATCCACTGCCTTACCACTTGGCTACGCCCCAATCGGCTTGCGGCGGGCACCATAGGGCGGGCGGGGCCGAGTTTCAAGCCTCTCCGGTTGACATCGCCGGGCCGGCTCGCGACAGTGGCCCGCTTCATGAGACCGTCCGGGGCGTCGAAGATGGATTTTACCGAACAGATGGCGGCCAAGCTGCTGGCCCATGCCATCCGGCAACTGGGGCAGGCGGTCAACGAGACCCTGTGCGTGACCCCGGACAAGGGCATGGTCCGGGCGATGCTGAAGGACGTGCGCGGCACCCTCGACGAATTCGAGGACGCCTATTTCGACGAGTCGGTGTAGCCGGCCGCGTGACGGACGGCTTCAGAGATAGTAGCGGCGCAGCTGGAACAGCACGTAAAGCCCGATCAGGGCGCCCAGAATCGGGCCGACGATGCCGCCGGTGAGCAGGCCGTAAACCAGATTGATGCCGTTGCCCAGCACCAGCAGCTGCCAGCCGACCACCTTGCGGCCCTGAAGTCCGGGCAGGGCCATGATCAGGATCACGATCAGGAACAGCAGCATGGCCAGGGCCAGGGCCAGTTTCAGGCTGCTGTCGGTGCCGGCCATGCTGGCGAAGGGCAGCATCGCCGCCCGCATGCCGAGGGCGATCAACTGGCCGGGCAGCACCAGCACCATCAGGCCCATCACCAGCCAGTGGCCGAACTTGGCCATAAGATACCGGACTTTTCCGGGAATCTGGATCGGCGCCTTGCTGCCGAGCAAATCGTCAAGGAAGGGGCTCGGCCCGCCCGCGGCCTTGGCCGCCGGGATGGCGCCCCGCCTCGCTGCCGCCGGGGGGCTGTCCGGTTGAGCTGCCACGGGCGCCACCTCCGGCGGTCCGGCTGCGGCGGTCGTCCCCGGCTTTGGGGAACGAGGCTTGCTGGTCATGGCGTTCCCTTGGCGTCTGGCGGCGGTTTCAGGTTCAGGCGGTGTGAACGGTCGATGCGGCGGATGCTGAAGCGCCCGCTCTCGGCATCGGTATGGCAGGCGGTGCAGGCGCCGGCGCCGCCGGAAAAGCTCTTGAACACCGCGGCCGGAATGTGGCTGTGCTGACGCTTCCAGAACGGGGTCGCGGTGATGCGCAGCGGCTCGGCGGCATCGACGGTGCGCAGGCGGTTGGCCGGCAGGGTATCCCAGGTCTCGGCGCTGTGGCTGGTAAGCCAGCCGGCGATCGCGGCGGCCCGCTCGGGCGGCAGGCTGGCGTCCTCGCCGAAATGACCGGCCAGACCGGCGACCAGCCGGCTCCAGGAGTCCGCCGGCAGCAGACTCGGATGATAGGCCCAATGGCAGCCGCCGCACTCGGCGGTGTAGAGCGGGTTGGCGGGCAGGCGCGGCACCGCCGGCGGCTGGCGCAGGCTCCAGATCAGGCCGAGGCAGACCAGATAGACGATGCCCAGCAGCACCGCCCCCGCCATCATCGGCCGGGCCTTGCGGGGCTTGGCCCCAGCGGCGGCGGGTGCGCCGCCGGTGTCACGCTTGACGCCGCTGATCATCGCCCGGATCAGGTTCTCGCCGAGCAGCCGGCTTTCCAGCCAGACGCCAAGCACGTGAACTGCGATCAGCCCGATCAGCCCGTAGGCCAGCAGGCTGTGCAGATCCCCGGCCCGGGCGCCTGCGGCGTAGCTGAACAGGGTGGCGAGCGGACCCTCCTTGAAGACGCCGCCCAGCCGGATATAGCCGCTGGCGATCAGGGTGGCCAGGGCCGCCATCAGCGCCACGACCATGGCGCCGCCGGCCGGTGTATGGCCGAAATGGCGGGAGGGGCGCCGGCGCAACAGGGCGCCCAGGTGCTCGGCCACCCGCCGGGGAGGGCAGGGGAAGCTGGCAAAGCGGCTGTGTTCGGGGCCGAACACGCCCCAGACCAGCCGGAACGCCAGCAGCGCCGCGATCAGGGCGCCAAGGACGACGTGGACGTTGAGCCAGTCGGCGGGAACGAGGAAGCCGGTGAGCAGCGCCAGCACCACCAGCGCCAGCTGCAACCAGTGATACAGCCGGGTCGGCAAATCCCAGACCGGACTCCCGCCCGGTTCTTCGTGATCTTTGATGGTCATCGGCGGCTGCGGCTTGAGCGGGGTCCTCGAGAGATCCGGATGGGTCGCCGCGATCCTAGCACGTCCCGCCCGACGCATGCACGGTTTCACCGTGGCGGCCGCAGGCGGTCTCGGCCAGATCGACGAAGGCGCCGGCGACTTCGTCGGGCCGGCGCAGCGTCTGCTGATCCTCGCCGGGAAAGGCCTTGGCGCGCAGCGCGGTGCCGACCACGCCGGGATCGATCAGGTTGACGCGCAATTCCGGCCGGGTGATTTCGGCGGCATAGGCGCGGACCATGGTTTCGAGCGCGACCTTGCTCGCGGCGTAAAGGCCCCAGAAGGGCACGCTCTCGCCCTTCAGGCCGTCGGTGACGAAGATCGCCCGCCCGGCGCCGGAGAGGCGCAACACCGGATCGAGGGTCCGGATCAGCCGGTAGTTGGCGAAGACGTTGACCGTCATTACCCGCTGCAGAATCTTGGGGTCGGAATAGGCCACCGGTGCCAGTGAGCCGAGGGTGCCGGCATTGCCGACCAGAATGTCGAGCCGGCCGAAGCGCTGGTAGAGCGCCGGTCCCAGCCGGTCGATCTCGTCGAGGTTCATCAGGTCGAGGGGAATCAGGGTCGCCGCCGGGCCGCCCGCAGCCCGGATCGCGTCATCGACCTCTTCGAGGCCGCCGACGGTGCGGGCGGTGAGCACGATTTCGGCACCCTCGGCGGCGAAGCGCCGGGCCACGGCGGCACCGATGCCGCGTGAGGCCCCGGTGATCAGGGCGACCCGCCCGGCGAGGCGGCCGGCGGCGGCTGGAGAAGAGGTCATGGCATCCGGTCCGAAAGAGGTCAAGCCCGCGCCGCCCACAGGGGGAGTTCGCCGCTGGCGGAGAGGGAATCGCGGTCAGTGAGCGCGATCGGGTAGTCGCCGGTGAAGCAGGCGTCGCAGAACTGCGGCGCCCGGTGGTCGCGGCCTTCGGCAAGGCCGGTGGCGCGGTAGAGGCCGTCGATCGAGACGAAGGCCAGGCTGTCGGCGCTGATGTAGGTGGCCATCTCGTCGATGGTCATGGCGTGGGCCAGCAGTTTGCTTTCTTCCGGGGTATCGATGCCGTAAAAGCAGGAATGGGCGGTCGGCGGGCTCGAAATCCGCATATGAACTTCGGTGGCGCCGGCGTTGCGCATCATCTCGACGATTTTCTTCGAGGTGGTGCCGCGCACGATCGAATCATCGATCAGCACCACCCGCTTACCCTGGAGAATACTGCGGTTGGCGTTGTGCTTGCGCTTGACCCCGACATCGCGGATCGCCTGACTGGGCTCGATGAAGGTGCGGCCGACATAGTGATTGCGGATGATGCCAAGCTCGAAGGGCAGGCCGCTCTCGGCGGCATAGCCGATCGCCGCCGGCACGCCGCTGTCGGGCACCGGCACCACCAGATCGGCATCGACGCCGGTTTCGCGCGCCAACTCGCGGCCGATGCGCTGGCGGATGGTGTAGACCGAGCGGCCGTCCATCACGCTGTCGGGGCGGGCGAAGTAGATATATTCAAAAATGCAAAAGCGCGACGGCGCCGGCTGGAACGGCCGCACGCTATGGACCCCCGCGCTGTCGATCACGAGAAGTTCGCCGGGTTCGACGTCGCGTACCAGTTCGGCGCCGATGATGTCGAGGGCGCAGGTCTCGGAGGCGAATACGTGGGCGCCGCCCTCCATCCGGCCCAGCACCAGCGGCCGCACGCCCAGGGCATCGCGGACGCCGATCATGGCGCCGCCGGCCATCGCCACCAGCGAAAAGGCGCCCTCGATCTGACGCAGCGCCTCGACCATGCGGTCGATCACCGAGCCGCCGCGGGCGGTGGCCATCAGGTGGACGATGACCTCGGTGTCGGTGGTGGACTGAAAGAGGCAGCCGCGCCGCACCAGCTGCCGGCGCAACTGCATGGCGTTGGTCAGGTTGCCGTTGTGGGCGATGGAAAAGCCGCCACACTCCAGCTCGACGAACAGCGGCTGGACGTTGCGCATCACGGTGACGCCGCTGGTGGCGTAGCGGACATGGCCGATCGCGGTGTCGCCGCGCAGCCGCCGCATCTCCTCGCGATTGTTGAAGGTGCGCGCGACGTGGCCGAGGCCGCGGTGAGTGTGGAACTGCTCGCCGTCATAGGCGACGATGCCCGCCGCCTCCTGGCCCCGGTGCTGGAGGGCATGGAGTCCGAGCGCGGTCAGCTTGGCCGCTTCGGGATGGCCGAAGACGCCGAAGACGCCGCATTCCTCGTGCAGGGTGTCGGCGTCGAAGGGGTCGGTGGTCAACATGGGGCATGTCCTTGGCGGCGGGCGCGCGCCCGGCTCATCGCGCGCACTACTCATATAGCTCATCATGCGGGCTCATAGCAAAATGGGGCCGCAGCTGTCAGTTGGCATTACGGATCAGGCGGTCGAGTTCCCCCCGGTCCTGCTTTTTGTAGGCGCCCTCGGCGGGCGGCTGAGCGGGCTGGGGCGTCTCGGGCTTCGGGGTGGTCAGCCGGCGCAGCGCCTCGGCATCCTGCATGGTCTGGCGGGCCTTGGCCGCCAGGGCGTCGGCCTGGGTGGCGGCGTCGCTCCGGACCTGGGCCGGGACCAGCGCCTGCAGCCAGGCGGCCCCGGTTTCGGCGAAGGGGCGGGTCTTGGAGTCGCGCAGCCATTGCGGCTGGTCGGGTCCGGGCACCAGCCAAGCCACCAGCATCCAGGCCAGACAGACCAGCAGCGCGCCCCGCGCAACCCCGAACAGGAGTCCGAGCGAGCGGTCGACCGCACTCAGCGCCGAGTCCCGGACGCCCTTGGAAATTTCGTGGGCGATCACCGAGAGCACCACCAGCGACAGCACGAAAACGCCGACGATGGCCATGCCGTCGGCCAGCACCGCCGGCTCGACGTGGGCGCGCATGTAGGGCTGTAGCCGCGGAAAGGCGTAGAGGGTCGCCAGCGCCGCCCCGACCCAGCCGCCCACCGACAGCACCTCGCTGACCAGACCGCGCATCAAGGCCAGGATCGCCGAGAACGCGATTACACCGACGACACCGATGTCGACTAGGTTCACGGATACTCTCCCTCAGGCGGCCAGAATGGCGTCGATTTTTTGTTCAACCCGGCATGTTCTCAACTTGATCGTATCAATCAACTCGCGCACGCCGGCGATGTTTTCGGCTTCCCAGTCGGGAGCGCCATTATCGCCAACAAACTGGAGGACGACAGGATAGTCCCAGCAGTAGTTGACGTCATCGATGAAGCATTTTACGCGTTTCTCGAAGACCCTGAGCTTGATTTCGTTGTATTCTGTCTCAAAGACCTGAGTGATTATGCTATCCGTCCCGCGGATCATATCGCTGGGCGGCGGCATCGCAGTCCACCGAACTTTGCCGTCCAAGGTCTCAAAGTCGAGCGTGGTGGCAAGTCGAGCAAGCTTGACACGGCTCATATTGTTCTCCTCAGCGTTTCCGGCCTTAGGCAGCGATCGGAAAGGTACACCTTTAGTTTATTGAGGTGCTGATACAAGTTGCGCAACATATTTCGTTCGCTACCCTGCTCGTGTTCGGAGCAAGTGCTTCGAATGTTTTCCAGGCAACGCAAGGCATTCTCGTTGTCGCTTTCGCTCTCACTAAGCTTTTGAACCAAGGCGTTTACGGTGCCGAGCATTCCGGATACGACGAGTGGGTTCGAGGATGAATCCTGAATTAGAGTGTGGATCGTCCCGCAAACAGACTCGATATCCTCGATTCGTTTGGGCCGACGCATCTCAGCTTCAGCCTTGCGCACCGCCCTTTCGATCGTGCCGGTGCGACGCAGAACCCAGATGGAAAGACCGAGGCCGATCAAGGAGATCGCCAACCCAACAACCGACGCCCATTCGCTCCATATGGTCAGGTCGAACCAGGGTACCATAAACGGCGGTCTCGCGGCAGCGTGTTGATCGTCCCGTGCACCCCGCCTTTACGGCATCGCGGCGCGCGCCGCAAGCCCGTCGTGTCCGCCCTTATCCCCGCCCGCGGCTCGTCACCCCCGCCCCACCGGCTTGGCCTTGGGGTCCTGGAACAGGGGCAGCAGGTCGGCCAGTTCGGCGAATTCCAGCATCCGGATGCTGTCCTCGCCCTTGGCGCGGCCGGGGCGGCGGGGCATCAGGGCGCTGGCGAAGCCGAGCTTGGCGGCTTCCTTCAACCGGAGGTCGGTGTGGCTGACTGCGCGCACCTCGCCCGAAAGGCCGATCTCGCCAAAGAGCACGGCGTCGGCCGGCACCGGCACCCCGGTCAGTGACGACAGCAGGGCCGCGGCCACCGCGAGGTCGGCGGCCGGTTCGTTGATGCGCAGGCCGCCGGCGACGTTGAGATAGACGTCGTTGGGGCCGACCGAGACGCCGCAGCGGGCCTCCAGCACCGCCAGCACCATGGCCAGGCGGGCGCCGTCCCAGCCGACCACGGCGCGGCGCGGCGTCCCCAGCGGCGAGGGCGCGACCAGGGCCTGAATCTCGACCAGCACCGGCCGCGTGCCCTCGATGCCGGCGAACACCGCCGCCCCCGAGACGTCGCCCCGGCGCTCGGCCAAAAAGAGCGCCGATGGGTTGGGCACTTCCGAGAGACCGCGGTCGGTCATCTCGAAGACGCCGATTTCGTCGGTGGGACCGAAGCGGTTCTTGACCGCGCGCAGAATCCGGAACTGGTGGCCGCGCTCGCCCTCGAAATACATCACGGTATCGACCATGTGCTCCAGCACCCGTGGACCGGCGATCGCACCCTCCTTGGTGACGTGGCCGACCAGCAGCATCACGGTGCCCCGCCGCTTGGCCAGCCGGATCAACTCCTGGGCGCTGGCGCGGACCTGGGCGACGGTGCCGGGGGCGCTGTCGAGGGCCTCCAGATACATGGTCTGGATCGAATCGATGACGCAGAAATCCGGCCCGTCGGGGCCATCGAGGCTGGCCACGATATCGGTGACGTTGGTGGCGGCGGCCAGTTGCACCGGCGCCGTCGCGGTGCCCAGCCGCTGCGCCCGCATCCGCACCTGATCGATCGCCTCTTCACCCGAGATGTAGGCGCAGCGGGCGCCGCCGGCGAGGCGGCACATCACCTGGAGCAGCAGGGTCGATTTGCCGATGCCGGGGTCGCCGCCGATCAGGATCACCGAGCCGCGCACAAGGCCGCCGCCGGAAACCCGGTCGAACTCGGCGATGCCCGAGAGCCGCCGCGGCGCGTGTTCGGGGGTGCCGTTGAGTTCGGCGAACGCGATCTTGCGGCCGCCGGCGCGGTGGGGCCGTCCGGGAGTATGGTCGGGCACCGCCTCCTCGACCAAGCTGTTCCATTCGCCGCAGGCATCGCACTTGCCGCCCCATTTGGGGAAGGCGGCGCCGCAGGCCTGGCAGACATATCGGCTGGTGGGTTTCGCCAAGGGCTTTTCAGGGGAGGCTGAAGGGTGGGGATGCCGGACCCACCCTAGCATGCCCGAGGCTCAGCGGCAGTACTCTTGCGCCGGCACGATCTTGCGAATCACCACCCGGGTGCCCTTGGGCACGACGTATTCCTGGGCGCCGCGCGGGCTCGATGCCGCCGGGTCCCAGTCATAGGTGTAGCCGAGCCGGGTCCAGGGATAGCCGGACCCCTCAATCGCGGGATCGAGTTTGTAGGACGAGATCAGGGTTTCGGCGAACCATCTGGTGAAGGCTTCGGGGCCGGCCAGGGTGTTGCCGCAACTGGTGGCGGCGGGGTCGGGGTTTGCGCAGGGGCGGAAGACGCCGATGCCGGCCGGGCCGGTGCGCTGGGGGCCGGCGATGGTCATCAGCACGAATTTGCCTTCGGCGTCGGCCGGCACCGCGGGCTTCAGCCCCAGCAGCTTGTGCAACTGGTCGATCACCCGCTCGGGGGGGGTGCCGCGGCAAAGGGCCTTGAGTTCGGGTTCGACGGTGATCCAGGTGTCGCGGCCGAGGGCGACGGTCTGCCCTTCCTTGCCCGCGGCCCAGGACGAGGCGTAATTGGTCAGGCTCGCGGCCTGGACCGGATAGCTCAGCGGCGTCAGCGGCAGCACCGCAGCCTTGGTGAACACCGCGGTCTGGCGGATCGACTGGTCATAGGCGGCGCGGTCGCCAGTTCCGGCGCCGGCGCAGCCGGCAAGCGCCAGGGCCGCGAGCAGGGCGGTCGCCCGCATGCTGTGATGAGACATCGCTATTCTCCTGAGCCATCGACATCGAGGGTCATAGCCCTGGAGATCATTCTTCACAACGGGAATAAGCCCGTTGCGCGCCTAGGCCGCAGCCGGGGCGGTGACCGCCGCCTATTCCTCGCGCTGGGTTTTTTCCAGGCGCTCGTGGCGTTCCTGGGCTTCGAGGCTGAGGGTGGCGATCGGGCGGGCGTCGAGTCGGCGCACGCCGATCGGCTCGCCGGTGTCCTCGCAATAGCCGTAGCTGCCGTCGAGGATGCGGTCCAGGGCCTCATCGATCTTGGCGATCAGCTTGCGTTCGCGGTCGCGGGTGCGCAGTTCGAGGTTGCGCTCGGTTTCGACCGAGGCGCGGTCGGCGATGTCGGGTTCCTGCAGACCGCCTTCCTGGAGGCTGTGCAGGGTCTCGGTCGATTCCTGGAGCAGTTCCGCCCGCCAGCTCAGCAGCTTCTGGCGAAAATACTCCTTCATGAGCGGACTCATGAAAGGCTCGTCATCGGACGGGCGGTAATCCGGCGGCAGAATGAGCGACGTCATTTGATGACATCCAATTCTCCACGCAACGGCGTGGTGGCAATCTCCAGGCAAGGGCGCGGGAAACGTCACCCTCTCAACGAGATCGACTTGCCTCAAGCGGCTGCGCAAGTCAAGGGCTGCGGTGAAAAAGCCGGGCTCGGGTCACGACCGGTATTTGGCCAGCTCGACCTGGGCGCGGAGGTCGATCTCGTCGAGAATTTCGGCCAGTCGGGGATCGTCGACCTGGGCGCGGCGCGACTGCACGTGTTTGGCGAGAGCCATCAGCTTGTCGCGGGAGAGGCCGCCGACCAGCAGGCCGTGGCGGATGTCGTCGAGGCCCTCCAACAGGTCCTGAGCGCGGCGCTTGCCGGCCGAGGCGCGGGCGGCGGCGTCATCGACCTCCTGGAGGGTGAGCAGGCCGTCGACCGCGTTGACCGGATTGGCGGTGGCGACCGAAGACGGCGCGGCGGTCTCCTGGTGGATGGCTTTGGAAAACTTGCTGCCCGATCCGCCGTCGCTCTTGCCGGTGCGTTTGATCGAGCCGCTGCGCAGGGAACTTGACCCCTCGATCTTGATGGACACGGGCGTGATTCCTGATCTGGATTGGGTTCTGGTCGAGTGCTCGCCGCGGGGGAATTTCTTCTGATCGACCAAGCATAACTTATTATGGCGGCAGCGGCAATTGGGCAGAATCTGCCGTGCCCCGGGCGGGCAGAACTTGCCGGGACCGCCACCGCCGCCGGCCGGGCGCGGTCAAAATCCGAGCAATGCCGCCGAATCCCGCCTGGCACGACTTTCGCTTGGGGCCGGGCGACGAACCCAGAGGTTTTTGGCCATGACCCCATCTTCGAGGATGCTTTCAAGACTTGCCGGCCTGGCCCTTGGTGTCCTGGCCGCCGTGGCGGGACCGCTTCCGGCCGCGGCCACGGTGCGAATCAAGGACATTGTCGACATCGAGGGCGTCCGCGACAACATGCTGGTCGGCTACGGGCTGGTGGTCGGTCTCCAGGGTACCGGCGACAGCATGAAGAACGCGCCGTTTACCCGGCAGAGCCTGATCGGCATGCTGGAGCGCATGGGTGTCAACACCCGGGTTCCCTTCGCCGCCCCCAACACCACCGCCACCACCCTGACCATGGATACCAAAAATATCGCGGCGGTGATGGTCACGGCCACCCTGCCGCCCTACGCTGCCCAGGGCACCCGGATCGATGTTTCGGTGGGTGCGATGGGCGATGCCACCAGCCTGAAGGGCGGCACCCTGCTGGTGACGCCGCTGGTCGGTGCCGATGGCGAGGTTTACGCCGTGGCCCAGGGGTCGGTGTCGAGCGGGTTCTCGGCCGCGGGGGCCAGCGGCAGCAGCGTCACTCAGGGCGTGCCCAACTCGGGCCGCATCTCTTCGGGGGCGATCGTCGAGCGCGAGATCGAGTTCTCGCTGGCCGAACTGCCGGTGATCCGCTTCTCCTTGCACAATCCCGATTTCACCACCGCCCGCCGGGTGGCCGAGGCGATCAATCACCGGCTCGGGCTGGCGGTTGCCCAGGCCACCGACCCGTCATCGATCCTGCTGACCGTGCCCCAGAACCGTCGCGGCGACGTCGTCAACATGATGACCGAGATCGAGCAGTTGCGGGTCGAGCCGGATCAGCACGCCCGAGTCGTGATCGACGAAAAAACCGGCGTGATCGTAATGGGCGAGAATGTCCGCATCAGCACTGTCGCCGTGGCCCAGGGCAACCTGACCGTCCGCATCACCGAGACGCCCCAGGTTTCGCAGCCCGGCGCTTTCAGCCAGACCGGCACCACCACGACCGTTCAGCGCAGCGATGTCCAGGTTGACACCGGGTCCGACCGCCGCATGGCCATGATGCCGGCCGGGGTCAGCCTTCAGGAACTGGTGCAGAATCTTAATGCCCTCGGCATCGGCCCCAACGACATGGTCAGCATCCTGCAGTCGATCAAGGCCGCGGGGGCGCTCCAGGCCGAAATCGACGTGATGTGAGTCCACGCTTCAAGGATTGCCGCCATGACTTCGCTCGCCTCCGCCATCGCCGCCCCGGTCTCCGCTCCCGCCAATGCCGCCGCCGCGATGGCCGCGCTGCGCGGCGCCCGCCTGCCTGCGGGGGCGGCCCGTTTCGCCGCCAGCCTCGGCGAGGCTTCGGCGCCGCCGTCGCCGCCGGTCGGGGCGCCGGTGAGGGACGCCCTCGCGGTCCGGCCGTCGGCGATCGCGCTCAATAGCCGGACCGAGGCCGAGACCCGGGCCGCCATTCATAAATCGGCCTCCGAGTTCGAGTCCTCGACCCTTGGCCAGCTGCTGGGTTTCATCACCCAGAATGTCGAGGTCGACCCGGTCTTCGGCGGCGGCCACGGCGAGGAAATGTTTCGCGACATGATGAATACCGAGTACGGCAAGATGCTGCACAAAGGCGGCCGGGCCGGCATCGCCGATCAGGTCGAGCGTCAGTTGCTGCGCGCCCAGGGGCTGAAGCCGCTCCGGGATGCCACCGCGAAAGCCTGAACCATGGCCTTCCAGAAACGCTTTCAGCCCCTGGTCTGCCGGCCGCCGCCGCCATCGCCGCCGCCGGCGCCGCCGCCGCCCAGTCTCGCCGAGCGCGCCGCGGTCCTGATCGGGGTGATCGATCGCCTGTCGGCGCTGCTGGGACGCGAGTGCGACGCCGTGACACGGGGGGCCTTGTCCGAACTTGAAGGGCTTCAGGGCGACAAGCGCGATCTTGCCGGCCGCTTTGACGAGATCGGCCGTTTGGTGCGGCTCGACAAAGCCGGACTGGCGGCCCTGCCGGCCGATCTGCTGGCGCAGTTGAAGGAGTCGAGTCGGCGCCTGCGGGAGATCACCCAGGTCAACGTCGGGATGCTCGATATCGAGGCCGCGGCGCGCAAGAGCGTGATCGCGGTGGCGGTCCGGACCGTCAATCATGAGCGGCAGGCCGCGGCCGCCTATGCCGGCCTTCGTCAGGGCTACCTGTCGAAAACGACGCGGGCGCCGCCCGGCCGCTCGACGACGCTGAACGCGACGCTATAGGGCGGCGGAGAGTTGTCGGGAAAACGTTTCCCCGGCCACTCGAATGGCTTATAGTGGCCGGTGGTCCGTTGTTCTTTTTGTGGAGCCGTTATGGCCGCGCCTTCCAGCACCCCGACCTCCAGCAAGCCCCGGGCGGGCGGGCGCAAATCCGGCGTCGCCGGCGGCCGGCGCGCCCCCACCGAGGCGCAACTGGTCTGGCTGCGGCGCGGGCTGCTGCAGCCCGGCGGCAAGTTGCCGTTGTTTGACGACTCGGGCCAGAGGGTCAGCAGCAGCGTGATCGGCGCCTGCCAGCGCGCCGGCTGGGCCGAGCCGTGGTTTCAAAACCCGATCAAACCGACCTGGGAAGTGTGCCGGCTGACCGACGCCGGGCGCGCGATGCTTGCCCGGGTTTCGGTGGTGACGGTGGACTTCCGCAAGGGCCGGGCGGTGCCGCCCGGGCCCTGAGCCGGTTCAGCCTGCCGAGGGCCGGAGGGCTTCGTGCTGGCTGTGGACGTACTCGCCGAGCTGCTTGTCGGTGACCAGGATGTGGCCGCGAATCCAGCTGCCGACGAAGAGCATCACCTTGTGCAGGGTTTGCGTGCCGTCCCCAGCCTGTCCGGCGACCAGATCGTTGAGGGCGCGGACAAAGGATTCGTGCTGGCGGCGGTGTGGCTCGAGGCCGGGAAAGCCGGTCGACACCATCACCCGTTCCTCGCTGGCGAAGTGGTAGTCAGCGTAATCGAACAGCTTCTTGATCACGCCGTCGATCAGGTCTTCGGCACCATCGCCGCGGATTCTTGCCACCAGATCATTGTAAATTCCGATCAGGTAGCGGTGCTCCTGGTCAACCGAATCGATCCCGATCCGATATTCATCGGTGAGGTCGATCGGCGTGAAACTCTTGTCCATGGCTGCCTCGCGAACTCGGGTGACCCCTGCAAGAGTCCATGCCTATCCGGTTAAGACATACACCCACTACATGTGGGATGTATCCAGT
>JBAXPR010000104.1:0-12756 GCA_037132135.1 Rhodospirillaceae bacterium
CTGGATACATCCCACATGTAGTGGGTGTATGTCTTAACCGGATAGGCATGGATCGGCGACCCGATCGGGTTCCGCCCCAACCGCTCCTGGTGGTGAAAGCCCCTCCAGGCGAGTGTTCTGATCACGGAGACTCTATGCAAAAGACTGATAACCTGTCCAAATCGAAGAGCAAGACGGACTTTGGCGACCGCATGAAGACCGCCGCCGACGCCAGGAAGGCGCTGTTGGAAAAGTGGCGGCTCATGGTCGAGGCGGCCAGCGATCCGGCGGTCCTGGAACAGCAGGCGATCCAGCAGGCGGCGGCGGTCGCCCGGGCCGAGCGCGACGCCCTCCGCGCGGCCAAAAAAGAGGCGGCCAAGGCCCAGGCCATCGCCGACCGCAAGGCGGCGCAAGAGGCGGTCAAGGACCAGCTGATCGCCGAAGAGGCGGCCCGCGAGGCGGCCGCAGCCGAATCCGCGGCGGCGCGGCTGGCCCTCTCCATCCAGGGCAAGGCCGCGCGCGACGCCCGCTATGCGGCCCGCAAGGCGCGCCGCTGACTGCTTCCCGGACCGGCGGCGCGATCCCCTCGCGTCGCGATCCGCCCTAACCCCGAATCACCAGCGCGGTGTCGAGGCTGAGGACGCGAAGGGCGGCGATACCGCTGCTGATGACGCTGATCACCAGCGCGCCCAGCGCGATCAGGCCGAAGCCGGCGGCGGGCAGCGTGCAGACCGGGCCGGCGGCGAGGCTGCCCGTATGGGGAAACAGTGCGTTGATGATCGCGGCGACGCCGGTGAAGGCGGCGCTGCCGAGCCCGACGCCGAGCCCGACCACGATCAGCCCGCCGAGAAGGCGCATGGCCACGAGAAACCCCGGCCCGTAGCCGATCAGGCTGAGCAGAGCGAGGTCGCGGGCCTTGCGCTCGGTCTCGCTCCACTGGATCGCCGCCAGCGCCACCAGGAAGCCGAACACAGCGAACAGGGAAATCACCTGCAAAATGGTGCCGAGGGCGCGGTTGAGGCCGAGCACCGGCGCGATGTCCTCCTGCCGGCTGTCGACGGTGATGCCCTGGTCGCGCAGCCATGCCGCCACCGCCGCGACATCGTCGAGGCTGCGGGCGTAGAGCCGGAAGCGGGCGAACGCCATCGGCCCGGCGGGGGGTGGGGCGCCGGTCCAGCCCCGCTCGGGCACGGCGTACCCGTTGCGATAGCGTTCAACCGCAAAGGCCAGGGCCTCGGGAACGTAGATCAGGCTCCTGGTTTCCGACAGACGGTCGGGGGGCACGATAGCGGCGACGGTGACGGCAAGGCGACGGCTCTCGTCGACCTCGCCGCGAAAGCGCGGGATTTCGAGCTGAATCTCCTGGCCGACCGCGACCCCGAGTTCGGTCGCGGCGCGGGTCGACAGCACGACCCGGCGCTCCGAAACCGCCCAGCCCCGGACCGGATCGTCGGCCAGCGGATCGCCGGGACCGGTCGCGGCCAGCATCGCCCGCACCGGCCGCTCGGCTCCGGCCTGGGCGTGCACCGGCAGTTCGGCGGCGATCGAGAGGATGTTGCCGACCGCGAAGGCAACATCGGGCCGGGCGCGGGCGGCGGCGAACCACGCCTCATCATAACGGCGGGCGGCATGGTAGACCGGCGCGATCTCGCGCATCGCCGGGATCGTGGCCATGTCGTGGACCAGCCGGTCGAGAATGCCGTGGCGCAGCCCGTGCAACACCATCAGCGGCATCAGCACCGCGGCCAGCGCGAAAACCTGGCAGATCACCAGCAGCCAGTCGCGCCGGAGATCCGAGAGGACGAGACGGAACAGCTGTCCGGTCAGGGCCATCGCCTCAGCCCTCCACGACGCTGCCGGTGTCCGACCCGTCGGCCAGCGGCCGGCAGTGGAGCAGACGGCCGCCGATGCGGGCCGCGATCACCGGATCGTGACAGACCACCACCAGCGCGGCACCGATCTCGGCGGCGACCCCGGCGAGCAGACCGGCCAGCCCGGCGGCACGGGCGGGGTCGAGGGCGGCGGTGGGCTCGTCGGCCAGGACCAGCCCGGGCTGGTGGGCCAGCGCCCGCACCACCGCGACCCGCTGACGCTGGCCGATCGAGAGCTGTTCGGGCCGGCGCGCCATCAGCGCGCCGATGCCGAGACGTGCCGCCAGTTCGGGCACCGGCCCCGCGCCGGCCAGCCCAAGCAGGCGACGCGACAGCAGGATGTTTTCTCCGACGCTGAGACTGGGTAGGAGGCCGCCGGTTTGCAGGACATAGCCCATGGCCGCGGCCCGCAGCGCCGCCAGCCGGCCACGGTGGCCGGCGGCCCAGGCGGCGCCGAGATCCACCATGCCGCCAGACTCCCCGAAGAGAAAGCGGCGGCAGGCGGTGGGCGGGGCGAGCAGGGCCAGCATGTCGAGCAGAGTGCTTTTGCCCGAGCCGCTCTCGCCCATCACGACCAGGGTTTCGCCCTCGGCGATCTCCAGCTCGGGCACCAGCAGCCGGAAGCCGCCGTCGGCACTCTGATAGCGGCGTTCCAGCCCGGTGATCGTCAGCAGCCGGCCCATCGGTCAGGGCAGGGTATCGAGAGGAATGAGGCAGACCGCGTCCTCATCGGCGCTGTCCGCGGCCAGCTTGACCCAGTTGGCGACGTTGTCGTGACTTTTCTGATAGAGCCGGGCCTTCTGGGCCAGACCGTCGATCAACTCCTGCTGGCGGCCGACATCCATGGCTTCCCAGTCATCCCGGTCGATGGCCATAACCTGACTGGTGTAGGGCAGGCCGTCGAGATATTCGCCGAGAATCGCCTTGGCAATGTCCTTGTTGCGGCCGCTGCCGAGCGACGCCGGATCGCGGCTGAGCAGAAGAGCGGCGCTGCGCAGCTCGGCATAGAGCTTCGACGGCGCCATCTTGGCGTTTTCGAAGGCGTCGGCCACGGCGTTGACCGTGACCTGAAGGTCCGACAGCTCGGCCTTGGTCAGGAACACGCCGGGGACCAGACTCTGGACCTCGGGCCGGGCGAAATCGCGATCGACGGTCCAGCTGTCGAACATCGGCGGCAGGGTGCTGCCGCTGGTCCGGCCGAGATACGCCAGCCGCATGGCGTGGCCGATGGCGGCGATATCCTCGGCGATCTTGCCCGGCGCGGTCCCGGGCTTGGCGTCGGGGGCGGTGACGACGGTGCCCTTCGCCTCGGCCTCGCCGACCAGCCGGACCAGACTGTCGGCGATGGTCTCGACCGCGGTGCCAAATTTATTAATGTCTCCGGTCTGGATCGGATAATAGAGCGGTTCGCGGCCGGGATAGGCGGTCATTTCCCGGTATTCGGCGCGGGCGCGCTCATGGTCGGCGGCGCTGCCCTCCGGGGTCAGCAGATGGACCGAAAGCAGGGCGATGCCGCTGGCGGCGGCATTGAGCCGGGTATGGTGGGCGTCGAACGGGGTCTTGGCCAGCGGCCCGGGCTCGCGCGAGGCGGCGTCGGTGATCATGACCACGAAGCGGCCGGAAAAGCCCTCCCAGTTGATGCCCTCGATCGCGGCGTTGATGCCGGAAAAGCCGTCCTCGGCCTCGGCCCGGCTCGAGATGGTCGCGGCCTTGAGTCCGGCGGCGGCGGCGTTGAATTCGGCGCGCCGGGACACCGTGTTGGGATCGACGAAAATCTTGGTCAGGTATTCGATGCCCTTGACCGCCGCGGGATCGTCGCGATAGCCGATCAGGCCGAAACGGACGCTGTCCTCGAGATGGGCGGCTTCGACCTTGGCGTAGAACTTGTCGAGGGACTGGCGCATGCGGTCGATATAGGGCTGGGTCGATTTGGTCGCATCGACGACGAAGACCACGGCGCTGCGGAAGTTCTGGCGCTCGTCGGAGGCCGGCCTGGCCGCGGCGGGTGGCGGCGCGGCCGGCGCGGCCGGGGTCACCGCCGGCTGCGGGGTCAGCGAAATCGCTGCGACATGGAGCAGGCGGGTTTGCAGGCGGTTGGCGAAGGCGGCGGGCTGGGTGTCGAGCACCGGCAGCAGATAGAATTGCGACTTGATGTCGACCGGGGCTTTCGGTTCGAGCGTGGCCAGCCCCGGTCCCTGCTCCCGGGCCAGCAGTTTGCTGATCTGGGCCGCGGCGTCGGGCGCCTTCAGCAGGGCCTGGACCCGGGCCGGATCGTCGAAGAACGGCACCCGCTCGCGGCCGGTGCGGTTGGCGAACGCGACCGCGATGGCATGGCGCCAGGGGATCACGGCGTCGGCGGCCAGCCAGCCCTGGGGCTTGCAGTCGCTGCGGGCGCCGACCTGGACTGCCTTGCCGTCGGCCGAGCGGTCGTAGAGGTAGAGCACGCTGAAGGCCGGCACCGCCTTGTCGCCGGCCGCGCCCGGGCTGGCGGCCAGCCGGGCGCCGGGGCGGACCAGCACCCGCTCGGCCAGCTGGGTCTTGCCCGGTTGCAGCAGCGGCGCCGGCGCGCATTTCAGCGGCGCCCGCCGCTTGTCGGCTTCGGCGGCCGCGGCGGCCTGGCTCAGCAGCAGCGCCAGGGCCGCCAGGGCCGGCAGCAGCCGGCGGATCGTCATCGCCATCATTTCACCTCCTTGAGCCGGGCCAGTTCGGCCCGCGCCGCCTCATGGCCGAGCCCGGCGGCCCGACTAAGATAGGTGACGCCGGCCTCGGGGCCTTCGCCGGCCTGGGTACGGCCGCTCAGCAAGAGATGGCCGAGCCGGTACAGCCCTTCGGGGTCGTTGCGCTCGGCGGCGCGCTGATACCACAGCGCCGCCTTGTCGGGGTCGGGGGCGGCGAAGGCGCTGCGGCCGGGCTCGAAGCCCTCCGGATCCCACATCCGGCCGACCGCGGTGGCGGCGCTTGCGTTGCCCTTGTCGTAGGCGGCGGTGTAGAGCAGCAGCGCGCCCTGGGTAGCCTCATGGCTGCCGGCCTTGAGATAGCGCTCGGCCTCCGCGCGCAGCGCCTCACCGTCGTTGCCCCGCAGCGCGGTGTGCCGGGCCGCGATCACGCTGATCTCGGCGGCGGTGTCCGGCGCGGCTGCCGGGGCAGACGCCGGGGTCCGGAGCCAGAGATAGGCGGCGATGGCGCCGCCGATCACCAGCACCAGCGCCAGCAGGGCCAGGATCAGCCGCCCCGGCCCGCGCCGCCCGGGGACCGGCGCCACCACTGCGTCCGGGGGGGCAAGCGGGGGCGCGGCGGCGGGCGGCGGCGGATCGGCGGCGGCGAGAGGCGGCGGTGGCGGAACGGGCTGCGGTGCCGGCGCGGCCGCGATACCGACCGGCGCGCTGGTGGCCGGCATCTGGATGCCCGGCCAGGCCATCCGGTCTTCGAGGCTCCCGGAGCCGTCACGGTTACGCAGCTTCAGCCGGTAGGTGACGCCGGCCTTGAGGTTCCAGGTGGTGCGGGTGTCGAGCAGAAAGGCAAGACCGTCGCCGCTGATCGCCGCCTCGGCCGGCGGCAGCCAGCTCGGAGTCGTGCCCCAGTCGGTGCCGCCGCCCTCGGCCGGTTGCAGGCAGCGGCCCTGGTTGTTTTCGAGAGCGAACTCCAGCTGGGCCGGCTCGAGGCCGCGCCGGGGCGTAACCTCGAGGCGGGCGCGACCGGGGCCGGCATCCGGGGGTTGGGAAACGCGGATGGTCATGGCGCGGCTATCCCTCCCGGCCGGGTTTGGCGGTCAGATCGGCGAGCAGATCGCCGAGCCGCCGGTTGAGTTCGGGTGTCAGCATCCGGCCGCCGCCATAGTCGAGGTTGTCGAGGCCGATGCGCAGAAAGGCGATGCCCCAGTCGATGAAACCGAACTCCTCGGTCGGCACCCGTGCCTCGCCGAGATCGGGCAGCCGCCCCAGGGGCACGCGCGGCGGCGGCTCGAAGATGCGGCGCTCCGGGCTCTCTGCGCCCTCGGGAAAGCCGGGCCGCCGCTCCAGCGGCAGGGTGCTGAAATCAAGCGAGGAGACGAAGGCGCCCAGCGCGCTTTCGGCAATGATCACGATGCGGTCGGCCGCGTCTTCCCAGCGCAGCGCCGCCAGATTGGTCGCCTCCCGCACCTGATCGGCGATGCGGTCGGCCAGCCGCAGCCGGTCGGCGGCGACGATCATCTGGTCGAAGATGTCGTTGGTGATCCGGCCGTCGAGCCCGAAATGCTCAAGAAAGGCCTGGTCCTGAGCCAGCCGGCGCAGCCGGGCGATCCAGCGCTGGCAGAGACTGCGGGCGAAACGGCAGGGGCGGTCGTCGGTCCGCGCGGCGGTGCGCTCGGCCGGTTTGGTGACGCCGCTCTCGAAGATGTTGCGCCGGGCCTTGGGCGCCGCGCCCTCGCGCGCCGCCGCCGGAGTCGCGCCCTGGACCGCCGGCGAGGCCAGGGTGATCTCGCGGATTTCCGCCGGCTCCAGGCCGAGAGTGCCGAGAAAGCGGCCGAAGCGGCGAAAATCCTCGGCCGCGAAGGCATCGACCAGATGGTTGCGCATCTCGGTCAGCGCCGTTTCCTTCTCCCGCCGGGACTCCGGATCGAGGCCGTGATGAAAGCGGCGCAGGGTGTCGGAGAGCGCCCGCGCACACTCCGAGAGCCGGGTTTCGACCTGAAGCCGCTTCAGCGACGGGTCGCTGACCCCGGTCAGCCGTTCGATCAGGTAGGAGACGCCGCCGTCATTGAGCGCACACATCGCCTCCCAGGCCCGCTCCGGCTCGGCGATATGGTCGGCGACCTTGGCCGAGGCCAGGAACGACTGCCTGAGCTTGCGGAAATACGCGCGATCCGAGAGCACCCGCACTTCGCGCAGCGGCCGTTCGGGCTCGGCCGATCCGGGCCGGAGCGCGTATTCCACCAGATGGACCTGATCGAACGAGGGGTTGCGGCTGAGAAAGACGTTGTTGAACGGCTTGCCGTTGAAATCCTCGGGCCAGCCGTCACGCTTGTACTTGTCGTAGAGCGAGGTGAGGAGGCGGATGTCCCACTTCTCCCCGATCGATTCGTCGGTTTCGCCGCCCTTGGCGATGAATTCGAGGTCCATCATGGTCAGGACCAGAAACAGCGAGGTCGGCACCCGCCGCCGCGCCGCCGGGGTCGGGCCGTGACTGAGGTCGAGCCACTGCCGGATCAGCGGACTGAGGTCGTTGACGTCCACCGGCTTGTTGCCGTGGCAGAGCAGCAGCGAGGTCAGCTCGCGCTCATCGGAATAGCGCTGGAACAGGTAGGCGACCTTGCCGCGCCGGATCAGCTGGTTGACCTGATCGAAGCGCTTCTCGGCATCGGCATCGAGGTCGACGAACTTTTCCCGCGCCTTGGCGCCGGGGAAATCCAGCAGATCGGTGTGGCGGAACATCGGCCACGGGCACTGGTCGACCGTGATCCGGAGTTCGGCGACCAGCGCCGCCACCACGGCACGATCGAGCGCGACCGCCGGCGCCAGGGTGCGGTCGGCGGCCCGGGCCCGCAAGCCGATGCCCGTGCCGGGACCGGCCGGGCCGTCGAGGGTCAGGAGGGTGTGGACGTCGATGATGCTGCTCTCGCGCGGGATCAGCGCCGTCATGTCGGCTGCGGCCTCGGCGGCGAAGCCCAGCGCTTCCAGGCCGCCGACCAGGGTCAGGAACTTGCCGGTCAGCTCATCGAGCCCGCCCCAGATCGGGGCAAACAGCCGGCCGCGCCCGGCCCGCGACAGGCGGGGCGCGAGATCGATCACAGTCTCCCAGTAGCGGACCCGCTCCAGCTCCTCCCAGCGCAATCGGAAATTTCGGAAGAAGTAATCGCCGATCTCGGCGACCACGATCTCGTCGAGATGGGGCGCGACCACCGCTGGTTTCGCCGCCCCCCGCGCCTCCTCCAGGGTCTTTTTGATCGCGTCGCCACGCGGCACCGCGATCCGGACGTTGTTCTGGTCAAAATCGCTCTGAAAGGCGTTGCCGAGAATCTTGACCAGATCGCTCTCGCTGAGCAGCAACAGGTCCACCGGATGGGCGGCATCGCCGGCGCCCCCGACCGCAGCGGTGGTGAAGCGGGTGACGATACCGGTGGATTCCTGGCCGCCCTGAGGATTGAGTTCGACCAGAAAGTCGTAGGTGCGGGCGCCGAAGCGGGCGCGCAGCGCCGCCTCACCGGGCGGTCGGGCCAGCACCGAAATCAGGTAGGACTTGCCCTGCTGGCTGGCGCCGAAGACGCCGGTGCACATGCGCCGGGCCGCGGCGATGCCGAGCCGGCGGGCCGCGCTCTCGACCTTGCGCGCTTCGGCGATCAGGCTTTCGGCCTCGGCCGCGACCGGTTCGGCCTCGCGCTGGGCCTCCTTGACCCAGGTCCGGGTCTGGCGGGCGCCGCGGGCGATGCGTTCGGCGATGGCGGTCAGGTGGGCTTCAGCGTCGAGGGTCATGATCTGCCGCCGGGTCTAGACGTCGATGAGGATGCCGGTGTCGAGCCAGTAGCCGTTCCGGTTGCGCAAGGTCTGGAGCCGCATGCGCAGGCCCCGGGTCGCGCTGCTGGTTTCGCCCTCGGCGCTGGCGATTTCCAGGCGGTCGTTGACCTCGGGCGGTGGTACCGCGCCGCGCTGGACCATCGGTCGCCGCGGCGGCTTACCGCGCTTGAGCCGGATCACGAACGGCGTTTTCGGCTGCAGGCTCCGGCGCGAGGCTTCGTCGAGATAGTCGAGGGCATAGAGCAGAGTCGCCGGCCACCAGTCCTGCGGAAACTGGCGCACCCCGAGCAGGAGCGGCCCGCGGAACTCGAAGCTCTGGCTGGCGGGCAGCTGGTAGTCGGGGGCTTCGAGGTCGAGATTGCTGTAATAGACGTCCTGGCCGAGAATCCGGCCGCTGTCGTCGATCTTGCCGAAGAAGCGTGCGACCGAACTGGCCGAGAGGGTGTCGGAGCGGAAGTTAAAGTTGAAGAGATGGCCCTCGGCGAGCAGGCAGATCATCGCGCCCACCGCCGCCGTGGTCTTGGGATCGGCGATCCGGGCCTCGCTGTCGCGGAAGGGATACCACTGTCCGACCCGGTATTCGTGCATCGCAATCACCCGGTGAGCCGGGATCGCGCCGCACTCCAGGATTACGTCGCGGATGGCGGCAAAGCGTGAGGGCCGGCCCGAGAGCAGCATCAGATCGACATTGAATCGCCAGGCAACCTCGGTCAGGGCGCGCAGCATGCCCTCCATGGTCTCGCGGATCAGGCGGTCGACCTGAAGCCCGTCGACCGGGATCGTCACCGCGCCAACCTGGAACTCGGCGCCGCCGCCCGCCTGCTGAAAGGCGCGCTCGATCCAGGTCACCACCGCCGGCGACAGTTCGGCGCCGGGCAGGAAGGCGGCCAGCGCCCGCCTCTCCACGGCCGGCGGCCGCAAGAGATCGGCGCCCTCGTAGGCGGCCAGGATCGCCAGCACCACCGGGGCCGCGACCTGAGTGGCAAACTGCTGGCGCCGGACCTGATCCTCGGGCGTCATGTCGCCGCGGTCGCCGCCGAAAAGGTGCTGGATCAGCGTGTCCGAGCGCGAGCGGCCGAGCCGGTTGGTGAACTCGGCGCGGAACGATTCGACGACGATCTCGCGGGCCAGCGTCCGCACCAGATCGTCGCCGGCCAGAGAAAAGCTCTCGCGGAACAGCTGGTGGGGCGAAATGGTGACGTTGGCGCCCTGGCCCTTGGCGCTCAGTTCGGTGATCACGAGATCGCTGGTGCCGCCGCCGATGTCGAGGGTGGCCACCCGCAGTACGCCGTCCTCGGCGCCGCCGCGGATCGAGCGGAAAAAGGCGCGGGCGTCGCCGGAAAAGGCGCGGGCGATCTGGCCGTAGAGATAGACGACCTGGGTCGCGCTGGCCTCGTCCCATTTCAGCACGATTTCCGGCTCGCGGCCCTCGCGCCAGTCGAGGATGCCGTCGGAGCCGACCGAGGCGCGGTTGAGGGAAAGATAGACCAGATCCCGGGCCGCCTGCGCCCGCTCCAGCAGAATCTGCCGCTCGGAGAGCGAGAGCGCGGTCGGCATGGTCAGGATCAGCCGGCGCAGCCGGCGCGGCAGGTCGGCATTGAGCCGCTTCTGACGTCGGGCCGGCGAGTTCATCATCGCCATCGCCTGCATCAGCACCTCGGCCAGCACGAAGGTGACCAGATGGCTGCGGGCGTAGCGGGCGGAAAAGCTCGGCAGATCGTCCTCGCCATCGGCGGTCAGGTGCAGGGCCTTGCCGTCGTCGTTGACGAACTGCGCGAAGCGGCCCTGCGCGGCGTAACCCTCGCTGACGCCGTCCAGCGACGGGCCGTTGAAGCGCCAGGACTGCTCGGCGCCGTCCTCATCCCACAAATAACGCTTGGGACTCGACATGCCGGTGCGGCCCTCGGTACCCCGGCGGGCGCCGGCCAGCCGCACCGCTTCCGGCCCGACCCGCACGATGGTCGGCCAGAGGAAGGCGTCGGCACGGCCGCTGCGCAGCGAATGATGCTCATAGCCGAAGCTGGCCATGGCGAACTCGAAGCGGCTGTCGAAGGGCTCGCGATAGACGAATTCGGGCCGAGAGAGGTCGCGCAGTTCCAGCTTGAAGGCCTTGCCGATATCGGGCGCCGCCGCCCCCGGCTCGGCCTCGACCAACAGGCCGCAGGTGCGCGAATTGCCGAGGTCGAGCACCATGTCGACGTCGACATAGTCCTGCCGGGGCGCGGTGACGGTGTCGGCCAGCTTGAACCGGGGCAGAAAGTCGAGTTCGTGCAGGAGATCGAGCAGGGCCATATAAAGGGAGAGCGGTTCGTTGGGGCCGCGCTTGCGCCCCTCGATCTCCTCATCGGAAAGCACCACCTCGCGCCGGCCCAGACTCTTGCGGTCCTGATCCTGGAGTCGCTTGCGATTGACCTCATCGAGCCAGCTGCGGACCCAGGGCTCCATCAGGAAGAAATTATAGTCGTCGGTCTTGCGCGGCAGCGAGAACAGCCGGCCGCTGACCGCATCCTCGGTTGAGGGGCAGAGATAGCCGCCATCGGCGAAGCGCTCCATCAGCGCGGTGTCGAGCGCGATCACAAGGCGGTGATCGTGGCCGTCGGCGTCGGAGGCGGTCAGGGGCGCGATATGAACACGGGCCCAGTTGACCGGTCCCTGGGCGTGGCGGTAGCCAGGCTCCTCGCGCAGCAGCGGCAGGGGCAGCCAGCCCGCGCCGAAACTTTCGATCAGGTCGCGGGGCGTGATCTCATAATCTTCCTGGCCGGCGCGGAAGTCGCTGCGGCCCGAGGTGACGTCGGCATCGCCCCGGCGCAGCAGGGTCGGCAGTTCGACGGCGCTGCGGCGGCGATCGGGCCGGGGATCAAAAAAGCCCCAGCTCGCCGGCACCTTGTCGTTGCGCTTGCCGTCCGGGTGCACCAGCGTCAGGCCAAAATCCAGGAACTGGATGCCGGTGTCTGGAATAATCGTTACCAGCGGCGGCAGCGGAAAGAGTTCGGCCAGATCAGACTGCATCGATCAGATCACCTTGCGACAAGGGCTACAACTCAGTTGTGACTTGATTTCGCGCTGGCGCCGCCACGAGCATAAGCCGGGGCGGCCCGGGAAATCAACGACAAGACGCGGCACTTCATCATCGCCCCCCGCCATGACCTTCGCGGCGGAACCACAATTGGCTCTGGCCGGTGTGATCGCCGTCGCAGCGGGCGGTGCCGTCGGGCTGGCGCTGGCAGCGGAAGGTGTTGCGGTTGAGCACGAAGCCGTCGCCGTCGGCGCAGGGGCCGACTTCATTGTGGGCGACGATGCCGCCCGAGCCGTCGAAGCTGACGGTCAGCGGCACCGTGCAATGGGAGAAGCCGCCGGCCTTGGGGCCGGTCAGGAACTCGGCCTGATGCTCGCGGGTGCCGTGGCCATTGCCGTCCAGGCACAGCCGCTCGGCATGAACGCGCTCGCTGCCGGCGGTGCGGCGGCGGATCGAGTAGTCGGAGACATACTCCCGTCCCAGAATCCAGCAGCCCTGAAGCATCGAAAGGTCGCGCTTTTCCCAGCGGTCCCTGGGCAGATCAACCCGCGGCTCGGCCTTCGGCGGCGGCGGTGCCGGGGGCGGCGGCAGCGGTTCGGGCGGCGGCGGCGGCCGGCGGCGCGGCAACGGCGGCTCGTCCTCGGGCGGCGGCTCCTCGATTTTCGGTGCTTCCTCGACCTTGGGCGGCTCGGGCGGCGGCTCTACCTTCGGTGGTTCGGGCGGCGGTTCAACCTTCGGCGGCTCTACCTTCGGCGGTTCGGCTTTGGGCGGCTCGGGCGGCGGTTCCACCGCCGGCGGTGGCGGGGGGGGAGGCGGCGGTTCGGGCAGCGGCCGCAACCACAGCCAGCCGAGCAGCAGGCCGAGCGGCAACAGCAGAAGGAGGGCCGCCAGCCAGCCCCAGCGCCGCCACCAGGGCGATGGCGGCAGCGGCGGCGGCTCCAGCCCGGCGGCGAAGGGATCGAAGCGGCCGGCGCCGACGGTGCGGAAGCCCCAGAAGGTCAGGACCAGAGTGTCGCCGAGGATAAAGAGGTGCTCCGGCCCCGGGACCTCCAGGGCGGTATGGAGCATCTGGGCGAAATTACCCAGGCGGGTGTTGGGGCCGTTGCGGGCGAGATCGAGGGCGAGACCGGCCAGGGCCTCGCCGGTCTGGATGCGCTGGGCCTCAAACGCCGCCCGCTCGGCCGCCGGCAGCTCCACCCAGCGGCGCGCCGGGCCGGTCAGCTCGGTGGTCCAGACCAGTTGGTCGCCGACCCGCTCCGGCCGGGCGAAGGTGTCGCCCGCCCGGATGCCGAGCCGTTGCCGGACCAGCGCGGCCAACTCTTCATGGGCCTCGAACACCGGCTTGTTGCATGCCTATCCGGTTAAGACATACACCCACTACATGTGGGATGTATCCAGT
>JBAXPR010000105.1:0-12613 GCA_037132135.1 Rhodospirillaceae bacterium
CCGACGATGTCGGAGACGCAATGGTAGATTTCCGGCGTCATGTAGTTGTGCGCCAGCACCACCGCGTCCCGCTCGCGCTTGAGCTGGTTGATCTCGTGGATCAGAGCCGCATGAAACGGCCACTCGAGCGGCGGAATCACCCGTTTCACCCGCTCATAGAGAGGCTGGGTGGCCAGGAGGATTTCGGGCGAAGGGTCCGGTTCGACAGAGGTAAAGCAAACAGTCATCGCGCTGGCCAATTCGGGGGACGGCCGTCGGCGTCCCGGGGGTTAAGGACAACAGGCGTGCGGCGTTTGAGGGCGTGGGGCGTCGGCGCCGCCGGCTCGCCATCGTGGTTCGTCCGTGGAGTCAACCAAAACGACGAACACCGACCCAAAGTCAACACGGTTTTGTCATCGGCGGCAAAACTGCCTCACCGGGCGGCCATGTGTCGGGGCGGCGGCGGTGGATTCGACCCGGTTGCCGAAGCGGCCCCATTGGGGGATAAGGGGTCTGGATGCCGTCGTGATGATGACGGCCGGGGATGCTGGGATAGGCGTTTGTGACGGCATTGATCCTGATTTTCGTATTGGCGGTGCTGCTGGCGGCCGGCCCGGTCTGGTGGCTGCGGCGGCGGCTGGTGCGCGCGCTGACGCTGGCGCAGCGGGAGGGAGAGCGGCTGGCGGCGCTGCTGGCGACGGCGCCCTCTCCGGGCTGCGGCTGGGCGGTGGGTGCGGTCGGCGAGGATCCGGCCTTCGTTGCCGCCGATTTCGCCCCCACCCTCGGCATGCTGCGGGTCCGCCGGCCCGAAGAGATGGCGGAGGCGCTGGCCGAGTCCGATGCGGCGGCGTTTCGCGCCGCTTTCGACGGGCTGCGCCGCGATGGCCGCGGCTTCCGCCTGGAGGCGACGGTGGCGGCGCTCGGGCGCCAGCTGGTGGTCAGCGGCCACCGCCATCGCGGCTTCAACGTGCTGTGGCTGGAGGATGCCTCGGTTGCGGCGGCCGAACGGGCGCGCTCCGGCGCTGCCCTGGCCGGACTGGCGGCGGCGGCCGGGCAGCGCGACATCCTGCAGGCGCTGCTCGATGCCCTGCCGGTGCCGGTGTGGTTGCGCCGGGACGATCTCTCGCTGTCCTGGTGCAATCAGGCCTATGCCGCCGCCCTCGACAGCACGCCCGAGGCGGTGGTCCGCGTCGGCACTGAACTCGGCGGCGGCAAGGCTTTGGCGCTGCGCGCCCATGCCGCCGGGGAGCCTCGGAGCGAAACCCGCCGGGTGGTGATCGGCTGCGATCGCCATCTGATCGAGGTCACCGAGGCGCCGCTGGCGCTGCCCGATCGCGGCCGGTCGGCGGATGCGCCGGTGCTGGTCGGCTTTACCGTCGACTGCACCCGCGAAGAGGCGGTGCGAGCCGATCTTGCCCGCCACGTCTCGGCCCATGCCGCGGTGCTGGAGCAACTGGGTTCGGCGATCGCGATCTATGGCGCCGACCGGCGCCTCAGCTTTTACAATCAGGCTTATGTCCGGCTTTGGGGGCTCGACGAGAGCTGGCTCGCCACCCTGCCGACGTTCTCCGAAGTGCTGGAGGAGTTGCGCACCCGGCGCCGGCTGCCCGAATACGCCGATTTTCCCCAGTACAAGAAGGAGAACCTCGCCCTCTTCGTCGATTTGATCGAGCCGCGTGAAGACCTGATGCATCTGCCCGACGGCACGACGGTGCGGGTGCTGATCGTGCCCCATTCCTTCGGCGGCCTGATGTTCGTGCTGGAGGACGTCACCAACACCCTGGCCCTCGAGTCGTCCTACAACATCCTGATGGCGGTGCAGGCGGAAACCCTCGACAATCTCGCCGAGGCGGTGGTGGTGTTCGGCGGCGACGGCCGGCTCAAGCTGCACAATCCGGCCTACGCCGCGATGTGGGGACTGAAGCCCGAGTCCCTGGCCGGCGAGCCCCATATCACCGAGGTGCTGGAACAGGTGCGCGGCCTGATGGACCGGGGACCGGAGCGCGGCGACGTCTGGGCCGAGGTCAAGGATCAGATGGTCTCGGGCACCCTGGAGCGCACCGCCCGCAGCGGCCGCCTCGAGCGCACCGACGGCTCGGTGCTCGATTTCGCCTATGTGCCGTTGCCCGACGGCGCCGTGCTCACCACCTATCTCGATGTCACCGACAGCGTGCGGGTCGAGCAGGCCCTCAGAGCCCGCAACGCCGCGCTGGCCGAGGCCGACCGGCTCAAGACCGAGTTCCTGGCCAACGTCTCCTGCCACCTGCGCACGCCGCTCAACTCGATCATGGGATTTGCCGAGATTCTCTCCAACCAGTATTTCGGCCCGCTCAACGCGCGTCAGCTCGAATACGCCCGCTCGGTCCAGAGCGCCGGCGCCTCGCTGCTGGCGATGATCAACGACATTCTCGACCTCGCGACCATCGAGGCCGGCTACATGGTGCTGGAGCGGCGGCCGGTGGCGGTGGCGGCGCTGCTGACCGGCGTGGCCTCGCTGGCGCAGGAGTGGACGGCCAAGAAGAGCATGCGCCTCGAGCTTGACTGCCCCGAGGACATCGGCGAGATCGACGCCGACGAGAAGCGGCTGAAGCAGGCGCTCTTTACCCTGATCAGCAACGCCATCCGCTCCAGCCCGCCCGGCGGCACCATTACCCTCTCGGCCCGGCGTCGTCGCGAAAGCGTGGTGCTGACCGTGCGCGACGCCCTGGCCGCGAACCGGCCCGGCGAGGGCCGCTCGTCCTCGCTGGAACGCTTCGAGCCGCCGCGCCCGTTCGGCTCGCGCACCAGCGAGGAGGACACCGGCCTCGGTCTGACCCTGGTCAAGAGTTTCATTGAACTGCACGGCGGCGAAATCGGCGTCGAGAGCCTGTCGGGTCAGGGCACCAGCATTCACTGCATTCTGCCCTATGGGCCGGCGCCGGACGGGGCCGCCGAGGCGGTTGCCCTCGAGGCCCCGTGACCGCCAACACCGAAACGGAGGGACGCATGAGCAGGGTCGGCAGGGTGTTTGCGATGATTGCACTGGCGGCGGCGGCGGGGTCGGCCGTGCCCGCGCGGGCCGGCGATTTCGCGCTGACCAGCTCCGATGTCGCGGAACAGCGCTTCATCGCCGAGACGCACGTCTATGCCGGGGGTGGCTGCGCCGGCGGCAACCTGTCGCCGGCCCTGCAATGGCGGGGCGCACCGGCGGCGACCCGCAGCTTCGTGGTCACCGCGTTCGATCCCGATGCGCCCTCGGGCAGCGGCTGGTGGCTCTGGGTGGTGTACAATCTGCCCGCCAGCACCGACCGCCTGGCCCGAGGCGCCGGCGACCCGGCGCGCGCGCTGCTGCCGGTGGGTGCGGTGCTGGGGCGGACCGATTACGGCGCCGCCGGCTATGGCGGCCCCTGTCCGGCCAAGGGCGACCGGCCCCACCACATCGTCTTTACCGTCACCGCCCTCGATATCGAGACGCTGCCGGTGCGGCCGGGAGCGACCGCGGCGATGGTCGGGTTGGCGGTGCACAGCCACCAGCTGGCCGCGGCGAAGCTGACCGGAATTTACGGGCGGTAGCCGGCTGCGATCGACGAAACAGCCCGACGCGCTCCAAAGCCAAGCTCGGCGCGCCGGGTTTTTCGTCTTTCCGGACGGTGCTCAGCCCGAGATCACTTCGGCGCCAGCACCATGATCATCTGGCGGCCTTCCAGCTTGGGCATCTGTTCGACCTTGGCAACGTCTTCGAGTTCATCGCGGACCCGGACCAGCACGTTCATGCCCAAATCCTGGTGGGCCATCTCGCGGCCACGGAAGCGCATGGTCACCTTGACCTTGTCGCCCTCCTCGATGAACCGCTTGGCGCTGCGCATTTTCACATCATAGTCGTTATCATCGATGTTGGGACGCATCTTGATTTCTTTGACTTCGATGATCTTTTGCTTTTTGCGCGCCTCGGCGGCCTTTTTCTGAAGCTCGTATTTGTATTTGCCATAGTCGAGAATCTTGCAGACCGGGGGGTCGGCATTGGGGGCGATCTCGACCAGATCCAGCCCCGCCTCTTCGGCAGCGACCAACGCATCGCGGATCGTGACGATCCCCACCATCTCGCCCCGGGCGTCGACGAGCCGGACGCTCCGGACATTGATTTCCCGATTGACCCGCGGGCCGTCCCGGGTCGGTTGGGCTTCACTCGGTAGCCTGGCTATGGAAACGCCTCCTTCAACAAGGTGAGGGAACCCTCAACACGGATCCCCGTTCAGAACGGACTGTCGGTCGCCCGGTCGCCTGCCGGCGAGCGGGCTTCGTCTCGAAGTTTGCCGATGGCCTCGTCGAGGGCCAGAACCTCCTGGTCCTTGCCGCCCAGCCGGCGCAGGGCCACGGCCCTGGTTTCGGCTTCGCGGTTCCCGACCACCACCAGCACCGGGACTTTCTGAAGACTATGTTCGCGGACCTTAAGATTTATCTTCTCGTTCCGGGTGTCAAGCGCAACCCTCAGTCCGGCCTTTTTAAAGGCCGCGGCTACCTCGGCAGCGTAGCTGTCGGCATCGCTGGTGATCGTCGCCACTACCACCTGAAGCGGGGCCAGCCAGATCGGGAAACGACCGGCGTAATGTTCGATCAGCACGCCGATGAAGCGTTCCATCGAGCCCAGAATCGCCCGGTGCAGCATCACAGGGCGGTGTTTGGCGCCATCTTCGCCGACATACTCGGCGTCAAGCCGTTCGGGCAGCACGAAATCGACCTGGAGGGTACCGCATTGCCAGTCGCGGCCGATGGCGTCGCGCAGCACGAATTCCAGCTTCGGACCATAGAAGGCGCCCTCGCCGGGATTGAGGGTGTAGGGCAGGCCGGCGGCCTCGACGGCATGGCGCAACGCAGACTCGGCGCGGTCCCAGACGGCATCGGAGCCGGCGCGCACCGGCGGCCGGTCGGAGAATTTCACCGAGATGTCGGTGAAGCCGAAATCCTTGTAGACGCTTTCAAGAAGACGGCAGAACGCCACGCTTTCGCCGGTGATCTGGTCTTCGGTGCAGAAGATGTGGGCGTCGTCCTGGGTGAAGGCGCGCACGCGCATGATGCCGTGCAGCGCCCCCGAGGGCTCGTTGCGGTGGCAGGCGCCGAACTCGGCCATGCGCAGGGGCAGGTCGCGATAGCTCTTGATGCCCTGGCGGAAGATCTGGACGTGGCCGGGGCAGTTCATCGGCTTGAGCGCCAGCACCTTGTCCTCGTCGGCGATCGCCGTGAACATGGCGGCGCGGAACTTCTCCCAGTGGCCCGACTGCTCCCAGAGCACGCGGTCGATCAGCTGGGGCGTGCGCACCTCGACATAGCCGGCGGCGGAGACGCGGTCGCGGACGTAGTTTTCCAGCACGCGCCACAGGGTCCAGCCCTTGGGATGCCAGAAGATCGACCCCACCGCCTCCTCCTGGAGATGGAAGAGGTCCATCTCGCGGCCGAGCTTGCGGTGATCGCGGCGCTCAGCCTCTTCGATCTGGGTCAGGTGGGCCTTGAGTTCCTTGTCGTCGCGCCAAGCCGTGCCGTAGATGCGCTGGAGCATCTCGTTGCGGTGGTCGCCGCGCCAGTAGGCGCCCGCCAGCTTCATCAGCTTAAAGGCGGTGCCGACCTTGCCCGTTGAAGGCAGATGGGGGCCGCGGCAGAGGTCGAGCCAGTCGCCCTGGCGATAAACGGAAATCGCCGCATCCTCGGGCAGGGCGGCGATGATCTCGGCCTTGTAGGTCTCGCCCTTGCCCTCGAAGTAGCCGATCGCCTGGGCGCGCGGCCACTCCTCGCGGCTGAAGGGCCGGTTGGCGGCCACGATCTCACGCATCTTGACCTCAATCCTGGCAAGGTCTTCGGGCGTGAACGGGGTCTTGCGGGCGAAATCGTAATAAAAGCCGCTGGCGATCGCCGGGCCGATCGTGACCTGGGTACCGGGATAGAGCGTCTGCACCGCTTCGGCCATGACATGGGCGGCGTCGTGTCGGATCAACTCCAGCGCCTCCGCGTCGCCGCGGGTGACGACGGCCACCGCGGCATCGGCGGCGATGACCTGGGAGAGGTCGCGCAACTGGCCGTCGACGCGCACCGCCAGCGCCTCCTTGGCCAGGCTCTTGCTGATCGCGGCGGCGATCTCGGCGCCGGTCACCGGGCCGGGAAACCGGCGCTGGGCACCGTCGGGCAGGGTGACGACGACAGGGGAGATGGGAGATTCGTGAGGCGACATGTTCTTGACCAGACCCGAGACTTCCGGGGGGCCGACTTTACGGGGCCAGCCGGCCATGTCAAGGGCGGTGCGCAGCCGGGGGCGATTCGGAGGCTGCTGCGGCAGGCGTCCCGGGTGTGCCCGGCGTTTGGACTTTGCGAAGTTTCCGCTCGATGATATTATTACTACATCTCGCCGTTGTCGAGCCTCCAGGTGTTTTTCGAGCAAAAAGGGTGCGGGATGCGCGAGCTTTAAGGGAATGGAACAAAACGGAACCATCCGATGGCCCTGACGGAGACCGAGAAAAAGTCGAAAGAAGCCCAGTTGGTCCGGCAAATGGCGGGGAAGCTGCGCCATGACATTGGTGTTCTTGAAAAATATCGGGCCACAACGCCGCCGGGAACATTTTTGGAGTTCTGCGCGATCCGCCGCCATCACAACGATATTCAGGGGCTGATTTACGTTATCCAGGAACGGATGCCCTGGGTCGCCGAGCTGCTGCCTGCCAACATCGGCGACTGGATCATTCAGGCCAAGATGAAGGCGCTGGCGTCGTTCATTGAAATCTCTCGCAAATTCGTCGGCAATCCGCCGCTGACCCTGACGGGATCGCTGACCGCGCGCGACGTTCTCACCAACGAATGCAAAAACTTTTCCGACGCCCGCGACTTTTTCAACAAGATCCTGATGGAGCAGGCGCTCGACGACAAGACCGCCGATGCCCTCGACCGCACGCTGGTGATGATCGACGAGACGATCGAGATCATCGAGCGGCTGCTGTCGCGCAGCGTCAACTATCTCGACGAGTTCTGACCCGGCGTTCCGAGTCGCGAGCCCCCGCTCAGCCGAGCAGGAAGTCGCCGATCAGGGCGATCTGGTCCTCGACCATCAGGCTGGGCGCGTGGGCGGTGCCGGGAATCTCGGCCACCTGGGCCTTGGGACCGCGTGCCGCCATCTCGCGTGCGGTTTCAGGCTGCAACAGGTCCGAAGTCTCGCCGCGCAGCGCCAGCACCGGGCAGCGGATCTGATCCCAGATCGGCCACAGCACGAGATCCTTGATCGGTCCGGCCCGGAGCGCCGTCCCGATCCCGGGGTCGTAGGCGAGGCCGAAGCGGCCGTCGGGGCGCCGGCGGTGGCCATGCTCGGCCATGGCGCGCCAGCATTCATCGGGCAGGGTGCCGAAACCGGGGTAAAGGAAGCGCAGATAAGCCTCGACGCCGGCAACGTCCTCGAAGATCGGGTCGGCGCAGACATAATCGCCAATCCGTTCCAGCGCCTCCCGGGGCACGAAGGGGCCGACATCGTTGATCACCAGCCGGCGGATCGGCGACCTCGGCTGGGCTGCCAGCACCATGCCGATCAGGCCGCCCATCGAGGTCCCGACCCAGTCGACCTCGGCCGCACCCACGCGGGCGATCAGGGCGGTCATGTCGGCGAAGGATTGCGGGTCGGTGTAGAGGGGCGGGCAGGCCAGCCAGTCGCTCCGGCCCCGTCCGGCCAAGTCAGGACAGACCACGCGGGCGCCGCGCCCGGCCAGATTTTCCGCCAGACGGTCAAAGTCGCGGCCGTTGCGGGTCAGGCCGTGGACGCAGATCACCACCCGCTCGGCGGCCGGATCGCCCCAGTCGGTATAGGCGATGCGGTGGAAGCCGGCGGCGCTCAGGCCCAGGAGGCTGTCTTCGATCATCCGCTCCGCTCCTCTGAAAAAAAATCCGCTGCCGGCCGGGACGGTCACTCCGGACTCTTGCGGCTCAGCATCGGCCCCATCTTGCGGCCGCCGAAGAGATGGATGTGCAGATGCGGCACTTCCTGGTGGGCGTTGACGCCGGTGTTGGCCAGGAAGCGATAGCCGCTCTCGGCCACGCCGAGCTGCCGGGCGATGGTGCCGACGGCGCGGAGCAGGGCGGCGATCTCGGCATCGCCGGCACGGGCGGAAAAATCATCGAGACTGACATAGGCGCCCTTGGGAATCACCAGGACATGAACCGGGGCCTGGGGATTGATGTCGTGAAAGGCCAGGACGTGCTCGTCCTCAAAGACTTTTTTGCAAGGAATCTCTTTGCGCAGGATGCGGGCGAAGATGTTGCTGGGATCGTAACTCGAGACGGGGTCGCTCACGGGTCGCCTCCCTGGCCGGTGGTGGGTCAGCCCGGTTTGCGGGCCTTCTTTTCATCGATGCCGCTGGTGCCCTCGCGAGCGGCGAGGCGGGCATAGATCTCGGCGGGGTCGATCCGGGCGTCGGCCCACAGCACGGTGAGATGATACAGGAGATCGGCCGATTCGTCCGCGATCTTGTCGCGGTCGCCGCGGATGGCCTCGATCACGGTTTCCACCGCTTCCTCGCCCAGCTTCTGGGCGATCTTGGCGGTACCGCGGCTGAACAGCTTGGCGGTATAGGAACTGGCGGGATCGGCGCCCCGGCGCGACAGCACGGTCTTGTAAAGGCGGTCGAGCACCTCGGGGCCGGGGCCGCTCCTGCCGCTGTCCGATCCCTTGCCGTCAGCCATCGTGGGTCGCCTTGCCAGGAGTGAGACGAACCGGAATGCCGGCCGCGGCCATGGCCGTCTTGGTCTGGGCGATCGAGAACATGCCGAAATGGAAGATCGAGGCCGCGAGCACGGCGCTGGCATGGCCGTCGCGGATGCCTTCGACCATGTGTTCGAGGGTGCCGACGCCGCCCGAGGCAATCACCGGCACGGTGACCGCGTCGGCGATCGCCCGGGTCAGGTCGAGGTCGAAGCCGGAGCGGGTGCCGTCGCGATCCATCGAGGTCAGCAACACCTCGCCGGCCCCGAGCGCGGTGAGCTGCCGGGCCCAGTCGACGGCATCGAGACCAGTCTCGATACGGCCGCCATGGGTGAAGACGCCCCAGCGGCCGGGGCCGGTGCGCTTGGCGTCGATCGCCACCACGATGCACTGGCTGCCGAACTTCTCGGCCGCCTCGCGCACCAGATCGGGGCGATGGACGGCGGCGGTGTTGATCGAAACCTTGTCGGCGCCGGCCAGCAGCAGCTTGCGGATGTCCTCGACCGCGCGCACGCCGCCGCCGACGGTCAGCGGCATGAAGACCTGTTCGGCGGTGCGGCGCACGACCTCGAAGAGGGTGTCGCGATTCTCGGAGCTGGCGGTGATGTCGAGAAAGGTCAGCTCGTCGGCGCCCTCACGGTCGTAGACCCGCGCCTGTTCCACCGGATCGCCCGCATCGACGAGGTCGATGAAGTTGACCCCCTTGACCACCCGGCCGTCCTTGACGTCGAGGCAGGGAATGACGCGGCTTTTCAGCATCAGGGGTTTCCCGACAGCAGGGCGAGGGCCTCTTTGATGTCGATGCGGCCGTCGTAAAGGGCGCGGCCGACGATCACGCCTTCGATCCCGGTGTGCTCTTCGGCCTTGAGGGCGCGGAGATCGTCGAGGGTCGACACGCCGCCCGAGGCGATCACCGGCGTGGTCAGGGCGAAGGCGAGGTCGGCGGTGGCCTCGACATTGACGCCGCCCATCGCGCCATCGCGGTTGATGTCGGTGTAGATGATCGCGGCAACGCCGCTGTCCTCATAGCGCAGCGCCAGATCCAGGGCGCGCACGGTCGACGACTCGGACCAGCCCGAAACCGCGACGAAGCCCTCGCGGGCGTCGATGCCGACCGCGATCCGGCCGGGATAACGCTTGCACGCCGCCTTGACCAGTTCGGGCTGATGGAGGGCGACGGTGCCGAGGATGACGCGGCGGACCCCGCGCTCGATCCAGTCCTCGATGGTTTCCATGGTCCGGATGCCGCCGCCGAGCTGGACCGGGATGGTGATCGAGGCCAGCACCTTGTCCACCGCCTCGGCGTTGACCGGCCGGCCGGCGAAGGCGCCGTTGAGGTCGACCAGATGCAGCCAGTCGAAGCCCTGCTCCTCGAAGGCCTGGGCCTGATCGCCGGGGTCGGTGTTGAACACGGTGGCCTGATCCATGACGCCGCGCACCAGCCGCACGCAGGCACCATCCTTGAGATCGATGGCGGGATAGAGAATCATTCCTGGTGTCCGTCCTGTTGGCTGTCGGCGCTCAGCACCTTGTAGTAGTAGCGGCCGACAATGGCTTGCCCGCGTACGCGGGCATAATATGGATGGCTGCCCCAGCAGAGAAAGCCTAAAGATTCAAAAAGGTGCACTGCGGCATCCTGGGTGGCGCGGACATCGAGGTTGAGCAGGGTGAAGCCGGCCCAGCGCGCCTCGGCTTCGGCGGCCTCGACCAGTCGCCGCGCCAGCTTCTGGCCCCGCGCCCAGGGGGCGACGAAGCACATGGTGATGGTGGCGGCGTGGCTCTGAGCCTCGTTGTTGCGCGGCGGACGGACCAGTTGTACCGAGCCGCCGATCACGCCGTCGACCCGGCCGACGAACAGGCTGCGGTCCGGAATCAGCAATACGCCGCGCCAGAAACGCTCCATCAGGTCCCGGGTGGGGGCGTCGAGCCAGCCAAAGCCGCCGCCCTCGCGGATCGCCTGCTCGGCGGCGTCGCCAAGGTCGTGCAGATCCGCGGGCTTCAGCTTCTCAACGCGCTCGATGAGGATGACGGCGCTGTCTGCCATGGCTCAGGGCCGCCAGCGCAGGAAGTTGGCGATCAGCGCCAACCCCACCGCCTGGCTTTTTTCGGGATGAAACTGGGTGCCGATCAGATTGTCGCGGCCGACCACCGCCGCCACCGCGCCCCCGTAATCCACCGCCGCCAGCCGATGAGCCGGGTTGGTGCAATGGAGATGGTAGGAATGAACGAAATAGCCGTGCATCGGATCCGGCAGGCCCGAGAGCACCGGATGACGCCGGCGCAAGAGGGTCAGGTCGTTCCAGCCCATGTGCGGCACCTTGAGCCGGGCGTCGGCTGGCCTCAGTGCCACGACGTCGCCCGGAATCCAGCCCAGCCCCGCGGCCTCGCCATGCTCGAAGCCGCGCTCGGCCATCAACTGCATGCCGACGCAGATGCCGAGAAACGGCTGGCCGCGCCGCAGCACCGCCTCTTCCATCGCCTCCCGCATGCCGGGAACGGCGTCGAGACCGCGCTTGCAGTCGGCGAAGGCCCCGACACCGGGCAACACCACATGGTCGGCCTCGCGGACAACCGCGGCGTCGGCGGTAACCCGGATTTCCCGGGCCAGTCCGTGGTCGAGCGCGGCGCGCTCGAAGGCTTTGGCCGCGGAACGCAGGTTGCCCGAGCCGTAATCGATGATGGCGACGATAGACAGAGGTGGGGTCTCCAAACAAGCCGCGGGTTCAGGAACTCTGGGGCGGTGCCGCGCTCAAGGTGCCCTTGGTCGAGGGCACGACGTCAGCCTGCCGCGGGTCGATCGCGATCGCGGTCCGCAGCGCCCGGGCCAGCCCCTTGTAACAGCTTTCGACGAGATGGTGACTGTTTTCACCATAAAGCGCCTCGACGTGCAGCGTCGCGCCCGCGGCCTGGGCGAACGCCTGGAACCACTCGCGAAACAGCTCGGTGTCCATCTCGCCGACCTTGTCGCGGGGGAAAGCGACCTTCCAGATCAGGTAGGGCCGGTTGGAGAGGTCGAGGGCGACGCGGCTCAGGGTCTCGTCCATCGGGGTGTAGGCGTGGCCGTAGCGGGTGATGCCGCGGCGGTCGCCCAGCGCCTGCGCCACCGCCTGACCGATGGTGATGCCGGTATCCTCGGTGGTGTGGTGGCCATCGATGTGGAGGTCGCCCTCGGTGCGCACGGCGAGATCGATCAGGCCGTGGCGGGCGATCTGCTCCAGCATGTGGTCGAGGAAGCCGATGCCGGTGTGAATGTCGGCATGGCCCCGGCCGTCGAGATTGATCTCGACGCGGATGCGGGTCTCGCGGGTCGTGCGCTCGACGGTGGCGCGGCGGGCCGGACGGACCGGAGAGAGGGGGGCGGGCAGGGTCTCGTTCATGGTATTTGAGAGATTATCAGGAACACCCGCCCGGCGCCAGTCCGCTCTCGCAGATGCGAACGGGCGGGCCGGTGCCTTCAGTCCGCAGCCTCGACCGGCCGGACGGACCTGTGGCGGCGGCGGCGCGGCGTGATGCCCGGAAAGACATTGATCATCGAGGTGACCAGCGCCGAGAGGTAGGGCAGCGACTGCACCACCAACAGTCCCGACCACATGAAGGCGTCGCGGTTCTCGTGGCCGAACACCAGCACGATGGCGAAGGCGGCGAGCCACAGCCCGATCATCAGCGAGACCTCTTCCGAGGCCATCAGCAGGCCCTGCATCAGCGCCGGCTGATTCTCGCATTTCGGCGTGCGCACGAACGGCCGCCCCGAGGTGAACAGGCCCTGCCAGACCGCGCGGCCGACGGTGTGGGTCAGCGCCATGCCGGCGACGGCGGCGCCGACCTTATCCCAAAAGCCGCATTTGACCCGGGCCTGATAGAGCCAGAGGCTGGCCGTGACCTTGAAGCAGAACACGGCCAGGGTCGGCACCAGGAAGACGGTGGGCGGGA
>JBAXPR010000106.1:0-12294 GCA_037132135.1 Rhodospirillaceae bacterium
AAATCAACGCCAGGCACCTTAAAATCGGCGAGCATCTTGGTGATGTCGGTCTGGAACATCGGGAAGGCGGTGGGCTTGGACATTGGGGTTTCCTTGTGACTATGGTTTTGTGAAGAGAGCAATACTCTGGAAATTGTGTGCGTTACGGTATCCGAGGCTGTGGCGCCTCGGCTGGTGTCTCCTCCTCCTTGAGCCCAGAGCGGAAGGCTTTGATGCCCTTTGCCATGTCGGCCATCACCGAAGGCAATTTGCCGGCGCCGAACAGGATCAGGATGACCGCCAGCACCAGCAGCCAGTGAAAAAGACTGAAAGACCCCATGATTGTCCGCTCCTCAAAGCTATTTCGGCGCGCGCCTTTCCTGTGGCGCCGGACGGGTGGTGATCAGGCGCTGACGCGCCAGGGCGAGCTTGGGCAGCACGGTTTCGGCGAGGGAAAGCGCTGCGGTCATCACCGCTTCGCTGTCGGTCCGTTCGGCGATGGTGTTGTAGGTGTCGTAGAGCCGTTCGAGGAGGCGGACCGTCTCCCGCAGGTTTCTTTTGACGCCGTCTCCCCCGGGCAGGGCGGCGATCGTGCGCGTGGTCTCGGCCTGAAGCTCGCCGGCCAAAACGGTCAACGCCTCCGGGCTGTCGGGAATCGGCGGGCTCCGACGTCTGGATTCGCAGTGATAAGCCTTGCGCCGCTCGATCCGCAGTTGGGCGGCATGCTGAAGCTCCTCGGCGGCTAGGGCTTCGGCGTGATGGCGCAGCGCCTGGTCCGCAGTTCCTGCCGCGAGATAGCTGTAAAAGGCGAAGGCCCGTTCCTCGGCGCGGACGGCGATCGAGAGGGCGCGGTAGGGCGTCAGTACGGTCGATGCCGCCTCGTCGGCCGTTGGCAGAATGACCCGATGCCAGACGCTGGCGTCACCCGCCGAAAACGGTGTCACCGCATGGCCGAGCAACGTCTGACCGATCGCTGCAACCGCTCCAACATGGGACTGCTCCATCGCCACCAGCCGGCGAAAAACCGCGGCGACGTCATCGGCACCCTGGCGGCTCATCTCGCTTTCGAGCCCGGCGTAGAGCCCCACCGCCTCGCTCTCCATCGCCGCAGCGATGCCGAGCAAGTCATCGAGTGTGGCGACCGGGGCATCGGGCTCCTGGGCCAACAAAGACATCGCGAGCATCCCTTATCCGTTCAAGACGGTTTGGCTGTCGTCGTTCCGGCTGACATAGGCCGTTCCCCCGATGCGGGCCAGCACCGCGCGCATCTGGTCTCCCGGCAGGAAGCAGAAGGCGGTGGACAGAGCGTCGGCCGTGGTCGCGGTATCGGCAACCACCGACACCGCCAGTTGGCGATCGCCGCAACGCCCGCTCATCGGGTCGAACAGATGGTTGAAGCGACCGCTGGGCTCGAACACCGTGCCGTAGGCTCCCGAAGACGACACCGCCCGGTTTTCCAGATCGACGACGCGGGCAACTTGACGGCGCCGGCCCGGCCTTTCGAGACCGATCCGCCAGGGAGTGCCGTCGGGATGGCGGCCGAGAGCCCGGGTTTCGCCCAGATCGGCCAGCACCCGCTCGACCCCGGAGGCGCGCAGCCGCTCGATCACCCGGTCGGTGATGTAGCCCTGGGCAATGCCGTTGAGGGTCAGCGCCATGCCCGGTCGGGCGAAAGCGATGCGATCGCCGTCCACAATCACGCCGCGCCAGCCGATCCGCGCCAGCGCCTCGCGCACCGCGCTTTCGGCCGGTCCCTCGGGATCGGCGTCGGGGCGGGCGAAGTGGTTGGCATAGAGGGTCCAGAGCGGCTGTACCGTTGGATCGAAGGCGCCATCGGTAAGAGCGCTGAAGCCCGCGCTTTCCGACAGCAGGCGCACGAGATCGAAGGGCGGCGCGGTCAGTTCCCCGGCACGATTGAGCCGGGATAGCGCTGAATCGGGACGATAGAGGCTGAACACCGTCTCCAACCGCTCGATCTCGGCGAGGCACATGGCGATCAGCCGTTCGGCGTCGGGGTGGTGAAGCTGGATGCAGGCATCGGCCCCGAGCGCCGAGCCACGCCAGACCCGCAAGGATTTAGTCTCGGCCCATCCCGGGCGAGGACCGAAGGGTAGCAGAGCGAGACCGGCGGCGGCGGCGCTGATGCCGATGAAGCGGCGGCGGCTGGTCGTGGCTGAACTCATGGCAGCAGTCCTTTCCCGTCACCGAGGACGTAGTCGCGGGGAATCTCCGCGAACCGCACCAGACGCCCCCCGTTGGCGTCGCGGAAGGCTTTGGCCGCCAACTGGGTGCCGAAGGGAATCGCCTCTGGGGCGCCCATGCCGCCGTTACGGCTGCTCGCGATCACGAACCATGCCTGACGCGCCTCGATCCAGGTTCCGGTTTCCGGCTGACTCCAGTTTTTTGCCCGGCCCATATCGTTGACGTAGATGGCGGCGATGTCCTTGGGTTCCTCGGGCAGCAGGGTGAAGGCCACGGCGTCGCGCACAGAGGTGAACCACACAGGCTTGCCCGGCACGCTTTTCAGGAACACTTGCCCCTTGGGGCCGGGATGCTCGGCCAGTGGCATACCACAATAATGCCCGGAGGCAGCGTCGCCGACTTCTTGGGGCGGCGGCGGCGGCGCAGCATCCTGCGTGCAACCGGCGAGCAGCAGGCCGGCGAGCAGCAGCCAACGCGATGTGTGCGGCATCAGGGTGCGGATCATCAGAACTGCCTCCGTTGAAACAGCAGTGTCGCGACAAGCAGCGGCATCGCCACCCAGGCCGCCAGAGCCGACAGCAGCGCTCCTGACGAAACCTGGAGTTGCCCAGTCAGCCCGGCCATGCCGGCGAAGCGGCCAACATCGGAAAAACCGCTGAGATTAAACAGCCGATAGACGTCGGTGGGGTTGATCAGCAGCAGGGCGTTGACCACCGGCACCGAGAGAAAGCGCCCGTGGTCGGCGACCAGCGCCCCGAGCAGCCCCATGTCGTAGAGCAGCACCAGCCCGAGCCAGACGCCAATGGCCAACCCGGCGGCGGTACCGCGATCCCGCGCCGCGACGCTGATCAGATAGCCGAGCGCGGTGAAGGCGGCGCCGAGCAGGACACTGGAGCCGATCATGGCCAGAAAGGCGTGCCACGCCCCGGCATCGGCCGGCCCGCTGGAGGCGACCAGCGCCACCCCGGCGGCGCCGTAACCGAGCACGGTCGCGAAGGTCAAGATCGCGGTGTGGCCGAGGAACTTGCCCAGCACGACTTGTCCGCGTCCGACTGGATAGCTGAGCAGCAAAATCAGCGTCCCGCGCTCGACTTCGCCGACCACGGCATCGTAGGAGAGCAGCAGCGCGATCAGCGGCAGCAGAAAGATGGTCAGGCTAGAGAGGCTGACCACGGTCACCGCCAAGGCGCCGACTCCGACATTGCCGGTGGGAGCGCTGCCGAGGAAGGCCAGGGTGAGGGCCAGCGCCGCCATCAGCAGCGTCGTCGCCACCACCCAGCGGTTGCGCAGGCCCGAGCGGATTTCATTGGCGGCCAGGATCAGGATGGTGATCATCGCGGCGCCTCCCGTTCCATGAAGGTGGCGTAAAGCTCGTCGAGAGTCGGCAGCATGATTTCGAGATCGTCGATGGCTAGCGGCAGCTCGGTGATCCGGCGCAGGGTGGCCATCTTGTCGTGATGGCGGCAGGTGATTTCGACGATATGACCGTTGACCCGGCGCGAGCCCGCCAGTCCGGCCAGCGCCTCCAGGGAGTTGTCGGGCACCCGCAGCAGAATGCGCACCGGCAGGTCGACCAGACCGCGCAGTTCGGCCATGGTGCCGCCAGCGACCATGCGGCCCCGGTTCATCACCACCACCCGGTCGGCGCGCTCTTCCAGTTCGGTCAGGGCGTGGGAGGACAAGAGCACGGTGGCGCCGCCGTCGCGCAACGTCCGCACGATCTCATAGAACTGGCGGCGCAGTTCGGGGTCGAGCCCGGTGGTCGGCTCGTCGAGCAGCAGCACCCGCGGGGCGCCCAAAAGCGCCTGGGCCAGCCCGAGCCGCTGGCGCATGCCCTTGGAATAGCCGCCGACCCGCCGACCCGCCGCCTCGGCGAGGCCGACCCGTGCCAGCAGGTCCTTGAGCCCGGCGGTCGGTTCGCCCTTGAGCCGGGCGTAAAAGCTGAGGAGTTCCAGGCCGGTCATGGCGGGAGGGAAGGCGACGTTCTCGGGCAGGAAGCCGATGCCGGCTTTGCCACGCACCGCCCGGCTGGCCGCCGGATCATCGCCCAGCACCCGCACCGTGCCTTCGGACGGCCGGATCAGGCCGAGCATTAGCTTGATCAGCGTGCTCTTTCCGGCGCCGTTGTGGCCGACCAGGGCGATGCACTCTCCCGTACCAAGGGAGAGATCGACCTCCGAGACGGCGGTGAGGGTGCCGTAGCGTTTGGCGACCCCGGTCAGGGTGACGGTGGCTTCGGCGCTCATGGCTGGTCCTCAAGATGAAACACCGGTTCGGCGACGGTGGGCGGGGCCATCAGCGGCCGGCTGTCGACGACGCCACCGGGGTGGAGGGCGGGAAACTGCGCCTGCGCCCAGCGAATGACCTGAATGCCGGGGCTGTTGAGCAACAACTTGGCCGCCGGCCACGTCCAGACCACCCGGTCGACCAGATCGTTTGGCCGATAGGCGGTGTCGGCGATACCGTCATCGTTGAGATCGAAGGCGGGATTGTCGGACCAGTAATTGCCGCGCCCCTGCCACGACCAGTCGAGCGAGACGGTGCCGACGTACATCACCTGATTGCGATTGTTGACAAAGGCATTGCCGGCGATGCGGTTGCGTTCCGAGCCGGCGGTGAAGTGGATGCCGATCTCGCAATCTTCGAAGCGGTTGTCGAAGAAGCTGTTCTTGTTGGCGTTATAGATGAAGACGCATTTTTCGCCGCCGCCCCGCACGATGTTATGTTCGATGGTCGAGCTGTTGGCGTAGTTGAAGACCATGCCGTGGGCGTGGTCGTTCTCCGAAAGATTGCCGCGCACCACCAGATTGTCGGAAAACATGATGGCGTAGCCGATGTCGTTGCCGCTGGAGAGGTTGCCGATCACCGTACTGTTCTGGGTGTACATGTAGTGGACAGCGTAACGGACCTCCTGAATACGATTGCTCTCGAAGCGGTTGTTGCGGCTGACATTGGTGAAGATGCCGTCGCGGCCCCAGCGTATATCGTTGCCGATTACCTGCGAGCCCGGCGAATTCCAGAGCTGGATGTCGTTGCCGCGCTCGTTGACCCGGAGGTCGGTGCGGCCGGAAACCCGGTTGCCGCGCACCACCGCGTCATGCGGCCCCCAGAGATCGACGCCGATTAGATTGTGCTCGAGGGTGTTACCGACGATCAGCGCCCGGTCGCCTTCCTTGCCCACGAAAATACCGGCGTCGCGGTCGGGTAGGATGATGCCGGAGTTGCGCACGGTCAGCCCCCGGATCACCACGTCGGGGGCCAGGATGCGGATCACCTGACCGGTGCCGCCGCCATCAAGGATGGCGCCCGGCAGTCCCTGAAGCGTCAGCGGCTTTTCGATCACCACCGGCCCGGCATGGACTCCCGGCGCCAGCACCAGCACATCCCCGGGTGCCGCGGCCCCCACCGCGCCCACCAACGCACCGGGAAGAACAGCGACGGTGGCGGCGGCGGCCGGCGCGGCCAGAGTCAGCGCCAGGGCAACCACCCCGGCCGAGACCCCGAAACCGCACCGCAGCACCGCCGTCATCGCCGTCACTTTCTTGGTTACGCCGGTTCGACCAGCATGCGTCCGGCCATCTCCATGTGGAGGGCGTGGCAGAACCAGGTGCAGTAGAACCAGTGAACACCCGGCCGGTCGGCAATGAACGTCACCGAAGCGGTGGCCTGGGGCGCGATCTCCATGCAGACGCCATGATTCTGCACGATGAAACCGTGAGAGAGATCGTCGACGTCATCCATGTTGGAGATGATCACCGTGACCTCGTCGCCCTGCTTGACCGTGAATTTCTCCAGGCTGAAGGCCGGCGCCCGCGTCACCATGTAGACCCGGACCTTGTTGCCGTCGCGGATGACATGCTCGGCGTTGTCGAGATCGACGCCATCCTTCTTCGCCCACTGGCGAGCCTCTTCCCACATCGGGTCGTCGCGCTTGAAGACGTTGACCGGGTTGATCTTCGAGCGGTGGACGATCTCGGTATCGTGGGGTTCGGCAAAGCTGGGGCCGTCGTGGACCACCTTCATCTCGTCGCCGGAGATGTCGATGAGCTGGTCGTTCTCGGGCTTGAGCGGGCCGACGTTGAGGAAGCGGTCCTTCGAGAACTTATTGAGAGAGATCAGCCACTTGCCGTCGGCCTCCTTGGTCTCGCTCATGGAGGCGTGGTTGTGGCCCGGCTGGTACTGGACGTCGATCTTCTGGAGGATCGGATCGACCTTCTCGCCCTTGAAGGCGCGCTTGGCCTTGTCGATGTTCCACTTCACCACCTGACTGTCGAGGAACAGGGTGGTGAAGGCGTTGCCCTTGCCGTCGTAGGCGGTGTGCAATGGCCCGAGGCCCAGCTTGGGCTCGGCGACCACGACGTCCCGCGGCTTCAGCTTGTCCTCGAAGAGATCGTCGAGCAGGCGGACGTCGATCACCGTCACCGTCGGCGACAGCTTGCCGTTGAAGGTGACGTGAATGCCGTCGGGGGCGGTGTTGCAGCCGTGGGGATTGTTGGGCACCGGGATGTAGCGGGTAAGCTTGGAGCCGTGACGGCCGTCGACCACCGGCACGCCGTTCCAGATTTCGCATTGGCCGGCCTTGACCGCCGCCTCGATGCGCTTGATGTTGAAGACCACCGCCCAATCCTGCTCGGCGGCGGTCATTTCGGCCGTGGTCATGCCGCCTTCGGAATTGTAGCAGGTGGCGAAGGCATACTTGCCCTGATAGTCGGCGTCGGTGTTGTCGAGGTTGCCGTCGACCAGTACCTGCCACGCCACCTTCATGGTGTCGCCGTCCACTGCGGTGTAGACGCAGTGATACTTCTTGGGGTCGTCGAGAATCTTGCCGTCGTTGACCGGCATCGGCACCAGATGTTCGCCGCAGCAGAAGACGTAGCCGGTGCGCGGATATTTCTGCAGCCGGAGCCCGTGAACGTCGCGGGCGTTGGGGATTTCGATGATCTTGTCGACGCGCATGACGTCACCGCGGATGCGGGCGATGCGGGCGTTGGCCTTGTCGTTGACGAAAATGTAGCGGCCGTCGTAGGTGCCGTCGGTGAACGAAACGTGGGGATGGTGGGCGTCGCCGTTGAGGAAGATGCCGTGCTTGGCCTGGAAGGCCTTGGTCTCCGCCAGCAGGCCGTCGGCGAGAATCTTCTTGGACTCGTTGGTCTGGCCCCAGCCGGTGGCGGAGCAGCGGTTGAACACCGGAATCCGGATCAGCTCGCGCATCGACGGCAGGCCGACGATCCGGACCTCGCCCGACTGGCCGCCGCTGTGGAAGCAATAATACTCGTCGAGATCGCCGGGTTTGACTTCGGCCCGGTTGGGCGTGGTTGCCGCCTGAGCCTCGCCGCCCCCGCTCAGGGCGACCCCGCCGACCACTCCGGCACCGGCTAGACCAGCCATCGCCGCGACGGTCGCGGTCCCTCCCAGCAGATCACGCCGGCTTACCGCTGTCTTGCTTTTCACGTCTTCAGACATGCTCGCCACTCCTTGGGTTGCCATCACACTGGTTGCCACGACTGGAAACGTCGCTCCGGGAGACCGGCGAACTCAGGGCCTCGCGCTTTTCGCGCTTGAGGCGGCGCTGAATCATTGCCGGACAATTATGCTCGTGCCAGTAGAGGACCTGGCAGTTCATGCACTGGATGCACTCGTTGGGGTTGATATTCCCCTCGGGGTGAATGGCCTCGACCGGGCATTCGCGGGCGCAGCGCTGACACGGGCTGCCGCACTCCTTGTGCCGGCGCAGCCAGTCGAACACCCGAAGCTTCGCCGGAATGGCCAGCGCCGCCCCCAGCGGGCAGAGATAGCGGCAGAAGAAGCGCTCGATGAACAGCCCGGCCACCAGCAGCAGCAAGGCGAAGGCCACGAACGGCCAGTCGCGTTGAAAGTGCAGGATGATTGCCGTCTTGAAAGGCTCGATCTCGGCGGCGCGCTCGGCCAGGGCGAGCGAGTGCAGCGACAGCCCGAACAGCGCCAGGAACACCAAATATTTTATCGCCCACAGCCGCTCGTGCAGACCCCAGGGCAGGCGCACCTGCGGCACCTTGAAATAGCGCGCCGCCTGATTCAGCAACTCCTGAAGCGCACCGAACGGACACAGCCAACCGCAGAACACGCCGCGGCCCCACAGGATCAGCGCCGCCGCCACCCCGAACCACAGGATGAAGATCAGCGGGTCGAGCAGGAAGTTGGTCCAGGAAAAGCCGCCGATCAGGCTGTTGATGAAGGTCAAAACATTGACCACCGAGAGCTGGGCCGTGGCAAACCAGCCGAGCCAAAGCAGGGTGAAGGTGAGGAAGCCCAACCGCAGCGCCCGGTGCAGCCGGGGGCGCACCACCACCAAATTCTGAAAGAAATAGAGAGCGGTCAGCGCAAACAGGGCAACGGCGAGAATGGCGATATCCACCGCCCGGCCCAGCCACAGCCTTTGCCACAGCGGCACCTCGGCAGGTTCGTCCGTCACCGCGGCGGGGGGGGCGGCGGATGGCGTGGCGGTCACCGGCACGGCAGCCGGCGCTGCCTTCCGCTCGATCTTGAGATAGCGGTCGGGCAGGACGTAGTCGGCCTCGAAGGTCAGGAAAGCCCGCTGCAAGGCCCCGACCTGACGCTGGACCAGCAGTTGCAGCCGCCATGGGGCAGCCGGATCGAACGGCACGGTGGTGGGCACCACATAAAGCCCGATCTCGTCGAAGCTCGGGGCGCCGACGGCGGCAAGCGCGCCCAGGCGCTTGTAGTCGCGGTCGTGGAACAGCAGGCTGTCCTCGCCCTGGATGAGCTGGATGCGGTCGAAGATGCCGCCGCGCACAAAGCCGGTGCCCCGGAACGAGTAGCGGCCAGCACCAGCGATCACCAGCGCCGCCTGACCGGGTTTGAGGCGCGCGATCAGATTGGCGTACTCGCCGTCGCCAAGCAGGCTGCGCCCGATGGCGGGTGAACTCACGTCCGCAAGAAAGATGTCGATGAATGTATCGTCGGGAGCTCCCGGTTCCGGCCGCGCTATCGCCTCGGCGTTGCCCGAATGCTCGAAGGCACGATTGACGTCCCCCACCGACAGCAGCAAGCGTCGGACGGCGCCACCTCCGGTCAGGGTCTGCCAATCCTCGACGGCGGTGCGTTCGGAATCGACCCGGCGGATTACGGTTTCGGCGGCCCCTGCCACCGAGGCGCCGCCGCTTCCCAGCCCGCGCGAGCGCGCCACCTTGAGCGCCGACCGTACCATGCTCTCGCCGATCACGATGGTGCTGACGGTGGCGCCGCTGATCAGGTCGACCGGCGGCTTATCGGCGACTTTGCCCGCGGTCTCCAGGACGTTGAAGCCGACATAGCCATCGATAAAGGCCACGACCTTGGCGACGGGAATGCCCACCAGTACGATCGGCTCGTGATGCTCGACCAACCGGCCTCCGCGGATCACCCCTTTTGTGTCGAGCCCGACCAGAATCTCGATCGGCTTACCCGAATAGCCCGTGGCGTTGACGACATCGCCGTTGACGAAGGCATAGCCGAGCAACTGGTCACCCCGGAACACACCCGCGGCCGGCGGCATTCCCTCTATCGGACCGAAGCGATCGGCGCCTGGGATCAGATCAGCCGGCAGCACCCTGGGCAGAAAGTCGGCAAGCCTGCCGACGGCACCTGCGGCGGCCGACCAGGACAGTGTAATCGCCAGCAGCAGGAGCGCGAGGATGCGGCCGATCCGGACCACGCGGGCGGGGGGGCTAGTCCAGCTATGATCGTGACGTTGGCTCAAGGCCGTAATCCTGCATCATCTGGTTCGGGGCTCGTCCGCGACCTGAGATCGTGTGTGTCGTCGCACCCGGAGCGGAACGGCATAAACGCTACCTCCACCCAGGGTCATGGACATTGACGCTCGTCAAGTCGGGCTTGGCTGGATGAAAATATTCAATAAATATATTTTTCCAGCATCGGTCATGATGCCCATAATCCATGCATGGATTACCATGTTATATGGACATTCCGCCCCAGCGTAATTACCATGGTCTGCACCGCGATTCAAATTTCCCGGCACTAAACCAGAAGTGCGGGAAACGGGGCGGAAAATTTTCATACAATTATTCCAGCGCCTTCAAGCCGTCACTGGCGGTTTGGGCGAGGCATTTTTCAGCCCGGACGGCCGTCGATTCGAGGGTGCGTCAGGATGCCGATCTGATCGGCGAGGAAGGCGACAAATGCCGCGAGCCAGAATCCGCCCGCCAGTGTCAGCGCGAAGGCGGTCCCGTCGGGCCACAGAGAGGGCCCCGCCACCCGCGCCAAGGCTGCGGCGGTTAGCAGCACGTAAGCGGCGACGGCAAAGGGACCAGCGATGATCGTCCGCCCGGTATGTCCGCGCGAGACACGGGTCATCACGCCAATGGTGAGGGTGCCGACGGCGCCGATGGTGAGGGCGTGCAGAGCCGCCGTCGGCTGTATCGCCGTGAAGAAGGCAGCCAGCGCCTTGAGCCACAGCCCCACGACCAGCCAGCCATAGCCGAGATGGAGCACGAAGAGGATCGGCTGGCCGAGGGTACGCAGGCCACGCCAGCCCGAGAGTCGCACCGCGTGCACCGCGCCCGCCACAAACGCCGCCAACCCGGTCACTGCGGTCGGCACCGGCGAGAGGTCGAGTGCTGCGACCAGAAACAGCGACAGCACCGCGACTCGCTCAACCCAGGGCCGTGTCCGCGGCAAGTCGGATTCGCCCCGCCGCCGCAGGACGTTGCCGGTGAAGGCGGGAATGATCCGGCCTCCAATCACTCCGATTGGTATCATCACCAGATCGACGACCGTAGTCAGGCCAACGAAGACATCACCTTTGATGACGCCCTGGCTTTCCAGGTGAATGGCGGCGTCAGCGACGACCAACGCGGCCAGCGCGGCCATCAGCAGGCCCTGGCGCCGATTGCCGGTGCGGATCAGTGGTCCCGATACCGTAACGATTAGAGCGGGCAGGAACAGGAGGTCGGCGACCATGGCTACCCAGGGCGACGGCGCGAGAGTCATTCCCAGTCGGCCCAGCAGCCAGAGCAAGCCGAGAATGGCAAGGGGGCGGCCGGAGCAAACCGGAGTCTCGGTCCAATCGGCAACGGCGGTCAACAGGAAGCCAGCGATCACCGCCACGGTGTAACCGAAAATCATTTCATGGCCGTGCCAGACGGCGGGAGCCATCGCCCCTTCCCAGGTGAAGTGCTCTGTCAACAGAGCGAGCCACGGGATCATCGCCACTAGCGCGAAGCCGCCGGCTAGCAGAAAAAAGAGCCGGAACGGCGAGGCCATAATGATCCGGAGCGCCATGGTTCTGGCTATGCCTGCCCTATTTGTGAAGGCCATGGGTGTCTCATTCTGTCGATAGCCGGTAAGTCTGCTGGGCTGTCTACGACGTAGTTAGCCTGACGCACCCTCCTGGAACCTTGACGGTGATCAAGGGCCACGTTCCATTTCCGCCGGTCAGCGTCGCTCTCAGTGCTCGCTGAGGGTTTGGCGCCCTTGTCCCCGACCTGTTCAAACGATCGCAGGCACTCCCGCCAAGCACCTGCAAAGCCGTGTATCGGGTCACATTTCAGACCTTTACGCCGTACCTGGAATCGCTAAACCCATCCAATCCAGAAACCTCACATAATGCACATAAGATGAGGTTTCGCCCGAAACCCGCACAAACGCTGGGCTTCAACCTTCGTTTGACCTTCTCCCAACCTGGAAACATAATAGATGGTAGGTAAACACAGCAATAAATGAGGTTTGCGATGTCTCAAGCCCGCGTATTAACTGATGCCGAGCAGAAGCGTATCCTTGCTGTCGTGGCACAGACTAAGCACGCTGCTCGAAACCGGATTGCATTCATTTTGAGTTATCAGGCCGGAATGAGGGTGGGTGAAATCGCCGGCCTCACCGTGGGCGACGTGTTCGAAGCCGATGGCCGGACGGTGCGCAGCCAGATCAGGCTGTCCAGCACCATCACCAAAGGGGGGCACGCGCGGGTGGTGTTCGTGTCGGACCGTCTGCGGCGGGAGATCGAGCGGTATAGGGGCACGCTGGGCGACACCGTGAAGCAGGACCGCCCGCTGCTGATGACCCAGAAGCGGACGCCGTTTTCCGCGAACACCCTGTGCCAGTTGATGGGCGATCTCT
>JBAXPR010000107.1:0-11866 GCA_037132135.1 Rhodospirillaceae bacterium
GACTGGATACATCCCACATGTAGTGGGTGTATGTCTTAACCGGATAGGCATGAGTGAAACTCCCCACCGCAACGCCGGGAAAACATCGGTGGTTCGGGAGCGAAACAGCTGGAAGTCGGGGGAAGGGGATGTCCGCAGCACAAGCGTTCGCCATCGAGGTCCAGGGCCGTTCGGCCGGCATCGTGGTGGCTGAACAGGGTGGCTTCGTGTTTTTTGCCGCGGACGGCGCCTTCCGCTCTCTCGATCGTCGGGTCTTCAAGCACGTCGGGCAGGCTGAACAGGCAGTTGTGCGCCTTGCCGACAGTCACGGCAAGCGGCTGGCCCGATAACCGCAGCGGCATCGCCGGCCAGCGCGGGCCGGGTTCCCTCAACTGCCGCTGACACCTTCGATGGCCAGCGGCCGCGGCTCCGGCCGCCCTTTCATGGCGCGCCAACTGGCATCGGCCCAGCGCACCAGCGCCCGGGCCAGAGAGGCCACGGCACCGCCCAGCCCGCCATAGATGCAACCGGCCCCGGCGCGCACGATCATGGTGCCGAGACCGCCGGCCCAGACGCCGGCCGCGACCCAGGCCGAGGTCGGCGGCAGTACCAGCGAAATCGTGCCGATGGCCAAGCCGGTCATGCAGCCGAGCAGCACCAGACTGCGGTCGATCGCCGGCTGGGACTTGGCGGCGGCAGCCGTGGCGGCGGGATCGGCGGCCACGGCGGGGGTCCCGGCGGCGAGCGGCGCCAGCGCCAGTGCCAGCACCAGCCCGAACACCAGCAGGGGATTGCGCAAGCGGGCAAGGGGCGGACGCTTCGGCATCGGCGGCTCAGGCCCTTCGCAGATAGAGGGCGCCGCCGCCGATCAGCAGCGCCAGCAGGATGGTGATGATCGAAAACACCGGATGAACCAGCAGCCACGCCGCGGCGATCGTGATCATGCCGAGCATCAGGGCCAGGAAGAAGGCGGTGACCGCGGTCAGGCCCTCGGCCAGGGTGGCGAATACCGGCACGACGCTGACCAGCGCGGCCAGCGGTCCCAGCAGCAGCATGAAGCCGATCCACATCAGCAGAACGCCGCCGAGTCGCATCAGCCAGGTCAGGGTGGCTTCCCGCGCCGCCTGATCGTCGAGCAGGGACTCGGCGCTGCGTTCACCGACCGCGGCCAACTGGATGGTATAGCCGCGGGCCACCGGGTAGTCGGTGAAGCCTTCGCCGCTCTGCTTGCCGACCACGGTCAGCAGCCGGCCGGCGGGCACGCCAACATAGGAGACCCGGATATCGCCGATCGCCGGCGTCTTGGGATTGTCGCCCCGATAAAGGCCGCCGTTGGCGTCGAAGCGGTAGCCGGGCGGCGTCCGCTCCGGCCGCACCGGCACGAAGCCGTCGGGCAGCGAGCCGAAGCCGTCGCCAACCTCGAACGCCACCGAACTGCCGTCGCCGCCGCGCATCAGACTGGTGCGGGTTAGCGCTCCGAGGGTGTTCGGCCCGAGCCGGAAGGCGCCGAGCCTAGCATCCTCGGCGGGGATCATCGCCGGGGTCAGCAGCATCGGCGGATTGGCGTGGCCCTGGGGGACGCGGAAGAACCGCGAATCGAGCCCGGTCGAACTCCAGACCTTGTCATAGTTGACCTGGGTGGTGACGGTCTGGCTGCCCCCCCAATTGTCCTTGGTCTGCTGGCTCTTGCGCTCGCGCCACTGATACATCTCGACCCGGCGTTCGACCAGTAGCAAACCGGGCAGGCCGGCGCCCATGGCGCTGTCGGTGACGCCCGAGGCGGTGGCGGTGCCGATGACGTGAACCAGCTTGCCCTCGTTGGCGGGCGAGAGCGGGGCCGGCGGCACCGTGACCACCCGGGCCAGCGCCTGCTCGATGGCCTGTTGGGCCTCGACATTGCGGCCCTCGTTCCACCACAGGATCGAGATCGGAAAGAAGATCAGCAGGATGCCGAGCGGAATTCCGATCAGCGAGGCGCCGACCCGCTCGAAAAAGCCGATCTCCTGGGTCTGAGTGTAAGAGGTAGGATCATAGGTCAATGGGGATGCTCCGACCCGACCGCGAAATCAGTTCAAGTGCCCCGAACCCTGCGTCTCTGTCAAGCCCGTTGCGTCGGCTTATCAGGGATTCGCCCTACACCACCAGGCGTTTGAGCGCCATCCGGCCGAGGCAATGCTCGATCCACTGGACGACCAGCTTCTCCTGGGTGCCGTTCTGGCCCAGCCGCTCGCGCAGGCTGCGGAAATCGACCAGATCCAGCGGCTGATCCTGGTTGTTGCAGGTGAAGACCACCGTTTCTTCGCCGGTGAGCGGATCCCGGTGCAGCTGAAGGCACTGGGCACAGATTTCCTTCATCATGCACTGCATCGGCGAGTTGATCGAACCGATCGCCTCGTGATCGGGCTTGAGGAACGGCCGCAGCAGAGTGTGGCGGGCCGCGCCCACCGCCGACATCATGCGGTCGGAGCCGATCACGATCAGGCGGTCGACGGCGTCAAGCGGAATCCCGGTAGCCCCGAGCGCACCGCTGGCGTAGGCGTGCAGCGCCTCGACCATATTGCCGACAAAGCTGCGGTCCCCGGGGCGGTCGGGGCTGAAGCCCGGCGCCTCGTCGGAGCACCAGACCACGAGATCGGCGGCGGCCTCGATCTGGTCGATCTTGAAGCGGTCGGCCAGAGTCTTGTAGCCGGCGAAGTAGATCACCCGGCAACCGCGCGCCCGCATCGCCTGCCCGATCGAGAACAGCACGGCGTTGCCGAGGCCGCCGCCGATCAGGCAGACGGTCTCGCCTTCGGGAATCTCGGTCGGCGTGCCGGTCGGCCCCATCAGCACCACGGGTTCGCCCTGCTTCAGCAACGCGCAGAGGTTCGAGGACCCGCCCATCTCGAGCACGATGGTCGACAGCAGGCCTCTGCCCTTGTCGACCCAGGCGCCGGTCAGGGCCAGCCCTTCCATCGCGAGGGTGGTCGCCTCATAAAGCGGCCCCTCGATCCGGGGCGCCAGAACCTCGAAGTTCTGCAAGCGGTAAAACTGGCCGGGCCGGAAGGCGGCGGCGGCCCGCGGGGCGCGCACCACCACCTCGATGATGCTCGGAGTCAGGCGGTTGATCTCGTGGACCACCGGCCTGAGATCGCGGTTAAGCGCGGCGACCAGATCCGCGGGCGCCACCGGAGTCGGCTCGCGCCGGGCCAGCGTCCGGCTGACCACGGCAAAGCCCTTGCGGGCGCCGGCCATGGCGCGCACGACATTGCCGGCGAACGAGGGGTGGAGATCGCCGAAGAACGAGATGCAGCGGCCATCGTGAGTCTCGGCGGTCAGCACCGCGACCTTGGCCGGCTTGGGCGAGGCCTCGGGGCGGATCTGGTTGCCCTGCTCGTCGAGCGCCCGGTAATATTTGCCGTCGAGTTCCAGGAGGCCCGGGGTCTCGCGGGCGAGCACGGTGTTGGGCTGGGTGCCCGCCGCCACCAGCACGGTGCGGGCGGGCAGGGTGATCTCGCGGCCGTCGCTGGTCTTGAGCCTGAGGGCCGCGGCGTGGCCGAAGCTGTCGGTGACGACCTCGGTCGGAGTGGCCAGCTCGACGAAGCGGATGCCTTCCTCCATCGCCAGCGCCACCTCTTCGTGATTGAGGGTGTAGCTCGGCGAATCGATCAGGCGGCGGCGATAGGCGACGGTCGAGCCGCCCCAGCTGTCGAGCAGGGCCTGCAACCGGGGCGCCCGGCCTTCGGCGGCGGCGGCGGCGCGTTCGGCCCGGAGGGCCTGGGCATGGGCGATGAAGGTGTCGGCAACGCCGCGTTCCTCCTCGGTCCAGCGGGCGCGCACGGCGTCGGCGCCCGAAGCGGCGACCAGTATGTGATAGCGGCTGAGGAACTTTTCGACCTGCACCGGATAATAGGCCAGCGACTCGGTGGCGGTGTCGATCGCGGTCAGGCCGCCGCCGATGACCACAATCGGAAGTTGTACCTGGAGATTGGCCAGAGAGTCGGCCTTGGCGGCGCCGGTGAGCTGCAGTGCCATCAGGAAGTCGGAGGCCTGACGGACACCCCGCGCGAGGCCGTTCTTCATCGGAATCACGGTTGGCCGGCCGGCCCCGGCGCACAGCGCGATGTGATCGAAGCCGGCGGCAAAGGCGTCCTCGATCGAGAGGGTGCCGCCAAAGCGGACGCCGCCGATGATGGTCATCGCCGCCCGCCGTTCCAGCAGCAGGCGGATGATCTTGAGGAAATTCTTGTTCCAGCGCACCGTGATGCCGTATTCGGCGACGCCGCCGAAGCCGGCCATCACCCGCTCGTCGAGGCGGTCGTATAGGTCGTCGACCTTGCGGATCGGCCGGAACTGCACCCGCTCGCCCGAGGGCAGCACGCCCGAGAGATCCGCGGGCAGCGGCTCGATCTTGAGGCCGTCGACGCCGACGATGGTGTGGCCTTCGTTGAGCAGATAGTGGGAGAGGGTGTAACCCGCCGGCCCCAGCCCGACCACCAGCACCTTATAGCCCGACGGCGGACGGGCGACCGGCCGGCGCAGATTGAGCGGATTCCAGCGGGTCAGCAGGCTGTAAATCTCAAAGCCCCAGGGCAGTTCCAGCACTTCCTTGAGATTGCGGGTCTCGGCCTGGGGAATGTCGACCGGCTTCTGCTTCTGATAGATGCAGGCCTTCATGCAATCGTTGCAGATGCGGTGGCCGGTGCCGGCGGTCAGCGGGTTGTCGATCACCGTGATCGCGAGCGCGCCCAGCGGCTGGCCGGCGGTCATCGCCGAATGCAGCTCGGAAATCTTCTCTTCGAGCGGGCAGCCGCTGAGCGGGACGCCGAAGGGACTCTTCTGGAAGGCGCCGGTCTTGCGGTCGGTCAGGCCCTTCGAGCAGCTGTCCTTGCCCTGATGGTGGCAGAGAATGCAGTAATTGGCCTGATCGAGCGCGCCCGCAAGGTCGGTGCCGGGATCGGTGAGGTCGAAGCCGTCGCGCGGGCGCCGATCGTGCTCGGGCAGCCGCATCGCCGCGACGCCGTCGATCTCCACCGCTTCCACCGGCACCAGCGCCGCGGCGTCGGTCCGGGGCGGGACCTGGAACAGGATGCCGCGGCCATGGCGGGCCCGGCCGGCCGGGGCGTGCAGCGCCCAGGCGGCATAGCGTTCGGCGATCGCCAGGGCCTCGGCATGGGTCGCCTCGTCGGCGCTCCAGGCGGTGACCCGGCGGGCGAAGCCAAGCTCGGTGATGTCGTCGCCGATCAGGGCGGCGAGAGAGGCGGTCAGGCTGTCGCCGTCGAACCCCGCCGCCTGTTCGGCCTTGAAGGTCTTGGCCACCCGGCGCTGCACGAAGAGGCGTTTGCAGGCGTAGAGCGGCGCCAGATCGTTGTACCGCTGGGAGAGCGCCGTGATCTCGCCACTGATGCCGAACAGGAGGCCGATGAAATCGCCCAGGTGGGGGGCGAGATCCAGCAGCAACTGGCTTTCGGTCTTGGCGTCGAGTCCGTCGGTGGCGCGGCGCGCCGCGAACAGCCGCTCCGCCAGCCCGCCGTCGACGTCCGCCAGATGGCCGAGAAAGACATGATCGACCCGGGCAAGGCCGGCAGACTCATAGAGGTCGGTGAAGCCGAGACCGAAACCGAGATTAAGAGAGCACATCGCGACGTCCGTACCAAGCCGTTGGTCCGGGTTGTCATAGCACGGTCATACCGGGGGTCGTCGACCGGTGATTCGAGTTTGTCGTCAGGCCGCCTGCGAGAGCGGCTGTGGCGGCGGGCAGGGACGGCCCCCGGCATCGACCAGCCCGCGCGCAGAGAGTTCTTCCAGCCGCTCGACGAAAAAGGCGACGGTCGATGGCCGTTCGGCGCCCTCCAGCCAGTTCTGCTCGAGAAAGGCCAGGATCGCAGGATGACCCAGTTCGGCCTCCCAGAGAATGCCGAGGAGAGAGGTCAGCACCTCCTCATGCTCGCGCTGCTCCGGGCCGACCGCGAGGGCGGCGTCGGCGATCTCCTTCAGTCCCGACTCCGGGCCGGCGCCAAGGCCGAAATCGGGCAGGCCCCGGCGCTCGGGGGCGCAGAGCTGCCAGTGGGCGACTTCGTGGACGGTGACCGAGGCCTCGGTGCGCCAGCGGATCACCCGGCCGTCCCAGCTGAAGGCGCGCTGCGGCTCCTCGTCGAGGGTGCCGATACCGAAGCGATGGGCGAGGCGCACGGCGTCGGCGCGCTGGGCCGGGGTGTCGACGCTCCCGGACGCCACCGGCCAGGTCGCGGCGATGCGCGCGAAGGCGGCGGCGGCTCGGGGTTGCCCGCTCAGCCTGGCGGCGAAGCCGGTGAGAATCCGGTCGAGATCGGCGGGAGTGATCGGGGACATGATCATGACGCTGGGGCTGCCGAGCGGTTCAGGGGCGTGGCGGAGTCGTAACTCCGCGCCCCGCCGGGATGCAACCGTTAACGGCGGGTGTTGCCCGATCCCGAGGCGTGTTGTACATCAGCGAGCCAGTGATGCCGTCATCGGCGGGGCTTGTCCCGCTGGGTCGGCGGCGTCCGGATCCGGATGACCCGAGCCATGCCCTTTCCCGATCCCTACCGGCCGTTTTCCCTGGCGCCCCCGGGGCCGGGCTCTCAGGCGCGCGCGCCGGGACCGGAGCTTTCGGTGGTGATTCCGTTCTTCAACGAGGGCGGCGGCGTCGAAGCCCTGTTCGAGCGGCTGATCCCGGTGCTGGAGGGGCTGGACATCGGCTGGGAGGTGGTCTGTGTCAATGACGGCAGCCGCGACGACACCCTGGCCCGGTTGCTGGTGATGCACGGCCGCGAGCCGCGGGTGCGGGTGGTCGAACTGTCGCGCAACTTCGGCAAGGAACTGGCGCTCTCGGCCGGGCTGGCCTACGCCCGGGGCGACGCCGTGGTGCCGATGGACGCTGATCTTCAGCACCCGCCCGAGCTTCTGGGCGAATTTCTGGCGAAATGGCGCGAGGGCTTCGACGTCGTGATTGCGGTCCGCGATCATCGCACCGGCCAGAGTCTCGGCCACCAGATTTCGGCCAAGGTGTTTTATTGGCTGTTCGATCACATGTCCGAGGTCAAGCTGCCTCGGGAGGCCGGGGATTTCCGGCTGCTCGACCGGCGGGTGGTCGACATCATCAACCGCATGCCCGAGCGCACCCGCTTCATGAAGGGCATTTTCGCCTGGATCGGCTTCCGCCAGACCTCGATTCCCTATCATCAGGGCGAGCGCGCCACCGGTGACAGCCGCTGGGGCTTTCTCAAGCTGCTGCGGTTGTCGCTGGACGGGCTGACCGCTTTTTCCACCTTTCCCTTACGGGTCGGTGGTCTGCTCGGGCTGACGGTGTCGCTGCTGGCCTTCTTTTACGGCATGTACCGGGTGGTGCGGACGCTGATCTGGGGTGCCGACATCCCCGGCTACGAGTCGCTGCTGGTCACCATCCTCTTTTTGGGCGGGATTCAGCTGCTGGCGCTGGGGGTGATCGGCGACTATCTTGGCAGGGTCTTCGCCGAGGTCAAGGGACGGCCGCTGTTCATCGTCCGCGCCGCCTATGGCTGGGAGGATGGCGCCGAGCGGACGGCGCCGGGCCGGGAATGATCGCCGGGCCGGGCGGCCGGGGCCAGATCTGGGACGACAGCAGCCGGCTGCTGCTGTTGGCGCTGCTGGTGATCGTCTGGCTGACCTTCCGCGATTATGGCATCACCAACGATGAGAAGGTTCAGGACCTCTACGGCCGGATGCTGCTGTCGTTCTATCGGTCGGGCTTTCAGGACCTTTCGGCCTTTTCCTATCAGGACCTGTATTATTACGGCGGCCTCTTCGATCTGGTGGCGGCGGCGCTCTATCCGGTGTCGCCCCTCGGAGAGTACGAAACCCGGCATCTGTTGTGCGCGCTGATCGGCGTGCTCGGCATCGCCGGCACCTGGCGGCTCGGCCGGCTGTCCGGCGGCCCGCGCGCCGGTTTCATCGCCGCGCTGCTGCTCGCCCTGACCGGGGCCTATTTCGGGGCCATGGCCAACAACACCAAGGACGTGCCGTTCGCCGCCGGTATGGTCTGGACGCTCTATTATCTCGTGCGGGCGCTCCGCGCGTTGCCGGCCTGTCCGTCGCGGCGGACCGTGGCCATGACCGGACTGCTGCTTGGTCTCACGATGTCGATCCGGGTCGGGGCCGCGATCGTGGTGGTGTATCTGCTGGCGGCGCTGGCGCTGTCTTTGGTGCTGGACCGTCGGCCGGGCGGCGGGGGGGCCGGCTGGGCCGAGAGCCGGCGCTTCCTTCTCCGGCTCTGGCCGGTGCCGGTGATCGCCTATGGCGTGATGGCGGTGTTCTGGCCCTGGGCGGTGCTGTCGCCGCTCAATCCGCTGCGGGCGGTGTCGACCTTCTCCCACATGGCGGTCCATGTCGAAACTCTGCTCGACGGCGTGGCGCTGTGGTCCGACCGGCCGCCATCCTCCTATGTCCCGGTCTATCTCGCGGTCAAGCTGCCCGAAGCGCTGCTCGCCGGATTGCTGCTTTCGGTGGCGGCGGCGTTCCGGCCGCAGGGGGCGCCCAGGGCGCACCGGGTGGCGCTGCTGCCGGTGGTGCTGGCGGCGGGGGCTCCGGTGCTGCTTTTCATGCTAATGCGCCCGACCATCTACAACGGGATCCGCCATTTCCTGTTTGTGATCCCGCCGCTGGCGGTGCTGGCCGCCCTCGGCATCGACTGCGGCTGGCGGCTGGCGGCCGGGTTCGGCGCGCGTCCGGGCCGGTTGGCCGGCGCCCTGCTTGGCGTGGTTGCGCTGAGCCAGGCCTGGCTGCTGGTCCGCCTCCATCCCAACGAATATGTCGCCTACAATGCCCTGGCCGGCGGGCTGGCCGGGGCGGTCGGGCGGTTCGAGCTTGATTATTGGGGCAATTCGCTGCCCGAGGCGGAGCGCCGGCTGGCCACTCTGCTTGCCCTTGAGAGTGAGGGGCGGGCGCCGCCGGTGCAGCCCTATCGGATTGCGGTGTGCGGCCAGCCGCTGGCCGCGGGCTATTTCCTGCCGCCCGGCCTGCGGCTGGCCGCGCCCGAGGAGTGGCAGAGCGCCGATTTCTTTCTCTACACCAGCCACCAGCAGACCCACCACGAACTCTGCCCGGGGATTCTGGCCGGCCGGCCGATGGTGGTGGTCGAGGTGCTCGGGGTGCCGCTCAGCATCGTCAAGGACCGGCGGGCGCTGCTGCCGGCACGCCCGGCGACGCCCTGAGCCGGCCGGCGGTCACATCGCCTCGAAATCCAGCCCGACGTCGAAATTCTTCACGGTGTGGGTCAGCCAGCCGAGCGAGATCATGTCGACGCCGCTCTCGGCCACGGCGCGCACGCTCTCGGGGGTGATGCCGCCCGAGGCCTCGGTGATCATGCGGCCGCTGACCATCTCCACCGCCGCCCGGAGGGTTTCGGGGGGCATGTTGTCGAGCAGCACGGCGTCGACCCTGAGGTCCAGCAATTCGCGAAGCTGGGCCAGGGTATCGACCTCGACCTCAATCTTGACCATGTGGCCGACCTGGGCGCGGGCGCGTTCGACCGCCGGCCGGATGCCGCCGGCCACCACCAGATGATTGTCCTTGATCAGCACCGCGTCGTCGAGGCCGAAGCGGTGGTTGCCGCCGCCGCCGACCCGTACCGCGTATTTTTCGAGCGCGCGCAGGCCCGGGGTGGTTTTGCGGGTGCAGACGATCTCGGTGCCGAGACCGGCGAGGGCGCCGACGATGGCGGCTGTGGCGGTGGCGATGCCCGACAGCCGGCCGAGAATGTTGAGGGCGGTGCGCTCGGCGGTGAGGATCGGCCGCGCCGCGCCCTCGACCACCGCCAGGAGGGTGCCGGCGGCGACGTCGTCGCCGTCGCGCTGCGCGCTCAAGAGGCGCAGGCCGGGGTCAAGCAGAGTGAAGGCCGAGAGCGCGATCGGGAGGCCGGCGATGCGGCCGGGGCCGCGGGCGACCAGCCGGGCCCGGGCCCGGGCCTCGGGCGGGACCACGGTGTCGGTGGTGAGATCGCCGGCCCGGCCCAGATCCTCCTCGAGGGCCCGGCGCATCAGCGGCTCATAGATCATCGGATAGAGCGGTGTCACCGCGATCGGAGTCTCGGAGGGCATGGCGGGCCTCGGCGGGTCGGGTCAGGGGGTGGTCGGCAGATCGGCCACGGTCAGGAACTGCCGGGGCTGGGCCGGTGCGGAGGGGGCGGGGAAATCGGCGCGGAAATGGGCGCCCCGGCTCTCGGTGCGGCGCAGCGCCGCCTCGGCGACCAGCCGGCCGGTGAGCAGCAGGTTGCCGATCTCGCCCCGGCGCACCAGCCCGGCATGGTCTCCGGCGCCCGCCCGCCCGAGGGCGCGGAAGCGGGCGGTGAGGGCATCGATGCGGGCGACGGCGCACGACAGCCCGTCGCCGTCCCGCCAGAGCCCGACATGGTCATACATGGTCTGGCGGAGCGTCCGGGCGATCGCGGCAAGCTCGGCGGCGGTGTCGGCGCCGGCGTCCGCGGCCGGAGTCGCGGCAGGGGGGGGACGCGCCGGATCGGACGGGGCGCGGGCGTCGTCGCGGGCCAGATCCTCGGCGATGCGGCGGGAAAAGACCATCGCTTCGAGCAGCGAATTGCTGGCCAGCCGGTTGGCGCCGTGGACGCCGGTGCAGGCGATCTCGCCGCAGGCCCACAGCCCGGGGACCGAGGTGCGGCCATCGGCGTCGGTGGCCACGCCGCCCATGTGGTAGTGGGCGGCGGGGGCGATCGGCACCGGTGCCGTGGTGGCGTCGTATCCGGCCTCGCGGCAGAAGGCCAGCACGGTGGGAAAGCGGTGCAGTCCGGCCTTGGCCAGGGCGGGGCGGAGATCGAGCCGGACGGTTTCGCCGGCCTGGAGCCGCCGCCACACCGCCCGGGCCAGAATGTCGCGCGGGGCCAGCTCGCCCAGCGGGTGTTCGGCGGTCATGAAGCGGCGCCCGGCGCCATCGAGCAGGATCGCGCCTTCGCCGCGCAGGGCTTCGGTCATCAGCGGCATCGGCTTGCCGTCGTCGGCGCCGCCGACCGCCAGCGCCGTCGGATGGAACTGGACGAATTCGAGGTCGCCGAGCCGGGCGCCGGCCCGGGCCGCGATGGCGAGGCCGTCGCCGGTGGCTTCGGGCGGGTTGGTGGTCCAGAGATAGACGCCGCCGATGCCGCCGGTGGCCAGCACCACCCGCGGACAGCGATGATAGACCAGCCCCTCGCCCTCGTGGCTGGCCAGCAGCCCCGCGACCCGGCCGGATTCGAGGGCCAGATCCAGGGCAAAGGCCCGTTCGACGACCAGGATCGAAGGCGTGGCCAGCACCCGGCGGACCAGGGTCTGAACCAAAGTGTGGCCGGTGGCGTCGCCGCCGGCATGGAGAATGCGCGGCCGGCGGTGGGCGCCCTCGCGGCCAAGCAGGGGCAGGCCCTCATCGTCGAGATCGAAGGGCAGGCCCTCGCCGATCAGCGCCCGGGCCTCGCGGGCGCCATCCTCGGCGAGCAGGCGCACCATCGCCTCATCGCAGAGGCCGGCGCCGGCGTCGAGGGTGTCTTCGGCGTGATCGGCCGGCGAATCGTCGAGCGCCACCGCCGCGGCAACGCCGCCCTGGGCCAGATCGCTGGAACCACCGGCCAGAAACGGCGTCTTGGTCAGCAGCGTCACCGGCCGCGGTGCCAGCCTGAGGGCGGTCAGCAGCCCGGCCAGACCCGAGCCGACCACGACGATACCGGCATCCCGCACGAGGGTCATTACGCGCCGACCGCGATCATCCGTTCGACCGCCCGGCGTGCGGGGCCGGCGATCGCGGGGTCGATCTCGACCACCGGGCTGAGGGTGCGCAGGGAATCGCGGATTTTGGTCAGCGTGATTCGTTTCATGTGCGGGCAGAGGTTGCAGGGGCGCACGAACTCGACGTTCGGGCATTCCACCGC
>JBAXPR010000108.1:0-11779 GCA_037132135.1 Rhodospirillaceae bacterium
GAGTGATCGCTCTGGTCATCCCCCAGGTCGAAACCATCTTGCGGCCGTTCGGACTATGAACGCGGCGGCAGCCCCCCAGCCCGCCACGGGAACCAGCCCACGCCACCGGGTTCCCAGCATTCTCCAGTTGGAGGCGACCGAGTGCGGCGCCGCGTCCCTGGCAATGGTGCTCGCCGGCTTCGGCCGCTGGATGTCGCTGGACGAGCTGCGCGCCCCCTGCGGCGTGTCTCGCGACGGCGCCAAGGCGCTGAACATTCTAAGGGCGGGGCGGGCCTTCGGGCTGGTGGCCAAGGCGTGGCAGTACAGAAGCGCGCAGTCGCTGCGAGCCCTGCCGATGCCGGCCATCGTCTTCGTTAACATGAATCATTTTCTGGTGCTGGAAGGTTTCGGCCGTTCTGGCGTCCACCTCAATGACCCGGCGATGGGCCGGCGCCGGATGACGGTAGAAGAATTCGAGACGATGTTTTCCGGTATCGCCATGACGTTCGCCCCCGGGCCGGAGTTCGTGCGGGGCGGCACCCCGCCCTCGGTAGCGGCTATGCTGCTCCACTGGCTGAAAGGCGGTGAGGACGCTTTCGCCCTGGTCGCACTGACCGGGGCGCTGCTGATCGTTCCGGGTTTGGTGATCCCCAGCTTCACCCGCATCTTCACCGACTACTTCCTACTCGAAGGTCAAAGTGACTGGATTGGCTGGATGCTGCTGGTGATGGCCGCCGGTGTGGTCATCCAGGGCGCCTTGTCCTGGCTGCGCGGCTACACTCTGGGACGGCTGAAGACCCGGCTGGCGCTTCAGGCCGGTGGGCGGTTCGTGCATCGCATGCTCCGCTTGCCGATCTTTTTCTTTATGCAACGCTATCCCGGCAGCATCAGCAACCGGGTCGATAAGGCCGACGAACTGTCGATTTATGCCGCCGAGAGTTTTGGCAACATCCTGGTTGGTGGTGTGTCGCTGGTCTTTTTTGGCCTGATCATGATGAGCTATCATCTCCTGCTGGCGGGCGTGGTGGTCGGCTTTTCGCTGTGCATCCTGGCCTCTTTCCTGGCCTCCCATCGCTTCCTGGAGGAGGCCGGGCAGCAGATTGCGCTGCTCGGCAACAAGGTCGGGGCCACCACCATGCAGGGCTTGAGCATGCTGGAGGCTATGAAGGCCAACGGCACCGAGGGCGTGTTCTTTTCCCGCTGGGCCGGTCAACTGACCCTGCTCGCCAACCAGCAGCAACGGCTGGGCCGCACCGCCGGCCGCCTGAGCGTGATCCCGGAACTCTTCTCTTCGACTGCAACCCTGGCGGTGCTGGTGATCGGCGGCGTGCTTGTGATGAAGGGGGAATTGACCATCGGCCTGCTGGTGGCGTTTTCGACCCTCCAGGGCAGTTTCATGGCTGCCGTGACCAGTTTGACCAACGAGGGGGTGCGCATCAAGGACGCGCGCGGCGTGCTGGATCAGTTTCAGGACATTCTGGCAGCTCCGGCGGCGCGGGAATTCGGCGGCGACGAGGCCGTCGAGGCGGGCGACGGTGGTGCCATGACCGCGCTCGGGCGCGTCGGGCGTCTGAGCGGTGATATCCGGGTGCGCGGCCTTGGCTTCGGCTATGTGCCGACCGAAGCGCCGCTGCTCAAGGATTTCACCCTCAATCTGGCGCCGGGCTCTTGGGTGGCCCTGGTCGGCGGTTCGGGCTGCGGCAAATCCACTGTCGGACGGCTGGTCAGCGGTCTGGTCGAACCCTGGAACGGCGAGATCGTCTTCGACGGCCGCAGGATGGCGGACCTACCTCGTACCCAGTTGCGCGATTCCATGGCTGTGGTCGATCAGGATATCGTCCTCTTCGAGGGCAGCATCCGTGACAACCTGACCCTGTGGGACGACACCGTGCCCGAGGGCGCGATCCTCCGCGCCGCTCGGGATGCAGAAATTCACGACGACATCATGCTCCGTCCCGGCGGCTACGACGCCTCTGTGGCCGAGCAGGGACGCAACTTCAGCGGCGGCCAGCGCCAGCGACTAGAGATCGCGCGGGCGCTGGTCAACCGGCCCTCAATCCTGATTCTAGACGAGGCGACCAGCGCACTCGATACCGAGGTGGAGCGGCGGGTGATCGCCAACGTCCGCCGTCGCGGTTGCACCTGTCTGATCATCGCCCACCGCCTGAGCACTATCCGCGATTGCGACGAGATCATCGTCCTTGACCGCGGTGCGGTGCTGGAGCGGGGAACCCACGAGGACCTGACCGCCCGGGACGGCCCCTATCGACGCCTGATCCAAACCTGATCCGAAGCCCCTGCTACCGGACCCGAGCATGCTGGATAATTCAGTTCTGGTCGACTCTGATTTTGAGCCCGCCCACTGGGCGGAGCGCGGGACGGTGCGTCACCTGACTGGCCACCGGCCGATGCGGCTGGACGACCCGGAGCGGGCCTGGGTGGTGCTGACCGGGGGGATCGACATTCTTCTCACCGAGACCTCCGATGGCACATTGGGCGGACCCCACTATCACCTCTTCGCGCTGGAGCCCGGCGACATCCTTTTCGGCGTGGAGACCCCTGATGGTGGCGAAGCCGTGTCGTTGGTGGCCAGTGGCCTAGCAGGAACCTCGGTGGCCGAGGTGGAACTGGAACTGATCCGCGCCCTCAGTGGCTCTGAGACGATGGCGGCGGTCATCGCCGGCAAGGTTGATCGCTGGGCCGGCGCGGTCACCGAAGCTCTGACGCGCCCGCTAGACCCGCGCCCCGCCGTCACCACTCTCGCGGTTTCTGTTGCTCCCGGCGGCGCCCGGAGCGACGCTTTTCCGTTGCCTCCCAACCTCAGGCTTGGCCCACTGACGGTCCCGGTCTGGCTGACCATCGACGGCGCGGTACCCCAGTTTCTCGATCTCGAAGAGCTGCCGGAGAGTCAAGGCGGCGTCGCCTTCCCGCTCTATCCGGGCGGCTGGCTCTCGGTGCCGGAACCGGTGGCCGCTGCGATCGCCGCCACCGCCGAGGTTGTGGAGGAGGGGCGGTGCTGGGCGGGCTTGAAGCTCCTCAACCGTTTCCTGTTGACCTTGCTGCCACTCAATCTCCGCGTCAACGCCGTCGACGAGCTTAACCGTCAGCACAGCCGCCGGGCCGCCAATCTGGACGCCGCCCGGCGCTCGTTCGAGGTGATGTCGGAGATACTTGCGCCGCCCGACGGACTGTCGGCCGCAGCAATCGAGGGCCGTGACCCGGTGGCAGACGCCTGCGCCGCGATTGCCGCCGCCATGGGCTTTGAGGCGGCCGCCATGGCCCCGGAGCGCGGTTCGGCCACCGCCTCGGGGTTGCCAGTTCCTGCACTGGAGCAGTTCCTGCGCGCCAACAGCCTTAGATCCCGGGAGATCGTGCTCGAAAGTGGCTGGTGGCACGACGACGTGCCGCCCTTCCTGCTATTCCGCCAGCACGATCAGCGCCCGCTGGCGGTGTTGCCGGGGCCAGGACAGGGCTACCGGCTTTTCGACCCGTTCGACCGGACCGAGACAGTCCTTACCGCGGAAACGGCGCCGACGTTGGGCGGGACCGCCGTAACCTTCTACCAGTCGTTGCCGTTCGAATCTCTGACCGGAGCCGCGATCGCCCGGCTGGTGTTCGGTTTCGCTCGTCCCGATCTCCTTGCGGTGGTGGGTCTCGGCCTCATTGCCGGCTTGCTAGGGATGGCGCCCCCGATGGCCACCGGCTATCTGGTGGAGACCGCGATACCAAGTCACGACTGGGACGGTCTCTGGACCATGGGGATCATCCTGGCCGTTCTAGCCGCCGCCCTGTTTCTGGTCCGGCTGGTCGTTCAGGTTGCGGCTTTGCGGATCGAAGGCCGCGCCGGCACCCGTCTTCAGGCCGGGGTGTTCGATCGCCTGCTGCGGCTACCCACCTCGTTCTGCAAGGATTTCAGCGCCGGTGATCTCATGATCCGGACCATGGCGATACAGCGCATCCAGATGACCATCACCGGCAGCACTATCACCGCCCTGCTCAACGGCGTGCTGGGCGTCTTCGCCATCGCCCTGATGGCGTGGTATGATCTGCGCCTGGGCGCCGTTGCCCTGCTGCCGGTGATTGTTTTCTGCCTGTTCGCCGCCGCGATCGGCTGGCTGCGGATGCGCTGTGAGCACGATGTGATGTCGCTGACCAGCGCCGTCACCAGCCTGACCCTACAACTGGCGGTCGGCATCTCAAAGCTGCGGTTGGGCGGCGCCGAAGACCGGGTATTCTTCAAATGGTCGCGGCTCTATGCCAAACTGGCCGGACGGCGCTATCTCGTTGATCGACTGGACGCGCTGGTCTCGACCGTCTCCGGTTCCTACGGCCTAGCCGCAACCACGGCGATTTTTGCCGCGATCTGGTTCTGGTCCGGCCAGCCCGAGGGGACAGACGGCAAGGCCGGCGTCGACTTACCAGCACTGGGAACTCTGTTGGCCTTCCTGTCCGCCTATAGTCTGGCCTTCACAAACATCTCCGCGCTGGTCACTACCGCAATCCAGATGGCCGCGCTGGCTCCAGTTTACCGCCACGCCGCCCCCATTCTCGAGGCTGTCCCGGAGACCGACGGCACCAAGGCCGATCCCGGCGTTCTGTCTGGGGCGTTGGAGCTGTCCCATGTCGACTTCCGTTACGGCGCCGAGCTACCACCGATCTTCAGCGGGTTCTCGCTGTCGGTCGCGGCCGGCGAGTTCGTGGCGTTCGTCGGTCCGTCGGGATGCGGCAAGTCGACGCTGCTCCGGCTGTTGCTGGGCTTCGAAACTCCGACCTCAGGCGCGGTTCTTTACGACGGCGCTGATCTGCGCGGCCTCGACCTTCCGTCGGTGCGCCGCCAGCTCGGCGTGGTGATGCAGAACGGCAAGCTGATGCCCGGCTCGCTGCTGGAGAACATCCTCGGCGCCAACGTCCACCTCTCTGAAGAGAATGCTTGGCGCGCCGCCGAGCAAGCCGGGCTCGCCGAGGACATCCGGGCGATGCCGATGGGCATGCAGACGGTGGTCACAGAAGGCGGTGCCTTTTCCGGCGGGCAGGTCCAGCGCGTACTGATCGCCCGCGCCATCATCGCCCGGCCGCGCATCCTGTTGCTGGACGAGGCCACCAGCGCCCTCGACAACCACACTCAGGCGATTGTTACCGCCAGCCTCGATCATCTCGCCGTCACCCGTATCGTCATCGCCCACCGCCTCAGCACAGTGATCAATGCCCACCGCATCATCGTCCTCGACAGGGGCCATGTCGCCCAGAGCGGCCACTACCAAGATCTGATCGCTGCCGACGGACCCTTCGCCCGCCTAGCCCGGCGTCAGTTGGTTTAAACTGGTTGATTTAGGATGAAGTTCCGCCTCCAGAGAAATATCAGCCTTGTTGTGAACAATGATCTGGCAAAGGCCGATCGGGAGATTGGGTATCGACCATGAAAAACCTTGGATGCCCCCAGGTCGTCTTCGGCGGCGGTTTCGTCTTGGCGGTTCTGTTGTCCTCGGTAGCGATCGGGGAAACGCTGGAAGACGCACTGACCCAGGCTTATGTCGGCAACCCGACCCTAGTTGCCGCGCGGGCCACCTTGCGATCCGTCGACGAAGGCGTGCCTCAGGCGCGTGCCCAGGCCCACCCCTCGCCGGCGATCAACGGCAACGCCGGTGGGGAAGTAGATAGGAACAATCTCAATCCGTATGACTACAAGTGGACGAGGATTAATCCCCGAACGGTCGGGGTATCTATCAGCCAGCCGATTTACAAGGGCGGTCAGATCGGCGCCGGTATCAGCCAAGCGGAGAATACCGTAAAATCTCAGAGGGCGGCGCTGTTCGATACCGAGCAGACCATCATGCTCCAGGCCGCCAGCGCCTATCTTGATCTGGCTCAGGCCCAGGAGCTGCTCGATATCCAGATTGACTTTGAAAATATTCAAAGGCGTGATCTCGGGGGTTATCAGGCGCGCTTTCGCGTCTCTCAGGTTACGCTGACCGACGTCAATCTTCAGGAAGCCCAGTTGGCGACCGCCACCGCCGCCCGCAATTCGGCCGAAAGCACGCTGGCGACGGCGATGTCGAATTATGTCAAAATCGTCGGTACCGCGCCTGACCAGAGGCTGCCCTTGCCTAGGATTGACCTGCCGCTGCCGACGTCGCGGGAGGAAGCAGTCGCGCTGGCGCGGGCCAACAATCCCAAGGTGATCGCAGCGAAATTCACCGAAGCTGCTGCCCGGGACGCCGTTGACATTTCCGACGGCGGCCTGCTGCCAACCGTGAGCGTCACCGCAAGTGCCTCGCGGAGTCTCGACCGGCAAATGCCCAAAGACCGCTATGAGTCCGCAAGCCTGATCGCATCGGTCAGCATCCCGATCGACAACGGCAGCGTCGCTGCCAAGTCGCGCGGCGCGCGCCAAAGCGCGAGCGCGGCCCGGACGAATATCGAGCAGACCCTGCGGGCGAGCCAGGACGCCGCGGTGTCGGCGTGGCACGCGCTGGCTACGGCGCGGGCGAACATCGCCCTGTTCCAGACCGCGATCAAGGCAAACGAGGGGGCGGTGAAGGGCATGGCCCGTCAGGCGGCATCGGGCTTCACCACGATCAGCGACCTGTTGAATACCGAGCAGAGACTACTGGATGCCAGGGTCAATCTTGTCAAGGCCCGGCACGATGAAATCGTCGCCGTCTTCAACGTCCTCGCGGCAATCGGGCAGTTGTCGGCGCAGAATCTTAAGCTCAAAACACCGTATTATGATTATGAAGCCCATTATAACGCCTCAAGGGGCAAATGGTTCGGGTTCGGAATCGGAGAGTGATCCTCGCCGAGCGCAGCAACATCAAGATGTCTCAACTGGTTGTGCACTCCAGCCCAGAGAGCATGAACTCGCCGACCGAGGTTTCTTCATAGTAATCAATCCCAGCCGCTTCGGCAAACATATCAGAGTTTCCGCCACCAATGGCGCACGGTGCAAGACCGAGAGCCGTCGCGACCAGATACATGGTTTGGTAAATCGCGCCGACCTCCTTCAACACCAGGGAGTAGGCTACAGCCTGGTATTTCCAAGCGACACGCGAGAATCGACTTGCCAAGGTGATCTGGACGTCCGGAGGCGTGTTCATGGCCGCGGACATGGTGGCTTCTGTCAGCAGCCGCTGCCTCGCCCCGTCGAGCGGCCCCAGATACTCCAGGGCATGATCCAGGGCGGCGTAATGATAGAAGCCCGGCTCGATGCCTGCGACCCGGCGAATGGCGAGGTAGAATTCGATTGAATACATGGCGCCACCCGACGGATAGGGACGATGCGACGCTTCATAGAGGGAGCCGCGGTCGGGGGCTGCCGGCATGATATCTTTGACTTGGCCGACCCGATAGAGGAACGCGCCCAAGGTTTCGGCTTGTATCGGACACGGACCGCTTCGTCGAACGGAGGCCCGATGGCTCAGGACGGACCAGAACGGCGGCCCATGATCGTCAAGGTCGGCGTCGAGATCGGGTTTGTGGAGAGCGATGCGCCGGTCCGACATCACGGCTTTGATCGCCGGCAATGGCGCAATCCGGTCCCTGAAGCGGAAGGTTCCGCCAACCGGCTGATCATGGCGTCCCGCGCGGCTTCGGGTATGGAAGAGCAGATCGTGAAACTCCCACTGCGGCAAGGCCGTGTGTTCATCTTCGGGCAGGCGGCCATCGCCGTCGCAAGCCTGCGCCACACCAGCGTTGGCTAGCAATTCGAGAAAGGCGCCGGCGGCTTCGACCTCGACCCCGGCCACGGTCGAAACCAGGGCGCCGACGGTGTGCGGTGCGCACAACAGCGCCACCATCGCCGCCGTGGCCGCGTTCCCGACGAGGACCCGGGCATGGCCGAGCGGGCCTTCCAGAACCGCCCCGTCGCCAACCCTGCGCAGGCATGAAAAGCGCGACAGCCGGAACGCGCCATCGGTTGCGGCCTGATCCCGAAAGGCGAACTTCGGGGAACACGTCTCCAGCCTGGCCACGACGCCGCCATCCGACACCGAATAGGTCAGAAAGCCCCGATGTTCCAGGGTCAACAAAAGGTAGTGAAGCCGTGCCGGATCCGCGCCGGTGCACAAGCGTCCGGCGGTCTGGCCGCCGGTCAAAAGACCGGAGAGCAGGCGCCGTCTCGCGTCGTCGGGTCGGTTCAATCTTATGCACCGGCCGGACATATCGATGATCTGGACAACGCCGTCGAGGTCGACGACCTGAACCCCTGTCTTGAATGCCAAGCGGTAATCGTATCTCATGGCGGTTCTTCCGAGACGGGCAGACTAAAAAAAGACCGGAATGGGATTGAGGTCTTCCTCGCGGGTCGGGGCATCCAGCCATCCCATGGCGACCGGCACGTCGTAAAGCCGGCCCGGCGCAAACCGCGCCCAGAAGTGACGCAAACCCGGAACCACAACCTTGACCACCGGCATACCGACATCGGGTCTGGTCTGATCAAGCACCATCACCTCCAGACCACGCGCCTCGACGCGGCGCCGGCATTCCAGGATGTCCCGAAGCAGATCGCCACTGTGCGTCACCGGGTAGTCGGCGCGGCGACGCAAGGCCACCGCCTCATCGGGGACGACGTAGGGCTGGTTGGCGCGGGTGGCGGTTTTGAGCCAGAACACCGTCTCATCGTCCTCGACCGTGAGTTTGCCGGTTTCGCCGTCCCCCTGCGCCATGCCGAGCATCTGGTTCATCTCGGCGAAGGCGCGCTGAAGGGCGATGCGGGCATCAAGGTGACAACCGAGACCAAACAGCAACCGTTCCTCGCTGCCGGTCCGCAGACAAGAAAAGGCCGCGAACACGGGAATGCCAAGGTCACTGGTGATGTCCAAAGCCCAGACCTGTCGGCCCAGCGTCTTATAGTGGGCGGCCAGATCCGATAACCATGGCTCGCCGAATGCTCCGATATCCACGCCTGGCCGTTTCAGGCAGTTGTACCACCAAAGCGCAGTCGCATCGCGCTCGACCAGTTCGCAGAACCCTTGCAGGACCGCTTCTTCCAGCGTGTTGCCCGAGGCGTTGCCGTTGGAGCAGCCCATACAGTAAAAGTCTTCATTGTCGTTCCCGGCCTTGGCGCGGTAATAAAGCAGTTGGGTCGGCAGATATTTATAACGCTCTTCGGTCAGCGACCAGATCGGCGTCCAGTCGATGGCGGCATCCTCGTCAAACGGGCAGGGAACGACGTTGAACTTGGATTTCCGGGCCATCCACAGCTCGCGCTCGGCGTATTGGCGTTCACTGTAACCCATAACCGTATTAGGGTGGATCACGGCGTCGCCGTGCCTGCCGCGCATCTCTCGGAACTTGCCGGGAATGCGGAGTTCGGAGCCGTCGGTTTCCCCGGAATACCGTTCCAGCGCCTCGCACAGGGCGCTGGCCTTGGCCTGGACTTCGGAAACGCCCTTGCCGGCACTGCCGTTCCGAAGCCCTTTTTTCAGATGATCCAGGCGCTCGAACCGCAGGGCGGTGTTGTGGCCGGCCACGTAGACATGGGCGATCCCTTCGGCGGCTCGGGTCGGCAACAGGGTATGAACCACGCCGGTGATCGGGCTGACCAACCGCTCGTATTTCTTGAGAGTTGCTTCCGGCGATACGGTGCGGTGCCCGCCATCCTGGACGAAGGTTACCTTCCGGTTTTCCAGGATGACCGGCGCGGCCACGGGCGACGGCGCCGCGCCGCAGGCGGGACAGGCGGGATGGCGGATCAGTTCATGGACGCGCGACCCCCAATTCCGCACATCCAGCGATACGACTTTGCCTTTGAGCCCTTCGGCCACGCCAGCCAGTATCTTGGCGACTTCGATTGCGGCAAGCTCCGAAGCCGCTCGTGTCGAACCAGGCACCCAAGCCAGTGGTGCGGTGCTCCCTTCGCTACGGGCGGCGGCAAAGCGATGGACGACCCGGTGGCGGGTGAGCTTATGGCGCAGACAGGTCAGGCACCCGGTCTCACCGGGCACGAAAAGAGGCCCCAGCCAGATATCAAAGCCCATGGGGCGAAACAACATCCAGCGCCGCCCGGTTTCACGGGCACGTTGGTCGATGGCCAGCAACTCATCGTCGAGATAGTCGCTGGCAACGACAACGGTGAGGTCGGCTTCTTCGGCATCGGCTCCTGAAATCCCGAATTCCTTCAGCGCCGTCAGCAACGGAGAAACATCAGCGCCGTTTACCGCCGATACCCGCAACCGGGCAGAGGCCATAGCCTGGCGAGCAATCCTTGGATCGACGCCGATGCCGTGCCAGAAAGCCGCGGCCTCAGGCGCACTGTCCGGGGTCGCCTCGGCGAGGTGGCCGTTCTTTTCCAGAAGCGCCAGCGCGTAATAGACCTTGGCCGCGTCCAACTGGCCTGAAAGAGCGGCAACGATGGCGTCGGCGCTCCTGATGCCGTCAATAAGGGGCACGACCCGATCGTAGATGCTTCCGTGCAAGGCGCTGGCACCGTCCTCCGACAGCAGAAGCACACCTTCACCGTTGACGGGAACAGGACGCAGGTGGGACTTGAAGGCGGGAATATTGATCATTTGCGCATCCCTTAAGAGGCGGAGCATCTCCATGGCAAGAAAGCCACGAAGTCTAGAGAGAGGTTTGTGTCATCATGTGACGGTCCGGTGCAACAATCGAGAGTTCAATCTCATTAAAAACGAGTGCCGCTCCCTTATGGTCAGCGCCATTGCCAAGGCGAAGGCTAAATTTAATTTTAGCATTTACGCGCTGTGTATCATGAGCAATCACGTCCATTATCTTATGGAGCCGGCAAACCCATCCGATCTCCTGGCCATCATGCACGCGATCAATTGGTACTCGGCCATGTGCATCAACCGTCTGCTCGATCGTACCGGACATTTCTGGGAAGGGCGCTATCACAGCGTGTCCTTTCCCAGAAACGACCATCAAAGAGTCCTCAATACCCTGCGCTACATCCATGCCAATCCGAAGGCGGCAGGAATGCGGCACGGTTTTGCCTATGCCTATAGCAACTGGGGCATCCATGATCGTCTTACCGACGACGGGCTGACCGAGTGGCATACGGCTTTCCTTGGGTTGGCCCCCACCCTGGATGGATGCAGCCTTCATTACTGGCGATTCTGCCTGATGTATCGAACCAAGAGAAAAATGAGAAAGAAAAGCCCCTGGGGATGCCGCTTGCTGGCCGGTTTCCCCAGGGGACGGCAACGCTCCGGGTCGCCACACGGGCAGCTATCGTTGTTCGGTGACGAAGAGCGGTGCCAGGTATCGGTGCCCGCCAGCATCAGAACCTTCACAGCCGCAAATGCGTAACCAACGGCACATCGCCCCTGTTCTGATCAAAGCCTAGTTGACGGTGGGCGCCAATTCTGGCAAAGGTCTACCGTGCCCCGCGAGCTGGCTCACCTGCTACACACCTGTGACCTGCTACAGTGTCAGTCAGTGCAAGGTGCCCACGGACAGACAAACCAACCCCGACCAGCGGACACACCCGACAACGCATCCTCCGAAATCTCTCCCTCTGGCGGCTTTGGTGGCAGGACAATGTGAAGATGTGCGGAGGTATTCTCCACCACAGTGAGGCTCAGGCCCTCTGGCACCGGGATGCCTTCGGCCTTTAGAGTTGTGACTGGGTCAGCAATCAGTGCCGCCTTAAACGCCTCGTCCGCCCATGCCTTGGCGATGATGCGGCCCATTTGCTGCTGTTGCTCGTCCATGCGATCCTCCTGTCAGGTTGAAAGTAAAGAACGTAACGAGTTACTCGGGGCAGTTTCCTTCAGAAGAGCGGTGCCAGGCATCACTGTCTGTATTCCGGTCTCACTGCCCGGTCACACCGTTGTCTGTCTGCACC
>JBAXPR010000109.1:0-11634 GCA_037132135.1 Rhodospirillaceae bacterium
GGGACTCTCTCTTAACTCCGCCCCATCGCTGTCCAGACAGCGGGGTCCACCTCACTCCGACCCTAATTTGAGTGCAAAACCGGGGGCTCCGGGATACACTCCGGCGGCATCGCGAGCGACATTGGCGCTTCGAGGCGGAAGGCATCGCAGGTCTGAAAATCAGGAGACAGCATGACAGCGGCGACACTATCCGTCGACCAGACAGCCTGCCTGGAACATTTGCGCAAGCGTATTAACGGTTATTCTTTCCATGAAGGGGCCGTTCTTATCAATGTTCCGTTGGTTCCGGTTGATGTTCTGGATGGTGATGTGGCGCGCAATCGGGGATATTTCGCCTACCCTCCCACGACCCAGCTTTATTTGTCCGCCATTCTGCGGAGCTTGAATGTAGAATCGATCGTTCTTGATTTGAATTTCGTTCTGCTGGATGAAGCCCGCAAGGACCAGCCCGATTTAACGGAAGCCTGGACGCGAGCCCTCGACGAGGCGCTGGCGCACTTCGACAAGCCGCTGGTCTGCGTTTCGCTGATGTTCGAATCCACCTATGAACAATATCTGCGAATTTGCCGCCACGTCCGCCAAGTCAAGCCGGGCGCCTGCATCGCCGCCGGCGGCGTCGCGGCCACCGCCGATCCCGAGAAGCTGCTGGCCGACGGGTCGGCGGATCTGGTTTTCCTCCATGAAGGGGAACGGCCGCTAGCCGCCTTTTACGGGTTCCTTGACGGGACTTCGGAAAAACCGCCCTTCAATCTAGCGTTCCGGGACGAGACCGGCGTCATTCGCCGTCTGGAATCTGTCGAAGGCGGGCCGGTCGAGATCGATATCCGCGAGGATTATCGCAAGATCGACGTCGCGGCCTATTGCCAGGTGGGCTCGCTCAGCAGCCTGTCGCGCATGCAGGGCATCGACGTGCCTTATGCTTCGGTGCTGTCGCGGCGAGGCTGCCGGGCCCGCTGTTCCTTCTGCGGGGTCCGGAATTTCAACGGCAAGGGTGTCCGGGTCCGCGAAGCCGTCAACGTCGTCGACGAGATGCGGCATCTGCACGACGTCTATGGCGTGCGTTACTTCGACTGGCTGGACGACGATCTGCTCTATGACCGGAGCGCGGCTCTGGCGCTGTTCCGCGAGATCGCCGAACGGTTGCCCGGCATCGCCTGGGGTGCGAACAACGGCCTGATCGCGGCGGCGATCGACGCCGAGATCATGGAGGCGATGCAGGCAAGCGGCTGCATCGCCTTCAAGATCGGCCTCGAGAGCGGCAACGCCGAAGTGCTGCGGGCGGTCCACAAGCCGACCAACCTCGACCGGTTCTTTCAGTTCGCCAAGCTGTCGAAGGACTTCCCCGGGCTTTTCGTGCTGGTGAACCTGATCATGGGCTTCCCGGGCGAGACGATCCGCCAGATGCGCGATTCCTTCGTGACATCGGTGCGGGGCGGCCTGGACTGGAACAGCTTCTACGTCTACCAGCACCTCAAAAATACCGAGCTGTACCTCAATTACGGCAGCGTCAGCGGCAGCGTTCTCGAGACCGACTACAGCAAGGACGGCCAAACGCCGACCGTGTTCGCCAAGGACAACAATCCGGTCCGGGGCGCCGCCTTCCGCGACATGGAGCTGGAAACCGATCTGGTTCGCAATTACGACGTTTTCACCCTGCCAGACGATTTGATTCCAAGCCGCGAACAATTGAAGGAAGTCTGGTTCACCTATAATCTGGTCTCGAATTTCCTGCTGAACCCCGCCTACCAAACCTCGTCCGACGTTCGTCTGGCCAATGCCGTCCGTTGGCAGCGGGCGTTGCAGCAAGCCTATTTGCGCGACGCCGCCATGGCGGCCAGCCTGTATTTTCTGGAATGGCGCCTGGGGCACCTGGGGACCGGCGAACTTGAGGCATTGCGCGGCGAAGCTCTGCGAAAGCTGAACCAATCGCCTTACTGGCAACAACGGGATCGAGCGTTCGGATTTTCCAGCATGCTCGACCGCCAACCGCCGGCGATTGATCCGCGTTGCTCCAGCTTCATCACGACGCCTTGAGGTCGGCGTCCTGAGTTCTCCTTTGGCGGGCGAGATCAGACGCCGCTTGATAACCGAGGGGGGAACGCTTACCTTCGGCTCCAGGTCGGGTGCGCGCGGAACTAGATATCCACAAGACGAAATATCCGACGGATCGGGGCGAGAGATGAAGATACTGGTGACCGGAGGCTGCGGATACAAAGGAACAGTTCTTGTTCCCAAGCTTCTCAGTAAAGGACATGAAGTCGTCGCTTTCGACATCATGTGGTTCGGCAATTTCCTCGCGCCTCATCCGCGGCTGACGGTGGTTCGGGGTGACGTTCGCGACCCCGACCAGATCGACCTTATCGGCGTCGACGCCATCGTCCACCTGTCGTCGGTGGCCAACGATCCCTGCGGTGATCTCGACCCCAAACTGACCTGGGAGATAAGCGCCCTCGCCACTATGCAGCTCGCCGACAAGGCGGTGCGGGCGGGCACCGTTAAGCAGTTCGTCTATGCCTCGTCGGGCAGCGTCTATGGCGTCAAGGAAGAGTTGCAGGTCACCGAAGACCTGGAGCTGAAGCCGATCTCCGAATACAACAAGACCAAGATGGTCGCGGAGCGGGTCATGCTGTCCTGCGGCGACCGCATGGCGGTGCAGATCATCCGTCCGGCCACTGTTTGCGGCTATTCGCCCCGCATGCGGCTTGATGTCGCGGTCAACATGCTGACCATGCAGGCCCTGACCCGGGGCGAGATCACCGTCCTCGGCGGCGCCCAGGCCCGGCCCAATATTCACATGGACGACATCACCGACGTCTATCTGCACTTTCTCGACCACCCGCAGCATCAGGGCATCTACAACGCCGGCTTCGAGAACCTCTCGATTCTGGAGATCGCCGAACTGGTGGCCGCGCGCATTCCGACCAAAATCACGGTCAAGCCGTCCAACGATCCCCGCTCCTACCGGGTCAACTCCGACCGGTTGCTGGCCACCGGTTTCCGGCCGAAGAAGGGCGTCGCCGACGCCATCGAGGAAATCCGCGCCAAATACCAGAGCGGCGAACTCAAGGACGAGGACCGCTTCCATAACCTGAAATGGATGCAGGCCACGGTTTTTTAAGGCGGCGGACGATGGCGATCCGGGACGGGTTTCTCGACTATGCCGACCGCCTCCAGGTGGCCCTCGCGGCGACCGACTGGCCGGCGTTGGAACAGCTGGCCGAAACGCTGCTGGAATGCTGGCAAACCGGGCGGCGGATCTTCGTCTGCGGCAACGGCGGCAGCGCCGCCAACGCCGCCCACATGGCCAACGACCTGATTTACGGCATCGCCAAGCGCGAGGCGCCGGGACTGCGCATTCACGCCCTCACCGCCAACGTCGCGGTGCTGACCTGCCTCGCCAACGACGAGGGCTACGACGAGGTGTTCGCCCGCCAACTCGCGGTCGACGCCCGGCCCGGCGACGTGCTGATCGCGCTCTCGGGCAGCGGCAATTCCCCGAACATCCTCAAGGCGCTGGAACAGGCCGCCGCCATGGGGGTGTGCAGCTTCGCCATCCTCGGCTATTCGGGCGGCAAGGCGAAGCGACTGGCCGATGTGCCGATCCATTTTGCCATCGACGACATGCAGATCAGCGAAGACCTGCAACTGATCGTCAATCACATGATCATGCAGTGGTTGTACGCCAACCGCGCGCTGAGAGGACCGGCATGACCCAGCCTTCGAAACTCCTGGTGCTCGGCAGCAATTCCTTTTCCGGGGCCAGCTTCGCCGCCTACGCCCTGGAACAGGGCGCCGAGGTGTTGGGGGTTAGCCGCTCCGAGGAGCCGCACGACTGCTTCCTGCCCTACCGCTGGTCGGGCCGGGACGCCGGCTTCCGCTTCTTCGCCTATGATCTCAACCACGATCTCGAGCGGCTGATGGCGCTGATTGAGGCCGAGCGGCCGAGCCATGTCGTCAATTTTGCGGCGCAAAGCATGGTCGCCGAGAGCTGGCGCCATCCCGAGCACTGGTTCGAGACCAACGTGGTGGCTACCATCAAGTTTCACGACCGGCTGCGCCGCTGCGACTTTCTGGACAAATACGTCCACATCACTACCCCCGAGGTCTACGGCAGCACCAGCGGCTTCATCCGCGAGGACGCGCCGTTCAACCCGAGCACGCCCTACGCGGTGTCGCGGGCGGCCGCCGACATGAGTCTCAAGACCTTTCACGAGGCTTATGGTTTTCCGGTGATCTACACCCGTGCCGCCAACGTCTACGGGCCGGGACAGCAGCTCTACCGGATCATTCCGCGCACCATCCTGTTCCTGCGGACCGGCCGCAAGCTCAGTCTGCATGGAGGTGGCCTGTCGCAGCGCTCGTTCATCCACATCCGCGACGTCTCGGACGCCACCTGGCGGGTGATGACCAGGGGCGCGCTCGGTGAGACCTATCACATCTCGACCACCGAAATCGTGACGGTGCGCGGTCTGGTCGAACGCATCTGCGCCAGGCTCGGGCTGCCGTTCGAGGATCACGTCGAGATCGTCGGAGAGCGGCTGGGCAAGGACTTGGCCTATCGGCTCGACAGTACCAAATTGCGCGAAACCCTAGGCTGGGCCGACCGGATCAGCCTCGATTCCGGCCTGGAAGACTGTGTGAAATGGGTGGACGAGAATCTCGACGAGATGCGCGCCCTGCCCGTCGACTACGCCCACAAACCATAGGCTCCCCATGGACACCCCGCACGACGGCCTGGACCGGACGGCGCGCCTGCTGCGGGCGCGGATCATCGAGACTTCCCAGCGCACTGGCACGCCTCATCTGGGCTCATGCCTCTCCTGCGTCGATATTCTGACCGTCGCCTATTTCCAGGTGCTGCGCATCGATCCCGCCAATCCGCGAGATCCCGACCGCGACCGCTTCATTCTCAGCAAGGGCCACGGCGCCACGGCGCTGTTCCAGGCACTGGCCATGCGCGGCTTCTTCCCGCTCTCCCTGATGGACGATTACGGCGAGGACGGCAGCGTCTTCGGCGAACATCCGCCGACCCCCGATCATCTGCCCGGCGAGGCCGCCAATCCCGGTTCGCTCGGCCACGGCCTGCCGCTGGGGCTGGGCATGGCCTTTGCCGGCCGGCTGCAAGGGCAGGATTTCCGGGTGTTCGCGGTACTGGGAGGCGGCGCTGCTCGCCCCCGCCATCGGGCTGGAGCGGGTGGCGGTGATCATCGATTACAACAAGTGGCAAGCCACCGGCCGCAGCGATGAAATCACCGCCCTGCCGTCGCTGGCCGGTAAATGAGCGGCGTTCGGCTGGAGCGTCCACGAGGTCGACGGCCACGATCCGGCCGCCCTGGCGGCGCTGATGGAGCGGGTGCCCGACGGCAGCGGCAAGCCGGTGGCGATCATCGCCCACACGGTCAAGGGCAAGGGAGTGTCGTTCATGGAAGACGACAACAACTGGCATTACCGGATTCCGACCCTGGACGAGGTGACCGCCGCCAAGCGGGAATTGGGGCTGTCATGAGAAACGCCTTCGTCGACGAGATTCTCAACCTGGGCAAGGTCACCCCGCGTCTGGTCGTGCTTTCAGGGGATATCGGCAACAAGCGATTCGACAAGTTCAAGGCCGCCGCGCCCGGCCGTTTCCTCAATTGCGGCATCGCCGAGGCCAACATGATGGGCATGGCCCTCAATGGTTTCCGGCCGGTGGTCTACACCATCACTCCCTTCACCACCACCCGCTGCTTCGAACAGATCCGCGTCGATGTCTGCTACCACCGGGTGCCGGTGCTGATCGTCGGCACCGGTTCGGGGCTGTCCTATGCCGAGTTGGGGCCGACCCATCATTCCTGCGAGGACATCGCGATTTTGCGCTCCTTGCCGGAAATGGTGGTGCTGTGCCCGGCCGACGCCGCGGAAATGCGCCAGGGCCTGCGCGCCGCGCTGCTTCAGGATCAACCGGTCTACATGCGCATCGGCAGGAAGGGCGAACCGACGGTCCACGCCGCCCCGCCCGCCGAATTCCAAATCGGCAAGGCGATCACCATTCGCGCCAGCGATGATCTCTGCCTGATCGGAACCGGCAACATGGTTTCGGTGCTGGTCGAGGCCGCCGGGCTGCTGGCGGAACGGGGCGTCTCGGCGCGGGTCGAGAGTTTCCACACCGTCAAGCCGCTGGACGGCGAGCGACTGGCCGAGATTTTCGAGCGCTATCCCAGCGTCGTGGTGGCCGAGGAGCACAGCGTCGTCGGCGGACTGGCCGGGGGGCGGTGGCGGAATGGCTGGCGGCGCGCGGCGGCACGCGGGCGCGCTTTCGGAGTTTCGGAGTGCCCGACGCCTTCATCCATAGCGTCGGGTTCCCAGGACGACATGCGCCGGCGCTTCGGCCTCACCCCCCAGGCCATCGCCGACGCGGTCGGATCATGAAGGATCACGGGTGGTGAGGATCGGTCTCGACTTCGACAACACCATCGTCAGCTATGACCGCCTGTTCCATAAGGTGGCGGTGGAGGGCGGACATGTTCCGGTGGACCTGCCGGTGTCGAAGCTGGCGGTGCGCGACTATCTGCGCGGCATCGGCCGCGAACCGGTCTGGACCGAGATGCAGGGTTATGTCTACGGCGCCCGCCTGCTCGAGGCCGAGGCCTTCGAGGGGGTCGCCGGATTTCTCGCCTGGGCGCGGCAGGAGGGACTGTTCGTGGCCATCGTCAGCCACAAGACCCGCCATCCCTTCATCGGCCCGCCCGACGACCTCCACGCCATGGCCCGGGCCTGGATCGAGCGCCATCTGGCCGACACCGCCGGCCCGCTAATTACGAATCAGCGGGTCCATTTCGAGCTAACCAAGGAGGAGAAGCTGGCGCGCATCGCCGCCGGGGCCTTCGACTGCTTCGTCGACGATCTGCCGGAAATCCTCACCGCCTCGGCCTTTCCGGAGAATACCGCGCCGGTACTGTTCGACCCCGATGGCCGGGGACATGCCGGAATCGGCGCCTGCGTCACCAGTTGGGCCAACCTCCGCGCCCTCGTCGAGGCGCGATGGCGGCACCGGTCATGATCGAAGTCGTTCAGACCCTGTGGCGAGCCGCCGGGGGACCAGCCGGCGCCATTGTTTTGCGCTCCTGCGGCGTCAGCGGCAACAACCGGGTCTATCTCGCCACCGGGCCGAACGGCGAACAGGTGATCGCCAAGGCTTATTTCCGGCATCGTCCGGGCGAACGCGACCGGCTGGCCGCCGAATGGGACTTTCTCAACCACGCCCTGCGAGCCGGCGTCGCCTGTGTTCCCCGGCCGATCCGGCGCGACGATGCCGCCCGGTTAGCGCTTTATGAATTCATCGAGGGGCGACCGCTGAGCGCCGCCGAGATCGGACCGGACCAGGTGGCCGCCGCCGCCGCCTTCATCGCCGCCCTCAATGCCGCCGGTCCGGATGCCCGCGACCCCGGAACGGCGTTGCCCGAGGCCGCCGAGGCGGCTTTTTCTCTCGCCGACCATTGCGCAGTGGTCGACCGCCGGCTCGTCCGGTTGGCCGAAGCCCGGATGTCCGGCGACGCCGAAGCGTTGCGCCTGCTCGAGAAGATCCAAGCCTTCTGGGCGCGAACCAAGGGTGCCGTCCTTGCCGGCGCCAGCGCGCTGGGGCTGGAGCCGGAGCAACCGATTCCGCCGGGAGAGCGGCTGATCTCGCCCTCCGACTTCGGCTTTCACAACGCCCTGCTCCGGCCCGACGGTGACCTTGCCTTCATCGACTTCGAATACGCCGGCTGGGACGACGTGGCCAAGCTGGTCTGCGACTTCTTCCTTCAACCCGCCGTTCCGGTGGAACCAGCCTTGCGAGAACATTTTCTGCCGCCGGTTCTGGCCCGCGCCGAAGATCCGGGGCGCGCTCGCGCCCGGATCGGGCTGCTGCGACCGATGTTCGGCGTCAAATGGTGCTGTATCATGCTCAATCGCTTCCTGCCGGAGCGGAACGAGCGCGCCCGCTTCGCCGACCCTGATCACGATCCGGCCAGCCGACAGCGCGCCCAACTGGACAAGACCCGCAACGCCTTGCAGAAACTGGTGATGGACCCATGGCTTACGTAGATTTCCTCTCGGTCATCCACAAAAGCACGACCCGCGACTATCTGGCCCGGGTCAACGATCCCGACTATCCCAAGGCCAAAGCGGCCCGGTTAGGCAAGCAGTGGGATTTCGACTATTGGGACGGCGACCGCCGGATCAATTACGGCGGCTATCGCTACGATGGCCGCTGGGCCAAGGTGGCGAAGGCCATGGCCGACCATTACGGCATCAAGGCCGGCGACCGAATTCTCGACGTCGGCTGCGGCAAGGGGTTCCTGCTCTACGACTTCACCCAGGTGGTGCCCGGTGTGGAAGTCCACGGCATCGACATTTCCGGTTACGCCATCGCCAACGCTAAGGAGGAAGTCCGCGACCGCCTCCAGGTCTGCTCGGCCGAGGCGCTGCCGTTTTCCGACCAGCATTTCGACTTCGTCTTCTCGATCAACACCCTGCACAATCTCTACTGTCACCAACTCGACAAATCCTTACGGGAGATCCAGCGGGTTGGCAAGGATAGAAAATATATTTGCGTTGAATCCTATCGGACAGAGGAAGAGAAGGTCAACCTACTCTATTGGCAGGTAACCTGCGAGGCCTTCAATACTCCGGACGAGTGGGAGTGGTGGTTCAAGAATAGCGGATACACTGGCGACCATTCCTTCATCTATTTCGAATAGGACACAAAGCCATGGCCCTCCCCCGCTCCATGAAAGCCGCTATCCTGGTTGAGCAGCGCAAGCCGCTGGTGGTGGCCGAAATCCAGCTTCCCGATCATCTCGAGCCGGGACAGGTTCTGGTCAGGAACAGGTGCAGCGGCATCTGCGGCTCGCAACTGGGCGAGATCGATGGCGTGAAGGGCGAGGACAAGTTTCTCCCCCACCTGCTCGGCCACGAAGGCTGCGGCACGGTACTGGAGACCGGGCCGGGGGTGCGCCAGGTCAAGGCCGGAGATATGGTGGTCCTGCACTGGCGCAAGGGACCGGGCATCGAGGCCGCGCCGCCGGTCTATTCCTGGGAGGGCCGGCGGATCAACGCCGGCTGGGTCACCACCTTCAACGACCATGCCATCGTTTCGGAAAACCGCCTGACCCCGGTTCCCGCCGACACCGACCCTGAGATCGCCGCCCTCTTTGGCTGCGCCATCACCACCGGCTTCGGCGTGGTGGTCAACAACGCCCGGCTGACCATCGGAGAATCGGTGGTGGTGTTCGGGGCCGGCGGCATCGGCCTCAACATCGTCCAGGCGGCGGCTCTGGTCTCGGGCTGGCCGGTGGTAGCGGTCGATCTCCATGACAACAAGCTGGAACTGGCCCGCTCCCTCGGCGCGACCCATACCATCAACGCCGGCAAAGAGGACGCCGGGGCGGTCCTGCGCAAGATTTTCGGTCCCGCCGGCGTCGACGTCTTCATCGACAACACCGGCAAGCCGGCGATCATCGAACTGGGCTATGAGTTGACCAAGCCCCAGGGCCGGCTGATTCTGGTCGGGGTACCCCGCAAGGGCGACAATGTCAGCCTTTACTCGCTGCCGCTCCATTTCGGCCGGCAGATTCGCGGCTCCCAAGGCGGCGAAGCCGTGCCCAATCTCGACATTCCGCGTTACCTCGCCCTGCACCGCGAGGGGCGGGTGCAGTTCAACCACCTGATCTCCCGCCGCTTCTCCCTTGACGAGATCAACGAAGCCATTGACACGATGCGCGGGGGAAGCGCTGCCGGCCGGTGCGTCGTGACTCTGTGATCTCCGTCCGCGCGGCCTTTCCGGATTCCGGCATTGATGGCCTCCAGCGACGACGATATCGACGCGACAATCTCGCTCACCTGCGGACGTTTGCAAATGCCAACCATCGCGCACCTCATCACCACTCTTGAGCGCGGCGGCGCCGAAGCCATGCTGAGCAAGCTGGTGCGGGTTCAGGCGACCCAGGGCGTGCGGCCAGTGGTGATCTCTCTGACCGGCGCCGGCGCCTATGGCCCCGAACTGGAGCGCGCCGGCATCGCCGTGTGGTCCCTGGGCATGAGCCGCGGCGTGCCCGAGCCCATGGCCCTGTTCCGGCTGATCGGCATTCTGCGGCGCGAGAAACCGCAGCTTTTGCAGACTTGGCTGTATCACGCCGATCTGCTCGGCCTGCTGGCGGCCCCACTGGCTGGCGTGCCGCGGCTGTGCTGGAACCTGCGCTGTTCGGACATGGACAGGCGCGGCTATTCCCGGCTGTCGCGCTGGTTGCCCAAACTGCTGGCCTGTTTCTCCGGCCGTCCCGACGCGGTGTTGATCAATTCCGAAGCCGGCCGACGGCTGCACCATCGGCTCGGCTACCGCCCCAGGCGCTGGCAGGTGATCGCCAACGGCTTCGACACCGAGCTCTACCGGCCTGACCCGGCGGCCCGCCGGCAGGTCCGGGCGAGCCTCGCCGTGCCCGACGACGCCTTGGTGGTGGGACTGATCGCCCGGTTCGATCCGATGAAGGATCACGCCACCTTTCTCGCCGCCGCCGAACGGGTGGCCCGGCGCCATCCCAACGCGCGCTTCGTGCTGGTCGGACGAGACGTCGAAGCCGGTAATCCTGCCTTCGCCACCACCACCACCGGCCAGCTGGCGGGGCGGGTGAGCCTGCTCGGCATCCGCTCGGATATGCCACACCTGATGGCCGGGCTGGATATTTGCTGCCTCAGTTCGGCCTTCGGCGAAGGCTTTCCCAACGTCATCGGCGAGGCCATGGCTTGCGGCGTCCCTTGTGTGGTCACCGATGTCGGTGATGCGGAGTGGATCATCGGCGACACCGGCCGTGTGGTCCCGCCCGTCAACCCCACCGCTCTTGCCGGGGCCCTCGACGATCTGCTGGAGTTGCCGCCCGATGTGCGGTGGCGGTTGGGCGCAGCGGCGCGGCGGCGCATCGAAGAAAATTTCTCGATCGGCATCATCGCCGAGCAATACCGCGAGGTCTATTCCGCTTTGATTGGCGCGTAATCTTTCGGCCGCGTCCAATCCCCTTGGGGGGGAGAGCATGCGAAAGTGTGGGGCCCTCTCCGTCGCCAAATCTCGCCTGTCAGGAAAACGGTGATTAAATCCACCGAAGAGTGGTAAATACTGAGGCGGCTCAAGCCGGGGCTGGAACCCCCGACCTGAGCCTAGGCCCTGTTGACAAAGGGGATTCTGATTACGTACTTCCCTCAGCCTCTCTGCCGTGGCACAAAAGCGGAACAAAGTGTTGGCGGCGTAGGGTTTTCAGATGGCTCGAAACTCGGTGCAATTTCAGAAGGGGCTCAGCGAAGCAGTGTTCGGAACGTGTCAACGATTGTGAGACAGCGGGTGGGATAATTTAGGCCGAAGTTTACACTTGCGAAATCGACACCCCATTGATCCGACGCAAACTTTTGCCGGTTGGCCTTTTCAGTTACTGGACACGGACGGGGTCAAGGTCGAGCAGCCTGAATGCGGCCTCCTGGATGGCTGTTGGCACTGAGCAGAGCGTGAAGGTGTGGCCCTTGTGGAAGGGCGAACATACCGAGTTCCTGGAGAGGGTGCCGAGATGATCGATCAGGAACCGCAAGGATCACGGTCCCGAGAACCTCGCCACCCTGCGCAAACTCGCC
>JBAXPR010000110.1:0-11534 GCA_037132135.1 Rhodospirillaceae bacterium
TTGCTGCCGCGACCGGAAATCAGGACTCCAACCCTCAGACGCGCCATGTCGACTCCATCGCGGTAACGGTCACGCGCGGTCCGTCCTGCGGGACGGCGACGACGCGGCCGATGGTGGTGACGGTTTCCCCGGCCGCGGTCAGGCGGGCCGAGAGGTCTTCGGCCTGCCCGGGGGCCACGACTGCGACCATGCCGATGCCGCAGTTGAAGGTGCGGGCGAGTTCGGCCGGGGCGACCCGGCCTTCGCGGCCAAGCCAGCGGAACACCGGCGGCAGGTCCCAGGCGCCGGCATCGAGAGTGACGCCGAGGCCGGCGGGCAGCACGCGCGGAATGTTTTCAAGCAGGCCGCCGCCGGTGATATGGGCCAGCGCCTTGACCAGCCGGTCCCGGATCGCCGGCAGCAGGCTGCGGACATAGATACGGGTCGGGGTCAGCAGCGCCTCGGCCAGACTGTGCCCGGGGGCGAAGGGCGCGGCGGCATCCCAGCCGAGCCCCGCCGAGTCGACGATCCGGCGGACCAGGGAATAGCCGTTGGAATGGACGCCGCTCGAGGCCAAGCCGAGCACGAGATCGCCGGCGGCGACACCGGCGCCGGTCAGCACCCGGTCGCGTTCGACCGCTCCCAGGGAAAAGCCGGCAAGATCATAGTCGCCGCCGCTGTACATCCCCGGCAACTCGGCGGTTTCGCCGCCGACCAGGGCACAGCCGGCCTGCCGGCAGCCCTCGGCGATGCCGGCGACGATGGCGCGGCCGTGGGCGACCTCGAGCTTGCCGGTGGCGTAATAATCGAGGAACAGCAACGGCTCGGCACCCTGAACGATCAGGTCGTTGACGCACATCGCCACCAGATCGATGCCGACGGTGTCGTGGCGGCCGGTGGCGATGGCGATCTTCAGCTTGGTTCCGACGCCATCGGTGGTGGCCACCAGGAGCGGGTCGTGAAAGCCGGCGGCGCGGAGATCGAAGAGGGCGCCAAAGCCACCGAGCCCGGCCTCGGAGCCGGCGCGGGCGGTGCTTCGGGCCAGCGGCTTGATCGCTTCGACCAGGGCGTTCCCGGCGTCGATGTCGACGCCGGCCTCGCGATAGGCCGATGACGGCGGAAAAGCCGGGGAGGAAAGATGTGTGCCGATGGTATCCTCGCTCACGCTAAGCTATAGTCGGCGCCCGGAACACCGGCCGGTCCGCCGTGCCGAAAACATACTCGAAACCGAAGGCTTTGCAATGCTCGACAGGCTTGGCCAGGCGGCCCTCGCCGCTCTGCTGCTTTTCGTTGCCGTTTCCGGCATGACCGCGCAGCCCGCAAGGGCGCAGGCTCCGTTGACGGTGGGGTCGTCCTCGTCGGCCGATGACCCGTTTTCGGTCACCGGCGTCGCCGTCGATGTGACCGCCGCCAGCGCCGCCGAGGCGCGGGACAAGGCGATTTCCGAGGCTCAGCGCAAGGCGTTCGCGGTGCTGTTCAAGCGGCTGGTGCCCGACAGCGCCACCCGGGTGGTCCCCGCGGTCGCCGAGTCCGACCTTCAGCGCATGATCCAGGGCTTCGAGATCGAACAGGAGCGTGGCTCTGCGGTGCGCTATGTCGCGTCGATGGCTTTCAAGTTCCGGCGCAAGGCGGTCGGCACCTATCTGACCAGCCTCGGCCTCAAGATCAACGAGCCGGCGCAGCCGGCCTCGGCGTCCGCGCCGGCAGCACCCGCCGCGCCGGTTGCGCCTGTGGCCGTGCTCACGGCGCCGGCCCGGCCGTCGCTGGTGCTGCCGCTGGCCCAGGGTGCCGCCTCGTCGGTGCTGTGGGAGGAGCGCACCCCCTGGCGCAGCGCCTGGGAGGATTTTGCCGCCACCTCGGGGGCCGGCAAGCTGGTGGTGCCGGCGGGTGAACTCACCGACATCGCCGACATCGGCGCCCGCGAGGCCGTGATCGGCGATCCGGCCTCGATCGCCAAGATCGCCGGCCATTATGGTGTCGGGCAGGTGGTGGTGGTCGCGCTGACCGGGGCCGACCGACTCGACCCCGGCGCCGGCGCCCAGGTGGTGATCAGCCGCTACGGCGCCGATGGCCGGCCGGCCGGGCCGGCCGAAACCGCTCAGGTCCCGGGTACCCTTGGCGAGCCGGTTCCGTCCTTTCTCGGCCGGGTGGCCGCGGCGGTGTCGGAGAGGCTGGCGGCATCCTCCGTCGCAGTCGCGCCCGCGGCAGCGGTCGACGCGCCGGTGCTGGCCGGAGTGCCGATCACCGGCATGCTCGACTGGCTGGAGGTGCGGCGGCGTCTGACCAGCGACCCGATGGTGAGTTCGGTCGATATGCTGGCGATGAGCCGGACCAGAGTCGACGTTGCGATCCATTACCGCGGTGAGGTCGACGGCCTTCGGGCGATGCTCGACCGCGACGGCCTGACTCTGGTGCCGACCCCGGGCGGCTGGTCGCTCTATATCAAGGCCTCGGTGGCGCCGGGAGCGGCAGCGCCGGCCGTGCCCAAGCTGTGACTGCGCGCCGGGACAGACCGTCGGTCCGGGAATGAGGTCTCTCATGAGGCTGATTCCCAATATCATCACCATCGGCCGCCTGATCATGGTGCCGCTGACGGTGTATTGCATCCTGTCGGGCGCCTTGGAGACGGCGTTCTGGCTCTTCGTTGCCGCCGGGGTTTCGGACGCCGTCGATGGCGCCATCGCGCGCCTGTTCGACGCCCGGACCGTGCTCGGCGGCTTTCTCGACCCGCTGGCCGACAAGGCGCTGCTGGTCAGCGTCTATCTCACCCTCTGCAATGTCGGGCTGATGCCGTTGTGGCTGGTGATTCTGGTGGTGTTCCGGGATCTGCTGATCATCGGCTGGGTGCTGCTGTCGTACACCGTCCGCCAGCCCGAAGCGATGAAGCCGCTGCTGATCAGCAAGGTCAACACCCTGACTCAGTTGATGCTGGCGGCGCTGGTGCTGGGGGTCAACGGCCTCCGGCTCGCCGACCCGGTGGTACTGGGGGTGCCGCTGGGGCCGCTGTTCCAGGGCCTGGTCGCGACCACCACCGTGCTGTCGGGGTTGAGCTACCTCTTGACCAGCAAGCTCTTGTTCGGCAACGGGGGCCGGGCGTGAAAGCGGTGCAGCTGCCCTTCGAGTTCGGGCACCGGCCCGGACTCGAAGGCGCTGACTTCCTGACCGCGCCCTGCAATGCCGAGGCGGTGGCATGGCTGGCGGCGGGGCGCCTCTGGCCGGCGCCGGCGCTGGTGCTCCATGGCCCGGCCGGCAGCGGCAAGAGCCATCTGGCCCGGCTGTGGTGCCGGCGCGAGGGCGGGATGACGGTGGCGGCCGGGGCGCTTGCCGCCGCCGCGGTGCCGTCCCTGGCCGGGGCCGGCGCCGCCGTTGTTATCGACGGAGCGGGGGCGGTGGCCGGCGATGCCGGGCGCGAGCGGGCGCTGTTTCATCTCTATAACCTGATTGCCGAGCGCCAGGGCCGGTTGTTGCTGGTGGCGCACGAGCCGGTGGCCGGCTGGCGACTGGGGCTGGCGGATCTGGCCTCGCGGCTGCGGGCGGCGCCCTCGGTGGGGATCGGTGCCCCCGACGACGCGGTGCTGGCCGCCCTGCTGGTCAAGCTGCTTGCCGACCGCCAGATGCCGCCGCCGGCCGAGGTGGTGGCGTTTCTGGTGCCGCGCATGGAGCGCTCGTTCGAAGCGGTGCGGCGGCTGGCCGACGCCCTCGACCGGGCGGCGCTGTCGGCGCACCGGCCGATCACCCTGCCGCTGGCGCGCGACGTGCTGGCCGCCCTTACCTGACCCAGGTCCCGGCATAAAGCCGGCTGAAGAGACGCAGCAGGCCGCGGCCGGGGCGGGCGATAGCGTTGGGCAGCGGCGAAAGGCCGCTCTCGGAGAGACGGCGGCAGCGCCGGTCCAGTTCGCGGCGGATCAACAGCGAGGCCAGCGGCCGGTAGGGGCCGAAATTCGGCACCTGCCCGCGCCAGACGCTGCGGAAATAGAACAGCCCGAACCACGACAGGAGATTGCGCACGCTGACCACCACCCGGCCACCCGGACGCAGCACCCGCACCACCTCGTCGAGGAAGGCGGCGCGGTCGGGCACCGCTTCCAGAATCTGGGGCAGAAAGACGACGTCGACCGAGCCGTCGGGGTAGGGCAGGCGGCCGGCGCTCATCAGGTCATAATGGATGCCGGCGTCGGTCCCGGTCTCCCGGCGCACCCGTTCGCGCACGAAGTCAAGGTTCCGCGTCGAGAGTTCCAGGCAATGCAGCTCGATGGTGTCGCCGTAGCGCTGGCGCAGCCGCACGGTGTAGCTGCCACCGTAGGGCAGCAGTTCGACCAGCCGGGCGCCGGGGGCGAGCGGCCCGATCAGCCCGACTTCGGCCTCCAGCTCGGCACCCAGCCGGCGCGAGACGTAAACGCCGGGCAGCGGCGATTTGGCGTAGACGGCATAGCTGCGGAAATTGGCGATCCGGTCCCAGCCCCAGCGGTCGGGGTCGAACACCGAGTATTTGTTGCGGTGATTCATCAGGTCGGTATAGCGATAGGCGCCCGAAGGCGGGGCCAGCGGATAGCGGTCGGCCTCGGGGCGGGCGAAGCGCTCATAGGAGCGCACGGCTTCGAGCGGCCGGCGCGGCGGCTTGAGGTCGGGCGCCTCGGGGGCGGGCCAGCCCAGGCAGAGGGTGCCGATGACCTCGAAGTCGGCGGGCAGGCCGACCAGCGCCCGGATTTTCTCGCCGTTGCCGATGCCGGCGTTCCAGGTCGCGCCAAGACCGCGCAGATGGGCCGAGAGCGACATATGGTAGGTGGCGGCGGCGACGCTCTGGACCACGGCGAACTTGTTGTGATTCCAGCCCATGTGGAAGCAGAGCAGAATGATCGCGCCGCAGCTGGAAAAGTGCTCGTTGGACCCGGAGATGGCCTGAAGCCGGTCCTTGGTCGCCTGATCGCGCACCACCACGAAGTGCCACATCTGGTGATTGCAGGCGCTCGGGGCTTCCAGCCCGTCCCCGATGATGGCGTCGATCAGGTCGGCGTCGAGCGGACGAGGCAGAAAATCGCGGATCGAATGCCGGGCGGCGAGCCGGGCCAAAATCGTCTGCGGATCGTCGGAGGGGGGGGGTGAGGGGAACGGGACGGCGGGGCGGTCGGTCCGATGATCCATCACGGGCACTCCTCTGACGCCGGCAGGGCGCCGCCGGGCGGGGGCGGTGTGAAGCGATAGTGAATGTCGGCGGCGCGGCCGACGGCGGTGAGAGACAGCAGCGTGCCCGGCCCCTGGGGATTGACCGCCACCGGGGTCAGGGTTGCGGCAAGGCCGCCAGCGGAGCGCGCGGTGATCGAGAATCCGGCCTCCGAGACCAGTCGAAGCCGGTCAACGCCGGTCTCTGCGAGCCGCCAGTGTCCGGCCAGGGCCAGGGCATGGCCGGCGACGGTTCCGGTCAGCACCGAGACCGTGAGGCCGTCCGGTGTCAGCCGGTAACTGAAGCGGCCGCGTTGCTCCGGCCCCGAGATCATCAGGGTTGCCGCCACCGGGCCGTCGCGGCTGAGACGGCGCCGGTCGAGCGGAGTCTGGCCTTGAAGGTCGGCGACCAGCAGGGGCGGTTGTCCCCATGGGGTCAGCCCGTCATTGGCCAGCAGCAGGTTACGGCCGCCGGCGACCAGCGCGGTCATGCCGGCGAAGCCGGCGCCATGAAGGCCCTGGCTCCAGGGGATCGGTCCGCCGCCGGCGCTGAGCGCCAGTTCGAGGCCGTGGCCGCGCAGCACCAGCTGGCCCGGGGTGCGGTGACCGTCGAGGGCGGGCAGCGGCCGGGCCGGAGCGGCGCCCTCGCCGGCGGTGGCCAGCAGGGCCGCGCCCTCGAAGAGCAGGAAGGCCGAGAGGGCGCCGTACTGGCTGTTTGAGCCGTGCCAGCCGATCATCAAGGCCGGCGGGGCATGATTCATCGCGGTCGGCCAGAGCCCGCCCTCGGTCTGAAAGGCTTCGAGCCGCGCCGCCACCCGCGCCAGCGCGGCGGCGGTGTCGAGCCCGAGCCGGGCGGCGCCGTAGCAGAGGGCAGTGGCCAGCGAGGCCAGATGATAGACGTTGTTGGCGCCGCGGCCGTAATAGGTCCCCTCACCGGTTTCGAGCAGCTGCGCCACCGAGCAGGCCAGGGCCTTTTCGATGATGCGGTCGGCGCGGGAGTCGCCGACCCGGGCGTTGCCGAGGCAGAGCATGGCCAGGGCGTATTGGTGATAGGTCAGATCGGCCGAGGCGACGGCGTTGCCGGCGAAATTGTCGCGCAGCAGGCCGTCGCGGCTCTGGTTGTGTTCCAGCACGCCGAGGATGAGGTTGCGCCGGCTGGCGTCGCCGGTCAGGGAGTCGTTGAAGTAGCGCAGGCCATAGACATTGACCGGATCGTAGTTGGTCCAGCCGAGCGAGGGCGCGGCGGCGTCGGCGCCGAGGGCGAGGCGCAGCGGCCCGTAATCAAACTCCCGATGGTCGGACTCCAGGCGCTGGCGCGGATGCCGGCGCAGGCCGGTGAAATAGGCCAGGCTGGCCGCCAGCGCCTCCCGCCACGCCGGCTCGCCGCTGCGGTCGGCCATGATCCGGAACAGCGCCGCGGCGCAGGAGTTGGTGTAAAGATCGGTGCCGACCTGGGACGGGTAGCGCACGGCGTGGGAGGTCAGCAGCAACTCATAAACCGCGCCATGGTCGGTGCAGCGCCAGCGGCCATCATCGCCCTGCCAGAAATTGACCCCGGGCACCAGCGCCCAGCCCTTGTCGGAGCCGGCGGCCGGGGCGCCGAAGGGCGGAGCCCGCCGCGCCCGCAGCCGCGAGCCGAAATAGCCCCGGATCCGCGCCAGCTTGTACCGGTCGGGAGCGACGAGATAGCGGCGGAGCTTGCTGACGAGATCGTTCTTGGCCCGCTGGCCCTTGAGGCGGGCGCTGGTCTCGGCCAGCGCCGCCGGGTCGGGCACAATGTCGCCCGCGAGGCCGATCTTGACCAGCCGCGGCTGTCCGGGATGGCGGGTCAGACGCGCCGGCTCCAGGCAGCGGCCGCCGGCGGTCGCCTGCAGCGGCCCGATCTCGTCGAGGCCGGCAAAGCTGCCCTCGAGCCGCACCTGCTCCCGGCACAGCGCCCCGGCGACCCGTGCGGCCATCGCTTCCAGTCGGGCGCGGCTCGAGGCCAGCGTCTCCGCGGCCCCGGGCGGCGGGGCGGACGGGTGGATCGGCGAAGGGGGGCAATCGGCGGCGGGCATAGGTGATGTGCCTTATAGGACGAAACATCGGGCCGCACCAGTCCGGGCTCACGGCCCCTGACGCTCCCCGCTTTGGCAATCAATAAAGGGTGTCGGCCGGCTTGAACAGTCCCGGCGAGCCCGAGCGGCGCCGTCCGGGGTTTCCGGGAGCTTCTGCAATCTTTGGTGTGCATTGCCGGTCCTGCCATCGTATGTTAGGGTCATCCGGTGTTCTGATGTGCGAGGGATGAGTGGCGACCCGGGCCGGAGCAAGGACCGTTGCGATGATCGTGATCGGGATGCTGGCGCTTTTTACAGGCTCCGGCTGTACCCTGGTGGATCCGCAGCTCAAAGGCGACAGCGCCGGGGTGGCGGCGCCGCCGGTCGGGACGCGGGCGGCGCCGGTCCGCTTCGGCGTACTGGAGGGCCGGCTGCGCCACGGCGCCGAGATCGGCCGCTACACCTGGGGCCTCTTGTGTAAGCCGCCCTATCGCAGCATCACCTGGGAGACCGGGCGCCGGCTGGTCAGCAATCGTGACTATCGCGACCTCTTTCATGATGCGCTGACCCATCTCGGCTATGACGTCGCCGGGGATCCCTCGCGCCTTTACGATCTCGAAGAGGACGAGGCGCGGGCGGAGCTGCTGATTTCGGGGCAGGTCGACGAGATCGCGCTCGACTTGTGCCGGCGCTACAGCTGGTGGTACGGCGGCTTTACCGGCTACACCGGTGCCGGGCTGATCCGGGTGCTGTGGACGGTATACGATCCGCTGCGCCGCCGGGTGGTCTATCAGACCACCTCGACCGGCTTCGGCCAGGAGGATGTCACCCATCCCGATGCCCGGGAGATCATCCTTGAACGCGCCTTCACTGACGCCGCCGCCGCGCTCGGGCTCGATGACGGGTTCCGCCGGCTGGTGTTCCAGCCGCTGGGCCGGACCGGGACGCCGGGGCCGGTGCCGCCCGGCCCGACACCGCTGACCGTGCCCCGGCCGGCCGAGCCCCGGCCCGATCCGGACTATCCGCCGGGGCCGGGACCGGTCTCGGCGTTCCCCGACCCGGGTGACCGGCCTCGGGGCGGAACCCGGCAGGCCAGGCAGCCCTGGGAGTATCAGGAGCCCGGCCTCAGGGTAAGCGGCGATCGCCTCGCCGCCGAGTCGGATCATCCCGCCCTCGGCGCCGTGCCCGAGATGGACATTCCGCGCCGCCGCCGCCGCGCCGGTCCGATTGCCGCCAACGCCCCTGATCTGGTCCGGGCGACGGTGGTGATCAGCACCGCCGTGGCGCTCGGCTCGGGCTTCTTCATTGCCACCGACCCGGCCGGCGGCGGCTGGATTTTGACCAGCGCCCGTGTCGTCGGCGATGCCGGGCGGGTGCGGATCACGACCTCGAACCGCCGGGCCGCGATCGGCACCGTGGTCCGCCGTCACCGGGCGCGGGATGCCGCGTTGATCCATGTCGAGGGCGAGGTGCCGGCGGTGGTCAGCATCCGGGAGTCCCCGGTGACGGTAGGTGAGGAGGTGTTCGCCATGGGCGCGCCGCTTGGCCGCGCCTACCGCGACACTCTCAGCCACGGCGTGGTCAGCCGCTTCGCCCGCATTCCGGGGACCAGACAGCCGGTGATCCAGTCGGACGTCATGACCCGCCACGGCAGCAGCTGCGGGCCGCTGACCGACGCCTCGGGTAACGTCGTCGGCTTCTGTGTCGGCGGCGAGCCGTCGCCGGCCGACCGCTCCGAGGGCATTGAATGGTTCATCCCGATCGCCGACGCCTTCGACAAGTTGAAGCTGGTGCTCTCAGGCAAGGCTTGACCGGGAGCGGGGTTTCGCCCATAGCCATGGGCAGTGCCAGCTTTCCGAAAGCGCCAGAGTCCTCCCATGAGCAGCGATCCCCAAGCCTCCGGAAGCCCCGTGATCTGGCATGGCACCACCATTCTGTCCGTCCGCAGGGGCGGCGACGTGGTGATTGCCGGCGATGGCCAGGTCTCGTTCGGCCAGACCGTGATGAAGTCCAACGCGCGCAAGGTGCGCCGGCTCGGCGGCGGCAAGGTCATTGCCGGCTTCGCTGGCGCCACGGCCGATGCCCTGGCCCTCTTTGAGCGCCTCGAAGCCAAGCTGGAGCAGCATCCCGGGCAGCTTGCCCGCGCCTGCGTCGAGATGGCCAAGGACTGGCGCACCGATCGCTATCTGAGGCGCCTGGAGGCGATGATGGCGGTGGCCGATCACTCGGTCAGTCTGGTTATTACCGGCACCGGTGACGTGCTCGAGCCCGAGGACGGGCTGATCGGCATCGGCTCGGGCGGCCCCTATGCCCTGGCTGCCGCCCGCGCCCTGATCGATATCGAGGGGCTGGACGCCGAAACCATCGCGCGGAAGGCGATCGGCATCGCCGCCGGCATCTGCGTCTATACCAATCATAGCATCACCGTGGAAAAGGTGCCGGCCCCGTGACCCGAATCAACGCCTTCAGCCCGCGCGAGATCGTCTCCGAACTCGACCGCTTCATCATCGGCCAGAACGACGCCAAGCGCGCGGTGGCCATCGCGCTGCGCAACCGCTGGCGCCGGCTCCAGTTGCCGGAGGCGTTGCGCGAGGAGGTGTTGCCCAAGAACATCCTGATGATCGGTCCGACCGGCGTCGGCAAGACCGAGATTGCGCGCCGCCTCGCCAAGCTGGCCCAGGCGCCCTTCATCAAGGTCGAGGCGACCAAGTTCACCGAGGTCGGCTATGTCGGGCGCGACGTCGAGCAGATCGTCCGCGACCTGCTGGAGATTTCGATCGCGATGACCAAGGAGCGGCTGCGCAAGGAGGTCGAGGCCAAGGCGGACCTGCGCGCCGAGGAGCGGGTGCTCAACGCCCTGGTCGGCGAGCATGCCAGCCCGGAAACCCGCCAGAAGTTCCGCAAGAAGCTGCGTGAGGGCGCGATCGACGATCAGGAGATCGAAGTTCAGGTCGCCGATAGCGGTGGCGGCATGATGCCGACCTTCGATATTCCCGGCATGCCCGGGGCCCAGATGGGCATGCTCAATCTCAACGAGATGCTGTCCAAGGCGCTGGGCGGCGGACGGACCAAGACCCGGCGCATGAGCGTGCGCGAGTCTTACCATGTGCTGATCGCCGAAGAATCGGAAAAGCTGCTCGATCAGGAGAAGGTCACGGCGGAGGCGATCACCAACGCCGAGCAGAACGGCATCGTCTTCCTCGATGAGATCGACAAGATCACCGCCCGCTCGGAGCTGCGCGGCGGCGGCGACGTCAGCCGCGAGGGCGTGCAGCGCGACCTGCTGCCGCTGATCGAAGGCACGATCGTGGCCACCAAGCACGGCGCCGTCCGTACCGACCATATTCTTTTCATCGCCTCGGGCGCCTTCCATCAGGCCAAGCCCTCGGACCTGCTGCCTGAATTGCAGGGCCGGCTGCCGATCCGGGTCGAACTCAAGGCGCTGACCCGCGACGATTTCAAGCGCATCCTGACCGAACCCGAGCACAGCCTGATCAAACAATACAAGGCCCTGCTCGGCACTGAGGAGGTGACCCTCGACTTCGACGAGGCGGCGATCGACGAGCTGGCCACCCTGGCCGCCGAAATCAACACCAACGTCGAAAACATCGGCGCCCGCCGGCTCCATACCGTGATGGAGCGCCTGCTCGAAGACATCAGCTTCAACGCCAGCGACCGTCCGAGCACTACGGTGCTGATCGACGCCGCCTATGTCCGCGAACAGGTCAGCGCCCTGGCCAAGAACGCCGATTTGTCGAAATTCATTTTGTAAATTGCCACTCCCAGCGGCCGCCCATATGAAGCCGACGTTCGATGCCGTCCAGGCAGCGGCAAGCGACGGGTCGGCGGGACGGGCGTAACAGTTGCGCGCGAAGCGGGAAATGCGGCGGCCGGTCATCACACCCCTCATCGCCAAACCCGTCGGAAAAGTAACGCGCGCGTTCGCGGGTGTCGACGCGGCATCATCTCATCAAAGGGACCGTGACGGCTGCTTTAGCGAGGGCTATGGTCTTTCAGGTTCCCTTTGATTGTTCCCGACCATGGCTGACGACCAACCCGGGCTGGCCTATGCGCTGACGAGGCTGCGCGGCATCCTCAAGCCCCCGGTCCGCATCCTGCCGCCGCCTGACGGCGTGGTGTTCGAGCGCGACGTCGCCGTGCCGATGGCCGACGGCACCCTCCTGCGGGTGAACGTCTTCCGCCCGGAAGCCGAGGGACGTTTCCCGGTCTTGCTCTGTGCTCATCCCTACGGCAAGGACCGCCTGCCGGTGCGGGGGCTGTTCGGCTATCGTATTCCGTTCCAATACCGGGTCATCCGCCAGCCGGCGCCGGTGGCGTTCTCGGCCTGGACCTCGTGGG
>JBAXPR010000111.1:0-11356 GCA_037132135.1 Rhodospirillaceae bacterium
CCCTGGCCGATGCTGCCGAAACCGACGATCACCATGCGGCCATTGAACCGGATGTACTTCTTGAACTCTGTCATGGAAACAACACCTCGACGACGAACGGTTTAACGACAGTGGCAATGAAATTTCGAAGTCAGTGTCAGCATCTCTTGGCACTAGCGCCATAATAAATCACAGCTGGTGGCAATAGAAATTAAACTGTGAAGATTCAAACGCTGCTATTCCCGCACCACGTAGGTATAGAACCGGATCGAGCCGTCCGGCTCGCTCTCCCGATAGAGCCCCTGGATTTCGTTGTCGAAGCCAGGGAACAGGTTGGCGCCCCGCTCGAACATCTTGAGGTAGTCGATCATCGGCTGCGCCCGCTCGTCGAGCCGTTCGCCCGGGACCACGGTGGCGATGCCAGGCGGATAGACCACAAAGAGGGTGGTCGCGATGCGACCGGCGATGCGGTCGAGGGGAAGATAGTCGACCTTGTTGCGCACCAGTTGGCGCCCGGCGTGGTGGGGCGCCATGACCATGGTCGGCAGATGCTCGGGCCGGAACATCTGGCGCTGGAGTGTGCTGGTGCAGGAATCGCGGTAGTAGGCGTGCATCTCGGCGCAGAGGTCGCGCAGGCGCAGCCCGGCATACCGCTTGGGCCGGCGCTTGACGAACTCCGGGATCGCGTCCTCCAGCAGCACATTGTCGTCGTGCAACCGCTTGAAGGCGACCAGACCGCTGAGCAGAGTTCCGGCCTTGCTCGATTCCACCCCGGGCGTCAGCAGGAACAGCATGGAGTTGAGGTCGTTTTTTTCCGGAACGATCTGGTTCTCCCGCAGGTATTGGGCGATCACCGGCGCCGGCACGCCGTGGGCCTCGTAGGTGCCGGTGCGACGATCGAAGCCGGGGGTGAGCAAGGTCAGCTTGTTGGGATCGGTGATAGCGTAGCCCGGCGCGACATGCCGAAAGCCGTGCCAGTTCGCCCCCGGGCGCAACTCCCAGAAGCGGACGTCGGAAGCCAAAAGATCGGTCGGGACATCCTCCCAGGCGCACAGCTCGGGTTGGTCTGGCGCGAACTGGACGGTATCGGGGACGAACGGATCGACAAACCAGCGCCGGGCCGGATTGGCCTCCTTCTCCTCGAACTCCCGGCGGATGGTGCGGATTTTCTTGCGCAACTCAATGCCGAGCCGGATGGTGTCGTCCCATAAAACCTCGCCCGAGCGGCCCTTCATCATCTGAGCCCCGACGTCGAGCGAGGCGAACAGCGGATAAAAGGGCGAGGTCGAGGCGTGCTGGAGAAAGGATTCGTTGAAGCGGCGATGCTCGACCCGCCGCTCCTGGCCCCTGATGTGGTTGTGCTTGACGTGAATCTGCGAGGCCTGGGAGAAGCTGGCCAGCTGCTTGTGGGTCGACTGGGTCGAGATAATGCCCGGATCATCCGGCCCCAGCCCCTCCAGCCCCATGGCGAAGCGGCCCTTGTAGATCGGGTGAAATTTCAAAAACCCCGCCCAGGCCTCATCGAACAGGATATAGTCGCAAAGCGGCCCGATCTTTTCCAGGATGGTGCGCGCGTCGTAGATGGTGCCGTCGTAGGTGCATTGCTCGATCACCGCGACCCGGAACGGCCGCTGGCGCTGCCACGCTTCGGGGTCGGTGACCAGAGGATTGGCGCGGATTTTTTCACGGATGCTGGTTTGGTCGAGCGCCTCGTAGTCGATGGGTCCGATCATGCCGTGGGCGTTGCGGTCGGTCTCGAGGAATACCGGGATGCCACCACCCAGCATCAGGGCGCCGTGGTGGGCGGCCTTGTGGTTGTTGCGGTCGAACAGCACGAGGTCGCCGTCGGCGACCAGCGCCGCGAGAACGATCTTGTTGGAGGCGGAGGTGCCGTTGAGCACGAAATAGGTGCGCTCGGCACCGAAAATCTGCGCCGCCTCCTTCTGGGCCTGGAGCGCCGGCCCCTCATGGACCAGCAGATCACCGAGATCCAGCACCGAATTGTCGATGTCGTCGCGGAACACCGCTTCGCCGAGGTGCTCGACGAAGATGCGGCCGATCGGGCTTCGCCGGTAGAAGATGCCGCCATTATGGCCGGGACAAGTCCAGAGCTGGTTGCCCTCCTCCGCGTAATCGACCAGAGCGCCGAAAAACGGCGTCTTTAGGGTGTCGGCGTACTGCTTCAGCCGACTGATCAGGTTCTTGGCGATGAACTCGGGCGTTTCCTCGCCCAGAAAGACGTAGCCATCGACGTGATTGAGCACGTCGACCGGAATGTTCTCGAAGCGCTGGCGGCGCACCAGCAGCATGATCGGGGTTTCCAGGCCCCGGCGACGCACCAGTTCGATCAGGGCGGCGGTCTTGCCGTCGAGGCCCTTCTTGGACCAGTCGATAATCATGCAACCGATGGCGGCGTCGGTACGGATGGCCAGCTCGGCGTCTTCGACCCGGCGCGCCTTGACCACCTGAAACCCGGCCCTTTCGACCTCGGTGGCGATCTGCTGAAGCCGCAGCCCTTCGAGGTCGTTGACGTCGAAGGCCGGAGCGCAGATCAGAAAGGTGAAGTGCCGGAAGAAATCCATGCCGAGGTCCTTGTCATGTCCGGACAAACCGGGAGGGAGCCACCATATGGCTCGCACACACCCGTGACGCTTCGATGACATTTGTGTGAATGTTCGGCCCGTCAATCGCCGCGGATGCCGGCAGCGTCGTCCGGGGTCAGCAGGCGCTGCATCAATACGCTGTCGGTCCAGCAGCCGAACTTGAAGCCCACCGAGCGCAGCACGCCGGAACGCTCGAAACCAAAGGCGGCGTGGAGCGCCAGCGACGGCTGATTGGTGCTGTCGACCACCGCGATCATCTGGTGAAAGCCGGCCTCGGTGCATTCCCGAATCAGGGCCGGCAGCAGACGCCCGCCGATGCCCAGCCTGAGATAGTCCTTGTGGACATAGATCGAATGTTCGACCGTATAGCGGTAGGCTGGCTGCTTGCGAAACGGTGCGGCGTAGGCATAGCCGACCACGGCCCCCATGCATTCGGCGACCATATGCGGCATTTTCCGTTTCAGCATCACCTTGCGGCGACGCTTGATCTCTCTGAGATGCAGCGGTTCCGGTTTGAAATCGCCGATGCCGTGCTGGATGTGATGGCTGTAGATGTCCAGCATCATCGGCACGTCGGCGTCGATCGACGGACGCAACACGATTGTCATCGGACAGACGGACATGGCCCCGCTCCTGTACCGGGGTGGGCGTCAGAAAATCGCCGGGGGCTTGCGCAGACCGAGGGCGCGATCAATCGTCCACAGGGCGTCGGTCATCGTCAGCGCGCCATTCTGCTGGCGCAGCGCGGCAGCGGCGGCCAGACGACCGTCACGCTGATAGGCGTTCCGCACGCGGACCAGACTCTCGCCTCCCAGCGAAAACAGGGTGCTGCCGCCGGAGGCCACAAGGGCGTCGGATCGGACGGTGAAGGTAACGGATTTGGCAGTCGGCAAAGCGGTCATGGCGGCCATCGGCAGGAGGAACCCGCTGACTGTATGAAGGACGCCAATGACAACTTGTTGGACAAAACGTGACGTTTTATTTGCACGCACGCTAGCCGTCAATCAGGCCGCCATGGCCCACCGGGTGTAAGGACAGCGGGCCAGTTGGGAGTTGCTGAAGCGTGCATCCCGGGTGACCTCGCGCGAGACCCAATGCGGCAGGACGATCGCCTGGCCCGGATCGTCGATTTCAACCTCGGCCAGGATCAGTCCGGCGTTCAGGCCGGCAAAGACGTCGACTTCCCATGTCAGGCCACCGAGTTCGACTTCGTAGCGGGTTTTCCTGACCTTCATGTGCGGTGGAATCCGGCTGAGCAGAACCCGTGCGCCACTCAGGCAGACCGGCGTTTCATGTTCGCGCCGGGAACAACCCGAGCGCGGCCCCTTGATCGTCACCGTCCCGGTGCCACCCGCAATGCGGACCCGGACGGTGGTCCGGCCATCCGCCCGAAGGTAGCCTTGCTCAATCTCGGTGCCGCTGCGGCACCACGATAAGACGACAGGCGATACCAGAAACCGACGCTCGATCTCGATGTGCATGGCCCAGACCCACCGAATGACACAGACCCATCGATCCTACGGTGACTGCCGCAGCGCGGTAAACCTGAAAGCGCAAAAGCTGTGATAACTTTATAACGCTTCTGGCCAAAATAGGGCATGGCAGCCATGCGCGGGTGCGGCGTCCCCGGGTACGGTCTCCATGGTCACTGTAGCGGCCCGGCTGGCCGACGCAGCACACTGGAATTACGCTCCAAAAGCCGCCGTCCTCTGGCTGGAAGGGCGCCAGCCGTACCGACTCCGCGATCAGACAACGTTGGTGAATGGGGTCATCAGGTTGCGCATCGCTAAGCCCTCAAATCCTGCCGTCGCCTGTACCGAATGCCAGCGTATTTACGAGCACAGCTAACCGGGCATCGACAACCATTCGATGACCGCCGCAACCGAAGGCGATGCCAAGGGCCGCTGGACCTGCGTTCTTATAGCTGTAGTGTTCACGTTCTTCTGAAGCAATTCGATCGCACGCTATCCTACAAGGAATGTAACTATTGTTTTCCACGATCGTCACAATCTCTTCATCGGACCCATGCTAATGTCCTATTTTGGACCCTCGGACCTGTGCTTGTCATGGCCACCGGCTATGAAAAAAGGATTGAATCGATGCTTTCAAATATCTCGATCAGCATTCGAATTTTTGCGATGGTTGTCGCATCGCTATTTACCATTGCTCTACTAATCCTTGCTGCCACATTGGGAGAGAGAAAAATATCCCTGGCGACGATGATGTTGAATCAGTTTCAGACCGCTTTCGACGAGACGTCGTCGATCGAACAAGCCGCCTCACAAATGCAGTATCAGGCCAACCGGTTTATTGCCGAACGCGACGGCGCTGCCGCGACCGCTTTCAAAGCAGCGGCGACAACCGTGGCGAACGGGCTGGATCGCCTGCAAAAGACATCGGCAGTGGCCGAAAAAGCCGGAGATATCGAGCGGTTGGTCGACGGGCTCGGCCATAGCCTGACCTCTTTCGGGCAGATCGAAGCCCAGGCCGGCATTCTCGGGCTGGATGACGGCAGCGGCCTACGGGGCCAGTTGAAGGCGTCGAGCAAGGCGGTCGAGGACGAGCTAAAATTGTGGCCAAATCTCGACAAGCTGATCGTCCCGATGCTTAACATGAGAATTCAGGAAAAGGATTTCTTCCTTTATGGGGATACGGACGTGGCCGGCCCCTATCGCAAGGCCTACAACGAATTCAGATTCAAAGTGGATTCGGTCGACCTCGATGCCGACACCAAAACAAAACTCTCCGCTCTGGCCAAGTCCTATCGCAAGGATTTTGAATCATCCGTCGAGGCCTTCAAAACTTTACATGCCAACATCAGCGTTTTCAATGACACCGTCAACGCCCTCTGGCCGCGCTTCGGTTCCCTGCTGCAATCGGCGCGACAGGGCATGACTGCGGCAACCGCTGCGCAAAGAGCGGTGCGGGACGAGGTCGTGATTCAAGCCTTGACCATCCTGGCAATCCTGCTGGGAGCGTTCGTCGCCATCAGCCTGATCGTCTCGCTCAGCATCACCCGGCCGCTGCGGGCGATCGAAACCGTGATGCGCCGGTTGGCGGGGGGCGACGACAATGCCGAGGTCCCCGGGACCGGGCGACGCGACGAGATCGGAGAGATGGCGCGGGCGGTCCAGGTGTTTCAGACAGGTTTGGTCGAACGCGCCAGGCTGGCGGCCGAGCAACTGGCGGCACAAGAGGCGCGGGATCGGCGGGCGCGGGCGCTGGAGGTGCTGATCGATGGCTTCGAGAGCGCAATCCTCGCCATTACTGAGACGGTGGCGGGCGCCGCCGGCGAATTGCACTCGAACTCGGAAATCATGACCCGGATCGCCGAGCAGACCCGGCGGCAGTCGGGTGTCGCCGCCACCGCCGCCGAACAGGCCTCGGCCAATGTCCAGACAGTGGCCGCCGCGTCGGACCAGCTGCACCTGTCGATTTCGGAAATCGGGCGGCAAATCCAGGATAGCGCCACCATCACCTCCGCCGCTGCCAACGACGCCGAACGGACCAACGCCAACGTCGCGGCTCTGGCGGCTGCCGCCACAAAGATCGGCCAGGTGGTCCGGTTGATCGACGCTATCTCGTCCCAGACCAATTTGCTGGCGCTCAACGCCACCATCGAGGCGGCCCACGCCGGCGAAGCGGGCAAGGGCTTCGTCGTCGTCGCGACCGAGGTCAAGGGATTGGCGAAAAAGGCCGCCGAGGCGGCCCGGGAGATCGCCGGCGTTATCGCGGAAATGCAGGCGATGACTGCCGAAACGGTCACGGCGATCAAGAGCATCGGCCACACCATCGCCAGCCTCAACGAGGTTGCCGCGGTGATATCGGCCGCCGTCGAGGAGCAGACCGCCGCCACCAACGAAATCGCGCGCAACATCGAACAGGCCGCCGCCGGCACCATCGTCGTGTCGGTTAACGTCAACGATGTCAGCGAGGAAACATCGACCACGGTGGAAACCGCGCGCCGGGTGCTCGACGCCGCCCTCGAACTGGCGAAACAGGGCGACATCCTGCGCCAGGACGTCGCCCTCTTTGTCGAACAGGTTCGGGCCGCCTGAGTGAAGGTGTCAAGCTGGCAACGGCCCGCAGCGTTAGCTTCATCGCCAACCTTATGGACACCAATGTCGAGTTCGTGGCATGCCAGCCGCAAATCGGCTGACACTCCATAATAATTGCGGCGGTGGGGGAGGCGGAGGCCGGGATGATTTCCGAGCGCACTATCGCCGCACTGGCTGCCGCCAAAGCCAGAGGTGTACGGCTCGGCAATCAGACCAATCTGCCCGACGCCCAGGCCGCCGGTCACAGGACGATGATGCAGGATGCCGACGATCATGCGGCAAGGTGGTCGGGACAATTCGGGATATTGTTCGAGGCGGTACATTCAGCGTTCACAAGATTGCCGACAAGATGAATGGACGCGGTTTACCTACTCGTCGCGGCGGGGCTTGGTCGGGCACCTCGATCCCTAACACAATTCGGCGCTGCTGCTTTGATCATGTGGGCGCGCTTGCTCGATCGGTCCGAACTCTACCCACGAACCTCGAAAGAGCCACTGTGCCTTAACCGCCACAATTCACAAAAACGTAACATTAAGTTCATTTGATTGTAGGCTATTTGTAAATTAGTAGCAAGAGAGTATGATTGCTTGGCTTAGACGTGCATGCCGTGGGTATCCCAGCGCAATTAACTATGTAAGGATATTGTTGGCTATGACTAACGATTATTCTACAATTTCTGCCGATCACGACAGACTATCTCAGCTTATTGATCTTGTGGTTGAATCAATGAGTGCAAAAAATAGCACGAAATCAAATATTGAGAATGCGCTTACTAACTTGCTTAATGCGGCTAAGGAGCACTTTATTAATGAAGAGCGTGTCATGGAAAAAGCTGGCTACCCTGGACTTTCTAAGCATCGATATGATCACGCCCATCTCAAACAGTGCCTCTCTGACTATATAAGACTATTTGATCATGGCATGATTTCTCCCAATTCTGATGGTGGAAGTGCATTTAAAAGCTGGCTGGATTTCCATATTAAGAAAATGGATAACGAATTCCTTTCGTGGAGTTCATCACCGCATCATTAAGTATAATTTCATTTTAAGGAATGCCCAGTGGTATAAGGTTTCGTATGGGCATCACCATGGGGCGCTTCACTATGCTGTTGCAGCCACGAAGCTTCTCTGATGATTTGATATCAGCTTATAATCTCTCGCTTTGGCTGTCCGCGCCTCAGGACCGCACAACCCGATTTTCGCTGGTATCCAAAATTACAGCGAAAACACTTTTGCTTGCGAGAATGTTGGCGTTCAGATTGCCGTAAATATCTCCCAAAACGTGTTATTGGCGCGATGGTCCGCCAAGACAGTGGCGTTACCGTCCTTGTGCCATGAAGCTGACCTCGCAGGCTAGTTTAGCAAGGTCGAGAGTGGTAGGAACTCGGAAAGGCTCCGGCTCGGGTAAGCCTTAACTGTGGCTCGATAGCTGAAGGCCACGCTGGTCATAGCCAAGCTGGATAGCTATACTCTTCATCATGAGGACTCGCACGCACAGGTTGGCCGACTTCGTCCAAACGTTGCAGGTGATAGAGTTAAGGTCATCTACTGGTCCCACGAAGGAAAACGGTCCCAGATCACAAACTTCGGCGGCCTTACTATGCCGCTGGACTAGGTTCTATCCCACGTCGCTGAAGAGGTATTATTTTGTGCTCTTTGTTAAAAAACTTCCCCTGCCAATTACCTCTGCAGGGGACCAAAGGACTAGAAAATAACTGAGGGGGCAAAAAAGTGCATAGAATATTCGGCAAGATCGGGTTGGTTTATCAAATTGGCATGGTCGGTGTTTTTGGCGCGTTTGTCATGGCTGCAGTTGCGATTATATTATTAACCAGCATGGGGCGCCAGGAACATCAATTAGAAATTATGGATAATGCTGTTTTAACTAATGACCTTGTTGCAAAAATTCAAATAAGTATACTTCAGGCTCGCCGCCACGAGAAGGACTTCTTCTTACGCAATGATAATAAATATGATGCGGAACAGAAGAAGTCGGTTGAGGAAGTTAAGAATGGTCTCGAACATCTGGCCGTCATGTCAACGGGGCCCGACGATTTATCACTCACTCAGTCGCTTAAGTCTGGAGTAGCCGCTTATGCCACGAAGTTCAATGAAGTTGTTTCACTGAAAGTTAGTTTAGGGCTGAATGAGGACTCGGGGATAATGGGCCATATGAGGCAGGCCGTTCACTCGATTGAAAATACAGTTAACGGTTTTAGCAATTCTGAACTTCGAATTTTGATGCTAACGATGCGCCGGCACGAGAAAGATTTCCTTGCTCGTTCAGGTCAGAAATATATCGATGCCTTCAACGTGGCGGCGGATCAATTTGTTTCTTCCCTCAAATTATCGTCCACTCCTGACAGTGCTCGTGCTGACCTCCTTGACAAACTCAAGGATTACCGTGACAGTTTTTATGGCGTGGTTAAGGGTACTGTTGCGGTTGCGGGCGCATCAAAGGAAATGTCGGATATTTACAATAACGTACAGCCGATTCTCGAAAGACTAATTCAAAAAACAACCGAACAATATGAGGGAACTAAAAAAGAAACGACTGGCGCTCGGGAGAGTATGATAAAGTTTATGGTAATAGTTCTCAGCGGAGGGCTCGGCTTATTAATCTTGGTCTCACTCGTTGTTAGCCGCGCAGTGTCACTTCCTCTTGTTGTCATGACTGCCCAGATGAAAATGCTGGCGACCGGGGACCATAACGTTGTTGTAGAAAACATGGGTCTCAATAACGAATTAGGGGAAATGGCCAGGGCGGTCGAAATATTTAAACATAACTCCATTGAAGTCGATTTGATGCGTAAGGAAAATGATCAGCGGCTTGCTCAGAAGTTACAGGAAACCGCTGATCAGGTTGTCATGGTCGTGGACTCTATTCATTCAGCATCGCGTGAGATAGCCCAGGCTAGCGAAGATCTTGCCAGCAGAACCGAGCATCAGGCGACCACCCTGGAACAACTTGTTTCTGTTGTAGACGACATCGCTGCTAACGTGAAGCAGAATGCTCTGAATGCGCAGACAGCACGCGAAATGTCTGCATCAGCCCAAGCCGCGGCCGAGCATGGCGTTTCCTGCATGAGCGAAATGACTGGTGTCATGGGCAGCATCAGCACCTCTTCTAAGCGGATCACCGAGATCACAATGGTAATGCAGGAAATCTCGTTCCAAACGAAGCTGCTGGCCCTCAATGCGGGTGTCGAGGCGGCGAGAGCCGGCGATGCTGGGCGTGGCTTCGCAGTTGTCGCCCAAGAAGTGCGGCTGCTAGCAGAACGCTCGCGTCAAGCTTCGCAGCAAATCCGCATGATGATCGATGAAAACCAGAATCAAATTGGTTGTGGCGTAAAGGCGGCAGGCGCCGCTGGCAACGCACTTCATAGCATTGCTACTGCAGTGCACCGTGTTTCTGATCTGATGCCCGAGATCGCGGCCGCTAGCCAGGAACAGGCAACCTCTATCCTCGAGACAAGTAAGGCTTTAGTAGAGATAGACGCTAATGCTCAGAAAAATGCGGCGCTTGTTGAACAAAGTTCTGCCGCATCTCACTCATTGGCTGAGCAAGCAGCCTCACTTTCTCAGTTGATGACTGCTTTACGCAACAACTCACCAGTTAAATACGATGGCTGATTTAGAATATTTTTGTTATATTTAATAGAAGCGATCGTCATTGCTCAACTCACGATCGCTCGGCACTTATATTCATTATGTTATCATTCGGTAAGTTTGCATCAATTGTCAAGCTCAAGTTCAACATTCACCCTCTAAGCAATCGGAGAAAAATGGCGGATTTCTGCGGTTTTTTTGATTTCTGGGCGGAATTTTTCCCAAAATGTAGTGCCACGTTATCTGAATATTCGTGTTGATTTCAGGTATTCTGTGCGCGAATATGTGCCGACCTCACGGGTGGGGAGCGCCATGTATTTCCGCCAGAAGACCGTCGAAGGCCGAAGCTACCTGCAGATCGTCGAGTCCCGACGGGAAGGCAAGGCGGTGCGCCAGCATGTGGTGGCAACCCTGGGCCGGGTGGAGGAGCTCCTGGAAACCGGCAGGCTTGACGCTCTCCTGCGTTCCGGGGCGAAACTGACGGAAACGGCGCTGGTGCTGTCGGCGGCGAAGGAGGATGCCGGGCTGGCGGTGTCAAACCTGCGGATCGGCGCGCCTCTGATCTTCGAGCGGCTGTGGCGAGAGAGCGGCTGCCAAGCTGTGGTCGAGGCGGTTGTTTCCGAGCGGAAGTTCGAGTTTTCCGTCGAGCGGGCGATCTTTGCCAGCGTCCTTCACCGACTGTGCCTGTCGGGATCGGACCGGGGCTGTGACTCGTGGCTGACCGGCTATCGGATCGACGGAATCGACGGACTGGAGCTGCATCACTTTTATCGCGCCATGGCTTGGCTGGGCGAGGAACTGGCCGACCAAAGCGGCCGGACGCGGGCGCCGCGCACCACCAAGGATGTGCGACCACAATTGCCTTTCTGGCCCCAGCCGACGTGCATATCATCATGTCGATCCTCGGTCACACCTCCCTACGGACCTCGCAGAACTATTACAACCACGCTACATCGATCATGGCTGGCAACCGCCACCAGGACATGGTCGCAAACATGCGCCGGGACTTGCGCAAAAAGGCTCCCCCATCTCGGCGGTGGACTCCTGAATGATCATGATATACCCCGACTCATTGGGTAGCCGAAAAGGCTTGCGTTTGCTGCCGGG
>JBAXPR010000112.1:0-11163 GCA_037132135.1 Rhodospirillaceae bacterium
ACTTTGAACAAACTCTATCCCTAGTGGGTGTATGTGTCAACCGGATAGGCATGTCGCATTGGTTGACGTCAACAACATGTTCGTGTCGTGCGAACGCGTGTTCAATCCTGCTCTTGAGAAGTTTCCGGTCCTTGTCCTTAGTTCGAACGACGGCTGTGCAATAGCTCGCAGCAATGAGGTCAAGGCACTTGGTGTGAAGATGGGTGACCCGTACTTCAAAATTTCCCGCCTGTGCGAAGAGAATGACGTGGTCGTCTTATCGACAAACTTCTCTTTGTACTGCGACATGTCCATGCGCTTTATCACCGCCCTGGCAGAGAGCGCGCCCGCTGTCGAGCAATACTCAATCGATGAGTGCTTTGTCGACGTGTCTGGAATCGTCGGCGATTTGACCGAGTGGTGCCGCAGTCTGAAGCAGACGGTCAAGCAGTGGACCGGCCTGCCGTGCTCTCTGGGGGTCGGAGGCACCAAGACGCTGGCGAAGTTGGCCAACCGACTCGCGAAGAAGGCGTCGGCGGCCGATGGTGTCATCGACCTCGTCAGCCATCCACCCTGGATAGCTCGCGCCCTGGAGAAGACACCGGTCAGGGATGTGTGGGGCATAGGCAAGGCGTCGGCGGAGAAACTGCTGGCGCTGGGTGTTCATGACGCGCTGGCGCTGACGAAGCTGGACGATGCGAAGGTCCGCCGACTGCTCGGCATCGGTGGCCTGCGGACAGTTCAGGAACTGCGCGGCACGCCGTGCCATACGCTCGAAACCGTTCCAGACGACCGGCAGTCCGCGATGGTCTCCAGATCCTTCGGGACGCCGACCAACGCCATCGAAGACGTCCGGGACGCGATCACCTTGTTCGCCGGGAGGGCTTCCGAGAAGCTACGCTCGGAGGGATTGGTGGCCGGTATGCTGACGGCCTTCGCCGAGACGAACCGATTCCGTAAAGACCTGCCTCAGCGTCACCTCTCGGCATCGGTGAGGCTCCAACCGCCGTCCTCAGACGGGCAAAGATTGGTCAGGGCGGCACTACGGGCACTGGAAAGCGGGTGGGCGGACGGCCCCTGGCTTTACGTGAAGGCCGGCGTCATGGTGACAGACATCGTCCGGGCCGACGCTGTTCCATCCGACTTGTTCTCGGCGCCGGAACCGCCCAGCGCGCTCATGACGGCCGTGGACACGTTGAACCGGCGGTTCGGCCGGGAAACAGTATCATTGGGCATTCATCCGAAAGAGGCCTCATGGCGGTCTCGGGCGGAGCGGTTGAGCCCGGATTACACGGGCCGCTGGTCCGATATTCCCGTCGCTGTCGCCCGGGCGGACTGAATGCCGGCGCCACCGGGCGTTATAGCCAAATTGGCCGAAATGGCTATAACTGCTGCCGCCGTCGAAATTCCTGTCGTCCTAGGCCAGGATGCGTTCCAGCCGCCACACTCGCGCCCAATACGCAGTATCCGAGCGAGAAGCGCGTCGTAAAGAACTCAATATGTGGTAATAAACTGATGCATTGACAGCATGCGCTGGAGGCTCCGATGGCATTCCCGGGCAGCGAACCAAGCGGGACAGTTCTGCACGGTGCCGCTCAGCGAGGTGAGACGTCCCACGTCATGCGAATGATTGCCGCCGGGCACGATGTTAACGCCATCGACGGTTCGGGGCACTGTGATGTTTAATGTCATTCATCCGGACGAGACGGTAATCCGTCACGCCTTCGTGCGGCGCGGGCGCGGCGAGCGTGGCAGCGCCCGGGTGGGCGGTTGAGCCATGGTTGTTGCTACCGACCGCCAGATTGTCGAGCGTCTGATCATTCCTGCAATGATGCAGGCGGTAATTCTCCAACTGCAACAGACGATGGGCAAGGAGGCCGACCTCTTCGACCCGGTCAACGCCCTGCTGTCCGAGGCGCTCAGGGAACCGGTCACCACCATCGACCCGGGTAGGGTCGCCAAACTGCTTCGTCGCTCCAAGCGCCTCTGCACTCAGGCGGTGGCGGGGTTGACCGGCAAGGTCATCGGCGTTCAATACCTCGCCGTCGCGCGTCTGACGGCTGATTTGGCCGAGCGCGACATCATCGTGGTCGGTGCGGAGTCGCCGTTTGCCAAGGCTTGGGACTTGATGGCCGAAGTGATGGAACTCAACTGGGAGGGGCTGGAAGCGTTTGACGGTGAAGCGACCGGTGTCGCTCGTGACCTCCGCCGGCTCCTGGAGAACGAAGGTTTCTACCGCGGGTGATCGAGAGACACTGTGTCTGGAACGCGTCTCCGAATTTCACAGGGACTCATTTTGTGAATTGGAATGCATTTCACAGTGATTCCATTTGTGAAATTCAGGCTGGGTAGCCAAGCGGGCGGCGTGGCTGCGCCAGCTTGATGAGATGACGCTCGGCGCTCCGCAATATCGGTAAGAGAACGGCCTTGGCGCGTGGGTGGCTCTGTAGGCATCGCCGTCCGGGCTGGTCGCTTCGTTGTCCCTTGCATCGCCCACGGCGAGACTCAGGCTGAGCGCAATGCCAGGACTGGGGAGGAGAAGATGAGCAAGTTGTTTGACGCTGCGGCCAGCGGGGACTTGGATGAGGTAAAGCGACTGATTGCAAAGGGCGCCGACGTGAATGCCATAAGCAAGGGCGGCGGCACCCTTCTGCACTGGGCCGCCGACGGAGGGCATGTAGAGATCGCCATGTTCTTGATCGCCAAGGGCGCCGACGTGAATGCCGGAAACAAGGTCAGCGGCACTCCTCTGCACTGTGCAGCTGCGAGTGGACATATCACTGTCGCCAAGTTTTTAGTCACCAATGGTGCCGACGTAAATGCTGTGAACCATTTTGGTTCTACCCCGCTGCACTCGGCCGCTTGGCAGGGCCACGCCGAATTCACCGAGTTCCTGGTCGCCGAGGACGCCGACGAGAATGCCGTGAACCAGGATGGCATCACCCCTCTGCAATATGCAGCCCTCAGAGGCCATACAGCCATCGTCGATTTCCTGAGGCATCCGAAAGCGGCCCAGCCCAAGACCGATGACCGCCGAGATGCCGTTCTGGCGCTCCTTGCTGAGGACGACACCCTACGCAGCCGCTTGGGCATCAAAGCCGACCTCGAGTTTGGCCCTGAATTCGATGTTGAGCGCCTGCTTCGCTGTGCGGTCAAGAAACGGGCGTCGGCCGATCCGACCCTCGAGGCCGATGTCGAGGTCGGAATCCAGTTTCACATGCAGGCGGTCAAATTGATCGACGAACCTCCTGAGCCGAAATTCCAACCTTCGACGCCGAAATGACCCGAGAGCCGACCACGCCCGCGCCAAAGATGTGAGAAACGGATGGCGAGAGCTGATGATCGGACGGATACGAGTGCTTCGTCATTTCCGTCCCCATAGTCGACTGCTGGGAATATGCGCCCGCGTCGCTTGACGTCATCAGGCGCCGGATCGAAGCCATGCCAGTGCTCGTCGGCGACAGTCGAGAGGCGGATGCTGTTGGTTGGCGTAAAGACGTATGGTGACTTCGCAATCCTGGCAGGTCAGTGGCTGATAAAGCACTGTGATCATCCCCACGCCATCCGCATCCTCGCCAGGGCCTGGATACGTATCCTCTGGAGAGCCTGGGTCAGCGAAACAATGTACGATCCGAAGTTGCACGTCGCCGCAGCAAAGCTCAACCCGCCTCTCGCTGCTTGACACAGGGTGTCTCATCGGCCGGCTACCACATCCTGGTGGCTTGGCTGTTCTCCCCTCCAGCTTGCCCATCAACTATGCCAACCCCGAAGCTCTCCTGCCAGTTTCATGCAGGGCGGGTCGGCCGCACGGCCGGTGCCAAACTCAGCAGTATCTGGTAGGATTCCCCGCCCCGTCATTTGACATCTCATTCGAGCAGGCCGATGCCTATGCAGTCGATCCTTGCCGATCAGGTTGTGAGCGACGAGGCGTTCAGCCTTGCAGATACCAAAGGCGGAAACAGTCATGAAAATGCTCGAGGCGATGTTCTCGGCCCGATATTTCGTGTTCCTGCTTGCCGTCGGCGGTGGGGCGATGCTGGCGGTGTTCGCCGTCATCGGCGGCGGCTTGACTTGGGCATTGGCGGTGGCCCTGGCGCTCACGGCGCTGGGGGTCCACGACATTGTCCAAACCCGTCACAGTCTTCTGCGCAACTACCCGATCGTCGGCCATGTCCGCTTCATTCTTGAAGAGCTGCGAGGGGTGGTTCGGCAGTATTTTCTGGAAGGGGACGACGAAAATGTTCCCTTCAGCCGCAACAATCGGTCCGTGGTCTATCAGCGGGCCAAGGAGGAACTCGACAAACGGCCGTTCGGAACGAAGCTCGACGTCTACGCCCCGGCCTTCGAATGGCTGAATCACTCCATCGTCCCGAAGCTGCCGGCCCCTCAACCGGACAGGGTCATGGTTGGGGGGGCTGACTGCTCATGTCCCTATTCCGCCTCACGGCTCAATATCTCGGCGATGAGTTTCGGTGCGCTCGGCGCCAACGCCATCCGTGCGCTCAATCGCGGTGCCCGCATGGGAGGATTTGCCCACGACACCGGTGAGGGCGGTTGCAGTGTCCATCACCTCGAGGAAGGCGGGGACCTCATCTGGGAAATCGGCAGCGGCTATTTCGGTTGCCGCGCGCCGGACGGACGCTTCTCCCCGGAACGCTTTGCCGAACGCGCCGCCCTGGAACAGATCCGCATGGTCGAGATCAAGCTGTCCCAGGGCGCCAAACCCGGACACGGCGGCGTGTTGCTCGGGGCGAAGGTCACATCCGAAATCGCGGCGGCGCGCGGGGTGCCTGTGGGGGTGGACTGCATCTCGCCGCCCGCTCACTCGGCCTTCGGGACGCCGCTGGAGCTGATGCGGTTCATTGGCGAACTGCGCGCGCTCTCGGGAGGCAAGCCGGTCGGTTTCAAGCTCTGCATCGGACTGGAATGGGAGTTCATCGCTCTCGGCAAGGCAATGCTTGAATCGGGCATTCGTCCCGACTTCATCGTGGTCGACGGCGGCGAAGGCGGCACCGGGGCCGCGCCACCCGAGTTCATGGACCATGTGGGCATGCCGCTGCGCGACGGCCTGCTGTTTGCGCACAACGCCCTGGTCGGGATGAATCTGCGAAAAGACATACGGCTTGCGGCCAGCGGCAGAATAGCGTCCGCCTTCGATATCGCCCGGGCCATCGTGCTCGGCGCGGACTGGTGCAATTCTGGTCGCGGGTTCATGTTCGCCGTTGGCTGCATTCAGGCGCAGAACTGCCATACCGGCCTCTGTCCGGTCGGCGTGGCGACCCAGGACCCGGCCCGCCAGCGGGCGCTGGTGATCGCCGACAAGGCTGAACGGGTCTTCCACCTCCACCGGGGCACGCTCGGCACCCTCGGCGAACTGGTGGCCGCGGTCGGACTGGACCATCCCGGACAACTGCGACCCCATCATTTCTCCCGGCGGGTCGGTCCCGACCGGGTGGAAACCTATGACCGTCTCTATAAGTTCCTTGAGCCCGGCGAGTTGCTGGCCGGCACCGACGATCCCCTGTTCAGGACCGCCTGGTCCACCGCCAGGGCCGACAGCTTTGCGCCAGTTCAGACATGAACGGCATGGGCACCACCATGCCTCGTACCAATAAACGGAGAATGACAGCGATGGATAATGAAACACCCGTCTGGCTCATCACGGGTTGCTCCACCGGGCTGGGACGCGACATGGCCCGTGCCGTCCTTCGTCACGGACGGCGTCTGGTCGCCACGGCGCGCCGTCCCGAAACTCTTGCGGAATTCGCCCACCGCGACGACGTTCTCGTTGCCGCGCTGGATGTTACCGATCCGGCGATGATCACCGATGTGGTGCGTCAAGCCGAAGCCCAATTCGGCGCCGTCGACGTTCTGGTCAACAACGCGGGATATGGCTACTTGTCGGCTGTCGAGGAGGGTGAGGACGCCGAAATTCGCGCCATGTTCGAGACCAACGTCTTCGGTCTCGCGGCCATGACAAGGGCGGTCCTGCCCGGTATGCGTGCCCGCCGACGCGGACACATCGTCAACATCTCATCCATGGGCGGCCTGATCGGGTTCCCCGGCATCGGCTATTACAACGCCACCAAGTTCGCGGTGGAGGGGCTGTCGGAAGCGCTGGCAAAGGAAGCCGAACCGCTCGGCATCAAGGTGACGGTGGTCGAACCGGGGCCGTTCCGTACCGACTGGGCGGGACGCTCGCTGCGGACCCCGGCGGTGGCCATCGAGGACTATGCCGCCACCGCCGGCGCCCGGCGGGCGGCCATCCAGGGCTACAGCGGCAAGCAACCCGGCGATCCGGCACGCGCCGCCGAGGCCATCATCCAGGCCGTGCAGTCGCCGGAGCCGCCATTGCACCTGGTGCTCGGCCGCCCCGCCTACGAGCAGGTGTCGGCGAAGCTGCGGGAGTTCCAAGGCGAGGTGGAGACGTGGCGGGAGGTTTCGCTCGGCGCGGATTATCCTCTATGACGGATTGCCGGAAGTTCCGGAAACGAGTGCAATAAAATGAGTGAACCCGGGCAACCGCCTGTCCTGCTGTGGTTTCGGAGTGACCTGAGGCTGGCTGACAATCCGGCCCTGACGGCGGCGGCCATGTCGGGGCGCCCGGTCATTCCGGTCTTCATCCATGACGACCCGTCCGACCTCGGCGGGGCGTCCCGATGGTGGCTTCACCAAAGTCTCGTGGCGCTGTCGCGGGATATCGGCACGCTCGGATCGTCGCTGGTCGTGCGTCGGGGAGATGCGCCGACGGTTCTGGCAGCGCTCGGTAAGGAAACCGGAGCCGCCACGCTCCATTTCAACCGCGTACCGCGCCCCCGCGAGGCCCGCCAGGAAGAACTGATTGCCGGACTGCTCGGAAGCCGCGGCATTGCCGTTCACGGCCACGACTCGGCCCTTCTCTTCGAGCCGCGCACGGTCAGGACGCAGGCCGGAGGCAATTTCAAGGTCTTCACCGCCTTCTGGAAGACCTGCATGGCCATGCCGGAACCCTCGCGGCCGCTGCCGGCCCCGAAGATGCTTAGCCGATGGCGGCAATCCGTTCCGAGCATCGGAAAGAGCAGCTGGGGTTGTTGCCGACGGGTGTCGATTGGGCCGACGGGCTTCGAGCCGTCTGGACACCGGGCGAACTTGGCGCCCAAGGTCGCCTGACCGATTTCCTCGCGGATGGCGTCATCGAGAGCTACGACAGCGACAGGGACCGTCCGGATCGCGAGGGAACGTCACGCCTCGCACCCCATCTTACGTTCGGAGAAATCAGCGTACGGGCGGTATGGCATGCCGTCAGAACGATGTCCGCGCCGGGAAACGGTGTGACGCGGTTCCTGACCGAATTGGGCTGGCGCGAGTTCTGCCACGACCTGCTGCTCCATCATCCCGACATGGCGGAACGTCCGCTGCGACCGGAATTCGAAACCTTTCCATGGAGGTGCGATCCTGCGGCATTCCGGGCGTGGTGTAAGGGGCGCACCGGCTATCCCATCGTCGATGCCGGCATGCGTCAACTCTGGCAGACCGGCTGGATGCACAACCGGGTGCGGATGATCACGGCATCGTTTCTGGTCAAGCATCTGCTCTGTCCCTGGCAGGATGGCGAGCGCTGGTTCCGGGATACCCTCGTCGATGCCGACGTCGCCAACAACGCGGCGGGCTGGCAGTGGGTCGCAGGATGCGGTGCCGATGCCGCGCCGTTCTTCCGGATTTTCAATCCGGTCTTGCAAGGCGAGCGTTTTGACCGCGATGGGGCCTATGTGAAACGGTACGTGCCCGAGTTGGCCAACTTACCACCGCAGTGGATACACAAGCCATGGACCGCCCCACCGTCGGCGCTTGCGGCGGCCCGGCTTCAATTGGGGGCCGACTATCCGTTGCCGATTGTCGACCATGCTCGGGCACGGGCACTGGCCCTGTCTGCATTCAAGGCGATATCAAGGTCGTAGAGGTGGATTACGGCTGGTCCACAGCGGTTTCCATGCGAGGAGTCACGCCATCCGGGGCTTGGAAGAACGGTTGGGGCTGCGGCTGCTGACCAGAACCACCCGAAGCGTGGCGCCGACCGAGGCGGGGGAGCGCCTGCTCGGCACCGTGGGACCGAAGTTCGACGAGATCGACGCCCAGTTGGCGGCGCTGGGCGACCTGCGCGACAAACCGGCGGGGAACATCCGCATCGTCAGCGGCGAGCACGCGGCCGACACCATCCTGTGGCAGACACTGGCCAAGGTGCTGCCGGTCTATCCCGACATCACCGTCGAGGTCACCATCGATTACGGCCTGACCGACATCGTCGCCGAGCGCTATGACGCCGGCATCCGCTTTGGCGAACAGGTGGAGAAGGACATGATTGCCCTGCGCATTGGCCCGGATATGCGCATGGCCGTGGTCGGCACCCCGGGCCATTTCGCGAGGCAGGCCCGGCCGATGACACCGCAGGACCTGACCGGCCATGACTGCATCAACATGCGACTGCCGACCTATGGCGGGTTCTACGCCTGGGAGTTTGAAAAGGATGGCCGTGAATTGAATGTCCGGGTCAATGGGCGCGTGGCGTTCAACACCATCCCGCAAATCCTCAAGGCCGCCCTGGCTGGCTTTGGTTTGGCCTACCTGCCGGAAGACCTCGTGCTACCGCATTTGATTGAGGGGCGGCTTATTCGCGTGCTGGAAGACTGGTGCCCGCCCTTTTCCGGCTACCACCTTTACTATACCAGTCGCCACCAGCCGACACCGGCGTTCACGGTGCTGGTCGATGCGCTGCGGTATCGCGGTGGTTCCAAGCAGAAGCCGCCCTGAGAAAGTGGGATAGGCGGTTCGCGTCAGCGCCCAACAAGGGCGGCAACAACCCTCTGCACTGGGCGGCTGAGTCCGGTCATGCCGCCATCGTCGAGTTCCTGGCGTCCGTCCAAAACCGCGAATCTTGCTTCGTTGTCCCTTGCATCGGCCGGGGCGAGCTTCAGGCCAGGCACAACGCCAGGACTGGGGAGGAAAAGAAGAAGATGCAGAAGTACGCCGAATACGCACCGAACGCGGTCGACAGACCTGGACTCTCCCTGCCAGACCGCCAGGACTGGCTGGTCGTCCCGACAGGCCGCAACCGCGACAGCGACCTCGCCACCAACAGCAACTTCGACGCCGCGCTCAAGCTGCTCGGCGGCGAGGGGGACGACGTCGAAGTCCATAGGTTCCGTCACTACATGTGCGGCTGGCTCGAAATCGTCCTGGTCCGCCCAGAAACCGTGGCGGCGTCCGTCGCCGAGGACATCGAATCTCGGCTCGAACGCTATCCGCTCCTCAACGAGGACGATGTCGGCGAACGCGAGCACGACGCCTATGTCGAGAACTGGAAGAGCTGGGGTGCCTACGACTTCGTCCGATGCCTGCTGAAACGCTTCCCTGACCTCTCGGAAGACGAGGCCAACACCCTCGACGACGCCGATCCCGAAGTTCTCCGCGAGTTCTTCCAGGACTCCAACTCAGACGGCGACTGGCAGGAAGACGGCAGCCCCAACGTCAGAAAGTCGGCGGAGCGGGTGGAGCGCACCGATCTGGAGCACTTCATCTCGACCCTCATGATGACACAGGACGCCGACGTCCCCATGGGACCCGCGCCGTGACAGACTCCGACAGCCGACAGACGATGCTCGAGGCGGCCGAGGCGGGACTGGTGGACGACATCGTCCGGCCGTCGAGGCGCTCATTGAGATGGGCGCCGACGTCGATGCCAGACTGCCGAATCTAGCCACGGCTCTCCACTGGGCAGCCGCCCAGGGGCTGGACGCAACGAGCCAATATGCGTTTCCAAATCGACGGCGCCAAGGTGTCCAAGGCGCTGTCGAAGGCGATCCGCCGAACCTTCGGTAAGGACACCTGTTTGCAACAGCGGCCGGGCCTGAGAAAGAGGGATAGGCCGTCCGCGCCATCACCCCAGCCTATCCAGCAGAGGCATCGCTCCGAGTTTCCAACTGTTTGAACGCCCATTCCGCCGCTGCTTCCAGAACATCGCCGTGGCAGGGTTTCGGCTTGCAGATACAGACGAGTTGGCGGCTATGGAGTTCGGCCAATTCCTCCAGGGAAATCTCGCCGCTCTTGATCTGGTCCCAAAGCCAACCCCGGTAAAGAGCAATGACGGTATCGCGGTCGCCATCCCGGCCCAGGACGAACAGATTGCCCCATTTGCTTGGACGCGTGATGGTGACCGCGTCCTCGTCGAGATATTCCCTTTCCGTGCGTCCGTTCATCACCGGCATGGGCCTGCTCTGGAAGGGGGCGCCTCCAACCCGCCGCGACCACAAAGCCGATTGCCGGCGGGCGGGGGAGCATCAACCCGGCAAGCATAGCAGAAACAGTCTCCTGGCCGTAGCGGATGGGGCGAGGTCGATGGGGGGCGGTCCGGCTACCATTCGTGAACGGTGCCGTGGCTCGCGCTCTTGCGGGATGACATCGCTGTCACCAGATTTTTACGAGGCCGGTGATGGCTCCGGCGGCGATGCCCATTGGGATCGCCTCATCATAGGTCACCTGTCGCTCAATGGAGGACAGCATGTACGCCTACACGATGCTTGACCATGCCGCGTTGAAGCAGGCTCGACTTCGTACAAACGTCATGACCGTGGCGATCTTCGCCGGCATGCTTTTTATCCTTTGGCTCTGCGCATATATTGTGGTCGGCGACGATGCCCTGGTGGTGGCGGCCGCCGGGGCTGTCGTGATGATTCTGATGTCAGCCAACCCCACGGCGGGGTTGGTCATGCGGTTGGCGCGGGCAGTCCCGATTTCCCCCCAAGAGGCCCCCGACCTCTATTCCGACTTGGCGGAACTGTCGCGCCGTGCGGGTCTGAGCGCCTGTCCGCGGCTGTGGTGGCAGGGAACTTCAGGCATCAACGCATTTGCCGCCGGCCATGGTGACGGCGCCGGTATCGCAGTCTCGGACGGCGCCTTCCGAACCTTGTCGCGGCAGGAGTTGGTCGGAGTGCTCGCCCACGAGGTCGCGCACATTGCTGCCGGCGACACCCGCCTCATGACCGTCGGCATCGTCGTCCTCAGGGTGACCCAGGTTTTCGCGATGCTCGGCTTGCTGCTGTCCTTCTTGCTGGTGGTGCTGACTGGCGACCCCGACTTCGCACCGATCTGGTTGACCCTGATGCTGGCGGTGGCGACGCCCGCCGTAGCGGTCCTCCATCTTGCGCTGTC
>JBAXPR010000113.1:0-11024 GCA_037132135.1 Rhodospirillaceae bacterium
TGAACAAACTCTATCCCTAGTGGGTGTATGTGTCAACCGGATAGGCATGGTTCGACTCTCACGCCCGTCGTGACCCGACGGTGGCGATGACTGGTCCGACCGGGAGACCCCATGACCGCACTTAAGATTTCCCCTTCGATCCTCTCCGCCGACTTCGCCAGACTGGGGGAGGAGTTGCGGGCGGTCGACGCTGCCGGCGCCGACTACATTCATGTCGACGTCATGGACGGCCACTTCGCCCCCAACATCACCATCGGCCCGGCGGTGGTGAAAGCGCTGCGGCCGCATAGTGCCAAGCCGTTCGACGTTCATCTGATGATCGATCCGGTCGATCTCTATCTCGAAGCCTTCGCCGCAGCCGGCAGCGACCTGATCACCGTCCATGTCGAAGCCGGCATCCACGTCGACCGGACGCTCCAGGTGATCCGGGGCCTGGGCAAAAAGGCCGGCATCTCGCTCAACCCGGCGACACCGCCCGAGGCAGTGGCCTGGGTGCTCGACCGGGTCGACCTCATTCTGGTGATGTCGGTCAACCCCGGCTTCAGCGGTCAGGCCTTCATCCCGGGCCAGTTGGAGAAAATCCGCCGTCTCAAGGCGATGATCGGCGACCGGCCGATCGAGCTGGAGGTTGATGGCGGAGTCTCGCCGGCCAATATCGGCGCCATCACCGCCGCCGGTGCCGATGTCGTGGTCGCGGGCAATGCCGTGTTCGGCGGCGGCCCGGCCGGTTACGCCGCCGCGATCGCCGCCATCCGCGCCGCCGCGGCAAATGGTTGATTTCGGGTCACACGCCAGCCCAATTTTTAGCCATGCGAAACATTTTTCGGCCTGCGGCAAGATTGCACTTTCGTTATGCTGCGCCGCGGCATAGAGTGGCGACTGTGCATTTTCGAATGCTTCCTCCTGAGCCTCATTTCGCCGCCCGACTCGTTTCGGGCGGCTTTTTTCTGTCCCGGCATCGGCGACAACGGCGGCCACGCGCCCCTTGGCGCGGAAACCCGGGTCCGTCAGGTTTTCAACAGGGGAGTATTATCCGGGTCCGGCAACCCGGGAGATATAGTCGGAGACCCGCCTGACCTCGCCAAAGGCATCGGCGGCCAGCGGCCCGACCCGCGCCGTCTCCCCCGAGAGCACGGCCTGCTCGATCGCCGTGCCCAGTCCGGCCAGCGCCGCTGCGCCCACCGTCCGCGATGACCCGGCCAGCTTGTGGGCGGCATGGCGCACGCCGTCCCAGTCCTGGCCGGCGAGGGCGACCGCCAGATCCTCCTCGATCCGCCGGTTGCACGACCGGAATTCGCGCAGCAATTGGCCGATCAGCGACTCGTCGTCGCCGAACAGCGACCTGAGGGCGACACGGTCGATCGGCGGCGGCATCTCCTCGGCCGCGGTCGCGGGCGAGCAGGGCGCGCGGTCCACCCCAGCCACCTCCGGCGGCAGGTATCTCCGCAACTCCTGATTGAGAGCCGCGATTTCAAGCGGCTTGCTGAGACAGGAATCCATGCCGGCGGCCAGACACTTCTGTGTCTCTTCGGTCATGGCGCTGGCGGTGATGGCGATGATCGGAACATGGCCCCCGCCCTGCCCTTCCTCGCGCCGGATCGCCGCCGCCAGTTCGTAACCGTCCATCTCGGGCATCTGACAGTCGGTCAGGATCAGGCCAAACCGGCCGCTGCGCCATGCCGCCAGTGCCTGTTTGCCGTCCTCGACCAACTCTGCCGCAAAGCCGATCAGATCGAGCTGACGGCTGATCACCTGCCGGTTGACCGGATGGTCCTCGGCGACCAGGATCAGCCGACCCCGCCGTTCGGCCTCCTCGGCAGAGGGCGCCGGCCGGCTGGTCGTGGCCATGGCCGGCGACTCGGCCGGCGCTCCCGGCATCGCCCGGCCGAGCGCGGCCAGCACCCCATTCAGGAGCTGGGACCGCCGCACCGGCTGCGCCACCTCGGTCACCGTCGGGCCATCGCAGTGGACCGCAACAAACCGGGCCTGCCGGGTCACCAGCACCACGGGCAGCGTCCGCAAGGCCGGGCTCGAGCGCGCGACATCGACGGCCTGACACCAACCGTTGGCATCTATGCTGCAGCCGCAGTCGGCTACCACCAACACCGCCGGCCGCAACTCCGGCGCCAGACCGGCGGCCAGCGCCTCGGCTTCGGCTAGCGTCGCGGCGCTGACCACCTCGCCACCGGCGCCGGCCAGGATGCGCACCAGCGACGCCCGCCGCTCGGCCTCACCGCCGGCGACCAGCAGCCGCACCCCGGTCAGCCGCGGCCCGCGTTCGGCCAGCGGCACCGCGCCGGGGGCAATGTCGACCGGGCAGCGGAACCAGAAGGTCGAACCGCGCCCGGGTTCGCTGTCGACGCCGATCTCGCCGCCCATCAGTTCTGCGATACGCCGGCAGATCGAGAGACCCAGACCGGTGCCGCCAAACCGCCGGGTCGTCGAAGCCGAAGCCTGGGTAAAGGGCTGGAACAGCCGGTCGCGGCTCTCGGCATCCAGACCGATGCCGGTGTCGGTGACGGCCAGCCGCAGGGTGGCATGGCCGTCATGCCACCGGTCGAGATCGGCGCAAAGGCCAACCGATCCCCGCTGGGTGAATTTGACCGCGTTGCCGGCGATGTTGAACAGCACCTGGCGCAGCCGCACGGGATCGCCGAGCACGAGGTCGGGCAGCGCCGGATCGACGCTGACGTTCAGGAGCAGCTGCTTTTTGTAGGCGCCGGGGGCCAGGGTTTCGGCCACGCCCTCGACCAGCGACTCGAGGGACAGCGGCACCCGCTCCAGCTCCAGCCGGCCGGCCTCGATCTTCGAGAAATCCAGAATGTCGTTGATGATCGTCAGCAGCGAGCCCGCAGACTCCCGGACCACCCTCACCAGTTCCCGCTGGTCGGATCCGAGCGGGGTGTATTCGAGCAGCTCGAGCATGCCCTGAACGCCGTTCATCGGCGTGCGGATTTCATGGCTCATGGTGGCGAGGAACAGCGACTTGGCCTGATTGGCCGCCTCGGCCTCGGCCCGCGCCGCCTCGGCCACCCGACTGGCCGCCACCAGCTCCCGGGTCCGCGCCTGAACCTGGGATTCCAGGCTGCGGTTGAGTCCGGCCAGCTCCTCGTAAAGAAAGGCGTTGTCGAAGCCGATGCCGATCTGGGTCGCCAGCAGGTCCAGCAACCGGCCCTCGCTGTTGCCCGGCGTGTGCACCCGCCGGCCATAGAACACGGTCGGCGGATAGGTCGTCGAGGGGAAGACCAGGATACAATAATCGGCACCGACCATGCCCCGGCGGCTCTTCAGCGCCTGTTCGAACAACCGGCAGGTTTCGGCGGGCAGGAAACTGCGCACCGGCCGGCCGTTCAGCCCCGAAAACAGGCCGTTGCCGGCCACCACTGTCAGCTCGCCATCCTTGGCCCAGCCGGTGCCGATATCCCGGGAAGCCAGCAGCGAGCCCTCGCCTCCCTTGAGCAAGGTCGCCAGTTCAGAGATCACCCCGTGACCGAACTCGGCGAGGCCGCGGCGGCCAAACAGGCTGCCCGAGGCGCGGACCACTTGTTCCAACCCGGCCCTGTGCTGCTCGATCTCAGAAATATCCTCAAAACCGCGCAACGCCGCGACCACCGAGGTGAACAGCTTCTGGGTCGTCAGCTCGGTCTTCGACTTATAGTCATTGATGTCGTAATTGAGGATGACGTCACGCTCCGGCGCCTGTCCCGGCTGGCCGGTGCGCAGGATAATGCGCACGCGCTTGTTGCCGATCTCGTCCCTGATGAAGTGGACCAGTTGCAGCCCGGCATCGTCGGACTCCATCACGACGTCGAGCAGCACCAGCGCGATCTCGGGGCAAGCCTCCAGAGCCTCACGCGCCTCGGCCGCGGAGTTGGCCGAAAGACATTTCAGGGGCCGGCCGCGAAAGCTGACGCCGCGCAGAACCATCCGAGTCGCGGCGTGGATCGAGGAATCATCGTCGACGATCAAGATTGTCCACGGCTCGGCCTGCGCGACCGGAGCCACCGGGGCGACCGGCTCGTCGGCCTCGTCGGCAAACAGAAACTCGTCGCTCATGCCTCAGCCCGTCTCTCGGCCGGACCGGTCACGCTCCGGGGAAACCGGATGAGGAACGCGGTCCCCGTCTCGCAATCATCCAGGATAACCGTGCCCCGCAACGTATTGGTCACGATGCCATAGACGATCGAGAGTCCGAGTCCGGTGCCGCCGTCATGGCGCCGGGTGGTAAAGAACGGCTCAAAAATCCGGCTGCGGTGGATGGCCGGGATGCCCTTGCCGTCATCGGAATAGGCGATTTCCAACTCGTCGCCCGCGATTTCGCGCACCGCCACCCTCAAGGTGCCGCTCTGGCCGGGATCATAGCCGTGGCGCACCGAATTCATCACCAGATTGGTCAGTATCTGAGAAATCGCGCCGGGAAAGCTGTCGACCTCAAGCGTCTCTGAACACTGAACCAACACCTGATGACCGCTCTGCCGCAGCCGCGGGCTGAGGCTGATCATCACCTCGTCGATATAGCCCCTGAGCTTGAAGCGGCGCCGCTCCGAGGTGGTCTGATCGACCGCGACCTGCTTGAAGCCCTGGATCAGATCGGCCGCCCGCTGGGCATTGGCCAGGATCAGCCGCGAGGCCTCGGCGGCCATCGCGACATACTCATCAAAGTCGGACTTGCGAATGCGGCCCTGGGCGGCAGCGGCGCGGAGGGATTCGGTCTGCTCGGCAAGGTGGGAGGCCGCCGTCAGGGTGATCCCGACCGGGGTGCTGACTTCATGGGCCACCCCGGCCATCAGACCGCCGAGGGTGGCCATCTGCTCGGCCACGATCAGACTGGCCCGGGTCCGGCTGAGATCCTCGCGGATCCGTTCAGCCTCGCCGATGCTGGCATGGTAGGCGTCGCGCAGCAAAGCCACCGCCTGCCGCGTGTCGCCGCAGCCGTACTCCGCTCGCTCCAGGACCGCGAAAGCCTGTTCCGCGCCGTCGACGCCCATCACGGAACGATCGCCTGCCAACGACGCTTCGTCGGTTATAATTCTGCCCAACAGTCGCCACCCATCTCTCGAACGCCTCACCCCCGATGATTACCGTGAGGGAATTGGGCAAACCGGTCAAGACAGGAACGTGGTGTCCTTTACCCTCGCCGGCGCAGTGCAGCCACGCCGGGCAGGTCCTTGCCCTCGAGCCACTCCAGGAACGCACCGCCGGCGGTAGAGATATAGCTGAAGCCATCAACCACACCGGCATGGCCCAACGCTGCCACGGTATCGCCGCCGCCGGCGACGCTGAGCAGGATACCGTCGCGGGTGAAGCCGGCCACCGCCTGGGCGACTTCGTTGGTGCCGCGATCGAAGGGCGCGATTTCGAAGGCGCCGAGCGGGCCGTTCCAGACCACGGTCTTGCAGCCCTTGAGTTCGCCGATGATCGCGGCGATCGAGGCCGGGCCGATATCCAGCATCATGCCGTCGGCCGGCAGCGCCGAAACCGGTACCACCTCGTTTGCCGCCCCGGCCTTGAACTCGCGGGCGACCACGGCGTCCTCCGGCAGAATCAGGGTGCAGCCGGCCTCTTTTGCCGTGGCCGCGATGGCGCGGGCCTGATCGGCCATCTCAGCCTCGCAGAGACTCCGGCCCACCGCGATCCCCTGGGCAAAAAGGAAGGTGTTGGCCATGCCGCCGCCCAGCACCAGCTTGTCGACCCGGCGCACCAGATTGCCGAGCAGATCCAGCTTGGTCGAAATCTTGGCGCCGCCGACCACCGCCGCCACCGGCCGCTCCGGCTTTTCCAGCGCCCGGCCAAGGGCGATCAGTTCGGCCTGCATCAGGCGGCCGGCGGCGCTGGGCAGCAACCGGGCCAGCGCCTCGGTCGAAGCATGGGCCCGGTGGGCGCATGAGAAGGCGTCATTGACGTAGATGTCGCCGAGTTCGGCCAGCGCCCGGGCAAAGGCCTTGTCGTTCTTTTCCTCGCCGGCATGAAAGCGCAGATTTTCCAGGACAATGACACTGCCGGCCCGGGCCTTGGCGATCGCGAGCTTGGCCCGGGGACCAATGCAATCCTCGCCGAAGGCAACCGGCGCCCCCACCGCCTTTTCCAGTTCCGGCAACACGTGGCGCAGCGAGTTGGCGCTGTCCGGGCCGCCCTTGGGCCGGCCGAAATGCGACAGCACCACCACCTTGGCGCCCTTGGCCGCGAGTTCGGTCAGGGTCGGAGCCAGACGGTCGATCCGGGTGCTGTCGGTGACCCGGCCGTCCTTCATCGGCACATTGAGGTCGCCCCGCACCAGCACGGTCCTGCCGATGACATCGAGGTCATCGATCGCTCTGAAGTCTGTCATTGCGCCGTTCCGATTTGTGATTTTGGGGATTTCGCGTTCGCGCCGGGCCCCGCTGCCGTCGATAGCCAAGCACAAAAAGCCGCCGGAATTCAAGCGCAGGAACGACGCGCCCCAGGGCGGTCAGCCCCCGAGACGCATCGCCTCAACCGCCCGCTGCACCGCCGCGGGATCGATGAACCAACCGGAAACCATGGTGCCAAGCGCGCAAGCCGCGGCCTCGTCCCAGCGGGTCAGCCAGGGGGCAAACAGTCGCTCGCCGCTCGCCGCCGCGACGAAGCTCGCCACCACGGCCCAGAAAAACAGCATGCTGTTGAAGAACGGCAGCATCAACCCGGCCGGCGCCGTCGACGCCATCAGGAACGACAGCAGAAACGCCGCGCCGATGCGCATCAGCGCGATCCGGTTGACGTCGGGCAGACCGGGTTCCGGTCGCTCGACCCCGGGCAGTCTGGCAGACGGAGGATGTTTCATGGCGCCACCTCATCGGGCGGGCAACGGCGGGTACCACCATGATCTGAGGGCGGGGCGGGTCCGGTGCAAGGGCGGCGGGGCGCGATATCACACTCTGGACTGACCAGGCGCGTCTTGATAGATATTCAACCCATTAAATAGATAAATCAGGGCTCAGAACACAGGTTAACGGGAGTTTATGGCTTGCGTTAATCGTGATTCGGTAAGCGTTCCTGATTCGGTGACGCTCGATGACGATCGTGGATTGCGACGACTATGACCATATCTCGGCATGGGGCAGCGCCCACTCACCCGCCGATGAGGCATTCGTAAAGAGCGCAAATTTCGGCGGCCCGGCCTTGCCATGTGAACCGCTCACGCACTTTATCTGACACCGACGGGGGAACGGTGGTTCCGGACAATTCGTCCAGCCGCCGCGCCAGCGCGGGGACATCGCCCTGCGGAAAGGCTCCGTCCCAGCCCACCTCGCTGGCGATGGCCATGCAGCCTTGGATGTCGCTGTGAACCATGGCGATTCCCGCCAGCAGGGCCTCCAGGAGAACCGTCGGCAGTCCTTCGCGTTCGGAGGCCAGGACCATGGCGCCGCAGCCTCTCATCATGGCGGCAACGGCACCATCGTCCTGCCAGCCATAGAACCGCACCCTGCCGGCCACCGCGGGCATGGCGGCCAGTCGCCGGAGCCGTTCGGCGTCCGGACCCGCGCCGACCACATGCAGAACCGCCGTGGCCAGTTCCGGCTGGCCGAGCGCGGCGATAACGTCGTCCAACCGCTTGATCGGATCCAGCCGGCCGACCGACAGCAAGGCCGGCTGTCCTTCCAGCGGCACCGGGACGATCGAGGACAGCCGCACATCCAGGGCGTCGGCATCGATGCAATTGGGGACCACCAGGGAATAGCGTGGCCGGATGCCCCGCCCGATCATAATATCCGCCCGCCAGCCGGCATGCAGAAGGATCACCGCACCGGTCCGCCACACCGCCCAGCGTTCCAGGGTGCCATCCCATAGCCGCTTGGCAAGGCGCACCGCCAAGCCACCGCCATCATAATAGCAGTGCGGCGTGAACACCGACGGTTTGCCCAAAGCTGCGGCCAGGTGGAGGGCCAGAATGGTGATGGCCTTGCGCGAACCATGAGCGTGGACCACGTCCGAACGACGGATCGCACCAGCCAACTCCCGAATGCCGCCGATAGTGACCCGATAGGGCGGCCGGTCCGGGATCAGGGACGCGCGGGGCGCCAGGATCTCGACCGCGACGCCGCAACGCGAGGACAGGGCACGCGCCAAGCCGTCGATGTGCCGGGCGACACCGCTGGCCTGGGGATGGAACTCGCTATGAACATGGAGCGCCCGGATCATGGCGCTCCCGGTTTCGTTGCCGCCTCCGGCCGGTAGCCGATCACGCCGCCCAAAGCAATCCAGAATCCGGCGGTCGCGGACAGGCTGAAGATGTGCTCGGACAGGATCATGCTGGTGCTCAGGCCAACCGCCAGCGCGAAAACCGCCAGAGCCACATCCCCCGCCACTCCTGGCAGGCGCGCCCGCCGCAGGGCCATGACTGCGCAAACGCCGTAGAACACCAGGAAAGCCAATCCGCCGGGAATTCCCATCTGGTAAATGACGCTGAACAGCGCCCCCTCGCCGCCGCCCGCCACTTCCAGACCGATATCGGCCGGCGCCGAACCCGCCGCCCCGATCCCCTTGCCGGCGAAGACCACCTCACCCAGGTCAGCGATGTTCTGTTTCAAAGCATCGACATGACCGATGCTCGATCCATCCTCGAAACTCGCCGAGTAGGAATAGACGTTGATCAATGTCTGGTAGGAGAAGGCCAGAGCCAGGAACAGAATCGCCACGCTCCGAAGGACTCCCCCCCGTGTTGCCCCGCCTCCGAGCAGAAGAATGGGAAGGGCCAGCAACCCCATCAGCAGAGCCCCCCGGGTTCCGCTCTGCCAGACTCCCAATCCTCCGATCGCAAGAACGGCCAGGGCCAGCGGCAGAGCCCGGCGATTGAGCACGGCAAAACCCAGGATACAGCCCGTGACGAGCAGAGTGCCCTGGGCCAGCGGCGCCGCCACCAGGCCGGCCGCGCGACGCTGATCTTCAAAGCCGAAAAAATTGAAGGGCAGGACCCAGCGATCGGTGTAGCCGGTGAGGATTCCTTTGAAGTCGTGGAGGTAGTAGCCGTACTCGGCGAAGTCCGTCCAGAACTCGGTATGCCGGATGTCCCAGGCTCCGAACGCCGCAGAGGAGCAGGAGAGCAGCGCCAGCAGCATTGCATAGCGTCCCAGCGCCGGCTCGGAGCGAAGCGCACCCAACCCGGCCAGAACGAGGATTGGAGGAATAGCCAGTTTCATCGCCGCCGCCACCACCAGCGCAAGATCGCGCGAGCCGTCGGCACCCGCGACGTAGGCCAGGATAAACAAAGCATAGCCGCTTATGGCGAGGATGGAGGGGACATTGCTCTTGGCTTTAACCAGCCCCCAGCCGCACAGCACCACCGCCAGGCCGTCTCTCAGCAGCCGCAACGCCAGCAGCCCGTCCAGACCGAGGTCACCCTGAGCATAAAGCACCGCACCGAGCAGATCATAGACGGTAACGAGGATGGTGTAAGCGTACACAAGGGCAATCATCGGACCGCTTCCCGGCACAACATGGTCTCGAAGGCCCCTCGATCGGCGGTAAAAGTGTCCGCCAGCCACCGCTGCTGGCTCACGGCCACCCCGCTCCGAAAAGTCGGGTCGGCCAACCGGTCGCGCAATCGCACGGCCTCTTCGGCCGAACCCACCCGCAGCGGCGGCAACGCGACGGACCGCGCCGCCTGGTTGCCGGCCAGACCCGGTTCGAGTCCGGCGACCCAGTGTCCGGCTCTGCCCGCATCCAGCATCGCCGTCGAACAGTAACCCACCACCAGCCATGGCCGGTCGGAAGCGGCGCCGAGCAGGGCATGGGGCGGAGAGCGCAGAACCAGTCCCGGAGCGGCGCCGTAGGGATGACCCGATGTTTCGCGGGGATGAAGCAAGACCTCGGACCCCGGCGCGGCGCGGCCGAGCCCGTCGGCAAAGCGGGCGAGCATCGGGCCGAGATCGGCGCCGAAGATCGCCGCATGGGACTGGGACAGCAGGGCGATGCCCGCCGGGGCGGTGGCCGGAACCGGAAACGCGTGCGCGGAGCGTCCGAGCGCATCCTCCAGCAGGGTCTCGGGCGGCACCCCGCGGCAGGCGTAGGCCCGGGCCGAACTGGCGCCCCAGACAAGGTGCCGGTCGGCCCTGGCAGGAAAAAACTCGTCGGTCGGGATGCCGTGCTGCAAAGAGATCGCCGGCCATCCCAGCCCGATGGCCGCCGCGCTCATCATGTCAAAGTCGTTGTGCAGAACCAGCCAGCCCCGTCTCGGCCCCAGGGTGCGGGCCAGACAGCCCCGCCACAGCCGGCGGCGGGCGATGGTCGCAGCGACCATGCTTGCCCTCGTGGCCGCCAAGGCCACCGTCAGCTCTGTCACGCGAGGCCGGAAGAGGCGGCATAACGGCAGGTCTGCGGGAAACAGGCTGCTGCCCAGACGGGGATGGGCGAGAATGACCGGTTTCAGGCCCGCACGGCGGATCGGATCGACGGCACGGCCCAGTGTGTCCCAACCGGCGCTCCCCCCCAGGGTCACCACCAGAACCGCCAGCCCGTCGGCCTCCGGCACAGCCGGCCCGGTTCGCGCGCACAGCATCAGCGCGTCCCGCCACAGGGCCGCCGTCGCCCGTCCGGCCGGCCAGGCATGGCGTCCGAGAAAAAACAGCTCATGGCGAACCATCGCGGCTTCCGGGCCGAACCGCCGCTCGATATCCCCGGTGAAAGCTGGAAAGTCGGTCACCACCGTCCCTCGTCGATGCGGCGCAGCCACAGCAGGAAGCAGACCGGCCACCACAGCCGGGGATCGCCCGGCGCCTCTTTCAGCGCCAGCCCCAACCGGCCGACATCGATAAACCGCCGGGCCGCAGATGGCGGATCGGCCAGCACGCCGGTCAGGTCCATGTGGCCGATCTGGAACTGTTCCGCATGTCCGAGACCGCGCGCCTTACCGCCTTCGGTGACGGCGGCGGGAAGTTTCCCCCTCATGGCCCGGCGAACCGGCAGCTTGCCGCCGGCGGGTCCGACCTTTTCCGCCATGGGGAGCCGCATCGCCTGTCAACGCCGGAGTGATTGGGAGCCAGTGCGCCGGAGTAAAAGGGAGCCACCTG
>JBAXPR010000114.1:0-10981 GCA_037132135.1 Rhodospirillaceae bacterium
TTTCGAGTTATTTCGCCGAAGGATTTTCGGATTCTGAGGTGAACAGGGTATATATTGAAGAGAGATCATTTTTAGATATAATGAGCTGAGGCCGGTCAATGAACGTGAGGTCGGCGGGTCAGCTTTGGCGTGACGCCCTATTACCTCACCACAGGGGCGGATCGCAGTTTTTTGGTTAACGGCAACGCGGGGGATCGAGACTCGCCGAAATGAAGATTGTGACCGTGGCATCCCAAAAAGGCGGGTCCGGGAAAACGACGCTGGCGCGGACCATTGCGGTTGCCGCGGTTGGCTGTCGCTACACTGTGGCGCTGGTTGACACCGACCCTCAGGGCAGCTTGACCGACTGGTGGAATCGCCGCGACCGCGATGCGCCGGCCCTGATCCGCCAGGACGATGACCTTCCCGCCCTGCTCCAGCGGTTGCGCAACGCCGGGGATGGCCTCGTGATCGTCGATACGCCGCCCTCCGTGCATGGTTTTCTGCAGTCGGTGATCGATCTCTCTGATCTGGTCCTGGTTCCGGTGCGGCCGTCGCCCGACGATCTCGCCGCGGTCAAGGCGACGCTGCGCCTGCTGCAGCATCGGTCCTGGGCCTTTGTGCTGACCCAGGTCAAGGCTCGGACCCGGCTGGTTCAGGAGGCGGAGGCGCTGACCCGGCAACAGGCGACTTTGAAAAAGGAAAGCCTTCGCGTGCCGGCGGTCAAGCTGGATGCGCTGGTCAATCTGGTCGGTGAACTGGTGGTCAATCAGGCCCGGCTCAGCCAGATCGCGACCACGCTGGAGTCCCACGATCTAGCCAATTCGGTCGAGGAGGCCAATCGCCTCGCCGCCGATCTGCGGGATATCGTGCTCAACATCCGGATGATGCCGATCGGCACCACCTTCAGCCGCTTCACCCGACTGGTGCGGGATCTGTCCAGCGACCTCGGCAAGGAGGTCCAACTGATCACCGAGGGTGCGGAAACCGAACTCGACAAGACGGTGATCGATCGTCTGGTCGATCCGCTGGTGCATCTGATCCGCAATTGCCTCGATCACGGCATCGAGCCGCCGGCCGAGCGCGAGGCCGCGGGCAAACCGCGCCGGGGCACAATCCGGCTGGTCGCCCAGCACAAGGGCGACCGGGTCGTGGTCTCGGTCGGCGATGACGTTCGCGGGCTGAACCGCGAGCGCATCTATCAGAAGGGGCAGGAAAAAGGGCTGGTGCCGGCCGGCGCGGTTCTGAGCGAGGCCGAGTGCCTGGGCCTGATCTTTCATCCCGGCTTTTCCACCGCTGCCGCGGTCACCGATGTTTCCGGCCGGGGCGTCGGCATGGATGTCGTCAAGCGCGAGATCACGGCCCTCCGCGGCACGGTGGATATCGCGACCCGGCCCGGCGCGGGCACCACCATCTCGCTCGGGCTGCCGCTGACGCTGGCGATCATCGATGGCCTGCTGGTACGGGTGGCTTGCCACCGCTACGTCATTCCGCTCAGCGTGATCGAGGAGTGCCTCGAGCTTGCGGGCGATCACTTTGTCCTGGGCCGGAGCCGTAACGTCATCGCCTTCCGCGGCCGGACCATCCCGGTGATCCGTCTGCGCGATGTCTTTGAGATCACCGCAGATCCGCCGCCCTGGGAAGAGACCGTGGTCGCCAATGTCGGCGGCGAACAGATCGGCTTCGTGGTCGATCGTGTGATCGGCAACTACCAGACCGTGATCAAGTCCCTCGGGAAATTCTATCAGAAGGTCGAGGCGATCTCGGGCGCGACCATTCTCGGCGACGGCGATGTCGCCCTGGTGCTGGATGTGGCCGGGGTGCTGCGAATGGCCTCCGAGGACGGCGGCCGGGCGCGCCGTCCCGAGCGGCCGGCGCTGCCGTTCTGAGCGCCGCCTGCCCCCGCGGGGGCAGATCCGTCGTCAGGCCCGCGGCGTTTTCGAGTCCACAAAGCTGCGCAGCCGGCTGCTGACGGAAATCATGCCGCGGACTTCGCCCAGCACCTGATCCATCTCCAGCTGTTTTTGACGCAGCTTCGAGCGCAGTTGCAGGCGCTCCTGGGACGAGCGGCGCAAGGTGGTGTCGAGAACGCTGTGGGCGGTCCGCCACTCGGCGAGTTCCTCGGACTGGCGATCGAGTTCGGCCTTCAGCGCCTGATTTTCCGCGTCGAGTTGGCGCACCCGCTGACGCAGTTCGCGCGCCGTCTGGTCCCCGCGCTCGCCCGCCCGCGCCGCCCTCAGGGCTATTTGGGCCTGACGGAGCTGCCGCCGAACCACCTCCAGGTCCTCTTCCAGAGCCTCCGAGCGTGTGGTGCCGGCGAGAAGGTTGCCAAGGTCGATGAAATCCATCTCGGCCGCCGCCAAGAGCCGTCTCAACGACCGCAGCGCCATCAGCGCCTCCTGGTCGTTGGGGGAGCTGGCCAGGGCCAGCAGCTTCGACATTCGATCCATCTGCATGACAGGACGCCGTTGTGGGAAACCGGGCTTCCAGAGAGAATCCTTCACTTATCGTTTACTGTCAACGTAGTTATGCACCTATGTTCATCCAAAAACTGATGTGTGGCAATTTCGCAAACCTGCGGTCGCGGTCCGGTGTCTCTGCTGGTTGACCTCCGGGGCAGGGGCGGCATTTCTGTCGGAGCATCGGGGGTGTTGGGCAATATCCCGGGTTAAACGGGGCCACAGGCGATCACGCAGAATATCGTTGATTGGACATCTCCCGGTGTGCAAGCATGCGGCCGTCGCCGGTCTGTGCCTTTTTTGTATCCGATGCGTACCGGAGAGCCTTGTTAACCGGGCAATTTGTCGATGGATCGCAAGCTCCTAAAATTGACGCTCACCTCCGGATCTTCCAAGGTGTTTAACGGCCTGGCGATGACGAGGGCGCAGGCGGCGGCAGGCACGCTTTCTGACGAAAACTATCTATTTTCCGTCAAGGCGCTGAATTACGGTGTTTTCTTCAAGGAACCGACCGACAAGAGTTGGACCAGCAAGATCGATACGCCGGTCGATACCCTGCTCTATTTCCCCTATGATGCCGATAAGCTGACCGATGGCGGTGTCTCTGTATCCTTGAACGATCCCCGGTTCGAGGCGGTAATTCAGGAGTTCGCCCAGTCGTTCGGGACCGCAGCTCACAAGAACGCCTCGAATGACCGGGCAATTCTGTCCATTCTCAAGACCACGCCGTCCCTCGATCCTTATCTGCTTAAGTCGGCGTTCCAGACCAACGGCATCGAGGTCCCGCAGAGCTACCTCCAGATTTCCGACGAGGAATGGAACGCCATCCGGGAATACGTGCGCAAGAAACTCCACCCCATGATTTCCTTCGGCATCGACCCGAGCAAGGGCCGCAAAGCGGTCGACATCGATGCCCTGGTCGATAAGATCTGGGATGGAACCGATGTTTCCTGCCTGTTCCCGCTGCTGAATGTCTTGCAGATTCCGGACAGCCGGGCATCGGACGTGATTTTTTCCTGGAAGGGACTGACTTTTTTTGAATATATCTATCAGACTAAGACCAGCCTTATCCGGAGTTGCGCTGCTTGGCTGAAGGATTATTCAAGACCGGCTGGCGTTCTTCGCAGTGAAGATAAGAATAGAATGGATGTTCGTCGCGACGAAATCCGGCGCCAGATGCGAAAACATCTGCAGTCTGTCGTGTCAATTCTTGAGAGCTATCGGACAGGATACAACAAGCTCTTTGTTGAGAAGGCGGGGGCCGGGGAATTCCAAGAGTTTTTAGGAAATTGCGGAAAATATTATGTCGTTCTTGGCGGCTCCCTCAACCGTCTCGACCATGCCACTGAAATCATCAATCGGACCCTCAAGGAAGATTTTACCAGAACATTGGGGCTTGACGACCTCGACGACCTGTTTTCCTGCGTCAGCGATGTTCTGCGTTGACCACTGGCAAATTCGGAGCCGCCTCGATGCCCACCCCGACCCGCGATGACCGGCGAAAATCCCGCCGGCAGTCCTGTGAGCACGACTATTTGCAGGTCGACGACCGCAGCGCGGCGTTGGTCGACTGGTCGTTCGGCGGCCTTGGCCTCCGGTTTGACGGCGGTGTCGACCTGACCCTCGGCCAGGCGGTCACCATCCGCATCTTCGATGCCGTGAGCGACCGCTGGGAAGCCCTCGAAGGTGTGGTGCGCTGGATCGATCCCGACGGCATGGTCGGTGTCGCCTTTCGCGAGGCCGACCCCAGAGCACCGGCGATCCTGCTCCGATTGCTGGGCAGCAGCCTCTCGGGCGTCGACACCCCAGACCATCCGCCCGTCGCCGCGACGGCGCCTCAGACCGGCCCCCCGCCCGCCGCCGCCAGACCGACGGTGGTCGAGGCGGTCACTGAACCGCCGGCCGCCGCCCTCAGCGCGATCCTCCTTGATGAATTCGATACGGACGAAACGGCCGGCTGACCAGACCCGGGGGCGTGCCGACTGGACGGCGACCCCGAAACCATGCCACCCTGCCCGCCGGCCGCAGCTTGGTCGCCGTTCGCTGGCATCCAGGAAGAAGGAGGTTCCGATGTTCACCGCCATCGCCCTGCAACTCGGACCGTGGCTTGACCACGTCATCACCGGCGGCATCCTGCTCGCGACCCTGGCCTCGGCGTCAGTGGGGGCAATCGAGACCGGTAACATCGGCATCGAAACCCGCTGGGGCACGGTGGCGATGCAGGAACTCCAGCCCGGGCTCTACGCCGCACCCTTCGCCTCGGTCGACCAGTATTCGACCAAGGAAATCGCGGTCCTGATCGACAATCTGACCCCGAAGGCCGCCGACAATCTCTTCATCAAACACATGGACGTCACGGTCTATTACCGGGTCGTGCCCGGGCGGGTGGCGCCGCTGGTGGTGAAATATGCCGGCCAGAGCGAGGCCCTGCCCGAAACCGCGCGGGTGCTGGCGCCCTGCTACCGGCTGGTTCAGACCCTGGCCCGCAACGCCATATACCAGGAGGTGGCGATGATCAACAGCCTTCAGGTCCACCAGCAGCGCGAACAGATCAGCGCCCACGTCCAGACCCGCCTGCAACGGGAACTCGATGCCAACGACCCCAGCACCTTCCAGATCACCCGGGTCGTGGTGCGCACCGTGGTCACCGATCCCGCGATCGAACAGGCGATCCAGGACGCCGTCAATCAGCAAAAGCGGCTGGAAGCCATGGAAATCCGCACCCGCATCGCCCAAAAGGAGGCGGAAATCCGACTGACCGAGGCGGTGGGGATCGCCAAATCCAACGAAGCGATCAACCACAGCCTGACCCCGGAATACCTTCAGCACGAGGCCAATGAAGCGCTCAGGCTGTTTGCGCGGAGCGGCGGCACCACCACCGTCGTCCTGCCCGCCAACATGACCGCGGCGCCGCTGATCAACATTCCCGCCCCGGCGGCGCGGCCGGCCCAGCCCGCCAAGGACTGAGCGGACCGGCGCCGGCTGCCGCGTGCCCCCTCCCCCCAACGCTCCACACACGCCCCGGACCCTGGACCCCTCATGAGCACTGATTGCCGCGCCTATCTGGCGCTTGAACGCCAGTTCGCCCGGATCGCCGCGATCAACGACGCTGCCGGCATTCTCGGCTGGGATGCCCAGACCATGATGCCAGACGGCGCCGCCGAGTCCCGCGCCGCCGCCGCGGCCACGCTCAGCGTGCTCGCCCACGATGCGCTGACCGACCCCCGGACCGGCGACTGGCTGGCCGAGGCCGAGGCCGGCCGCGCCGTCCTGGCGCCCTGGCAGGCGGCCAACCTCCGGGAGATGCGTCAGCTCTGGCGGCATGGCACCGCGGTTCCGGTCGATCTGGTCGAGGCCGCGTCGCGCGCGGCCTCGACGGCGGAGCGGGTCTGGCGCACCGCCCGCGCCGACAGCGATTTTGCCTCCCTGCAACCGGCGCTGGCCGAGGTGCTGACCCTGCAGCGCGCGATCGGTCAGGCCAAGGCCGCCATGCTCGGCTGTTCGCCCTATGATGCCCTGCTCGACGGCTACGAGGCCGGCGCGCGCACCGCCGCCATCGATCCGCTGTTCGACGACCTGGCCGGCTTCCTGCCCGGCTTTCTCGGCCTAGTGCTGGAGCGGCAGGCCGGGATGCCGGCGCTCGAGCCGTTGAGCGGGCCGTTTCCGGTCCACGCCCAGCGCTCCCTCGGCGAGCACCTGATGCGCCGGATCGGCTTCGATTTCAACCGCGGCCGGCTCGACGTCAGCCTGCATCCCTTTTGCGGCGGCGCCACCAACGACGTTCGCCTGACCACCCGCTACGACGAGAGCGACTTCACGCGGGCGTTGATGGGCGTGCTGCACGAGACCGGCCACGCCCTTTACGAGCAGGGCCGGCCGGCGGACTGGCTGACCCAGCCGGTTGGGGGCTCCCGCGGCATGGCGGTGCATGAATCCCAGTCGCTGATCATCGAAATGCAGGCGGCCCGCTCGCGGCCGTTCCTGGAATTTCTCGCCCCGGTGGTGCGGGAGGCCTTTGGCGGCAGCGGCCCGGCCTGGGCGGTCGAGAATTTTCACCGCCTTTATACCCGGGTCCAGCCCGGCTTCATCCGGGTCGACGCCGACGAGGTGACCTATCCCGCCCACATCATTCTGCGCTATCGCCTGGAAAAGGCGCTGATCGCGGGCGATCTCGCGCTGGCCGATCTGCCCGGGGCCTGGGCCGAGGGCATGCACGCCCTGCTCGGCCTCACGCCCCCCGATGACCGCCGCGGCTGTCTGCAGGATATTCACTGGCCGTGCGGCGGCTGGGGCTATTTCCCAACCTATACCCTTGGCGCCGCCATCGCCGCCCAGCTGTTCGACGCCGCCAGCCGCGCCGAGCCCGATCTCCGGCCCGGCCTCGCTAGGGGGGACTTCACGCCACTGGTGCGCTGGCTGCGCGGCGCGATCCATGGCCAGGGCAGCCTCTTGAGCGCCGAGCACCTGCTCCGCGCCGCCACCGGCCGCCCGCTCGACCCGTCCATCTACCGCCGTCACCTGGAACGGCGCTATCTTGAGGGCGAATGAGGGCGGCCTGGCGCACTCGTGACCGGTGCGGACCCGCCGGACCGTCGACGACCTGCCCGATGGGGCTTTTTTCGAAGCTTCGACGGTAGGTTACGCGCCAGCGCCCGGCCCGGCCTTGTCCTTCATCGCCCGGGCGATCAGGTGCTCGAGGGCCTTGACCTTGTCGGCGGCGCCGGTGGCTTCGAAGAGCTGGCGGGCCTTGGTCCAGCGGGAGAAGGCGCCGGGCAGATCATCGCGACGCTCGGCGATCAGCCCGGCCTGCAACTCGAGGTCGGCCATGCCTTCGCGATTGCCGAGCGAGACTTCGAGGGCCAGGGCCTTGTCGATGATCGCTGCGGCGCGCGCCCAGTCGCCGCGCGCCATCTCGACCTGGGCCAGTCCGCGGTAATGGCGGACCATGCCTTCGGGGCGGGCCAGTCCGGCCTGATGGGTCAGCGCGATGCGGAAGGCCTCCTCGGCGCGCTCCAGATCGCCCAGCACCAGATGAACCTCGCCAAGAGTGCCGACAGCACCGGCCAGCAACCCCTGATCCCCGACCCCGACGCCGAGGCGGAGCACGGCCTCGCAGGCGTCCCGCGCCAGCGCGTAATCGGCGCGGTCCCAGGCGACGATGCCGAGCAGGCTCCAGGTCTGGGGCAGGTTGGCGGCAAGTTCGGTGGCCCGGCGGGCCGGCGCCAGCGCCGTCTCGGGCGCGCGCAGAAACGCCACCGCCGCGAGATGCCGAAACAGTTGCGCCCCCGAAACCGGATCGCCGCCGCTCTTTGCCGCCATCGCCTCGGCCAGGGAGCCAAGAACCCGGACCGCGGGCGCGGTGTCTCCCTTGCCAAGGGCGGTCAGCGCGGACTCAATCGCCCGCGCCGAGCGCGACCAGCCCTTGGAGAGCCGCAGCAGAGCGTTGACGGCATGAAAGAGGTGTCGTCCCTGTTCCTCGATGCGGGCCGCCCGTTTCAGCACCAGGACATCGGCGCTGGCGCCGGTCCGGAACGCCGCCATGGTCTCGGCCACCAGCACCACGGCCCGGAGGGCCAGATCACCGCTGCCGCCGGTACGCTGGCGCCCGCCGGTGCCGTCATAATAAGAGCTGCGGCCCCGGGCCGCGCCACCGCGCCGCCGCTGGAGCAGCAGCGCCGTCACCAGCAGCAGGCCGGCAACCGCCGCCAGCGCGAGCCCTACCGTAACCGCCGGCAGTTCCGCGCCGGCGGCGATCAGTTCTCCGGCGCGCTGCTGCGCCTGTTCGATCCACCCGTCCACCTGTGCCGCCAACCGTTCGTTGTCTCGCCTACAAACTGCGCAGACCATACCCGAGTTGACGCCGCGACAACAACGGCGGTGGCCGGAAGCCCGGAAATGATCATCAGCCCGGGTCGGAACACCAGGGGGCGCGCCGCTCGCCATGATAGGGGCGGGCGAGTCCGGCGGCAATCAGCGCGGCGCCGACGTCGAGACCAGCGCTATCGAGCACCCGCGCCCTCACCCGGCCGCCATATTTGTCGTGGCGGATGTCGTCGAGACGGGCGGCGCCGCCGGCCAGCAACTCGGCCAACCGGTCGCGCGCCCGCGCCGCCAGGGCGATTTCGCCGTCACAGCGGCCATGCAGTTCGGGGGCATCAATGCCGGCCAGGCGGACCGAGGTTTCAATGAACACCCCGAGCCAGGGATGGGCGCGCACCACGATGGTGTCGCCGTCGATGACCCGGATGACGTCGACGGCCACCGGCCCCTGCAACACGTCGCGCGCCAGTTCGGCAGCCGGCCCGGCCGAAACCTGCAGCCCGAACGCCAGCCCGGCGATGACGGCCGGCCAGCCCCGAGTCCGCGCCATCGTCCCCATCACACCCCCCCCATGCACCATCGGGGCAAGGTAACAAAAAGGCGGGAACGGATCAAGAACTATTTAGGCGAACAATCCTACATACAAAAGCATGCCATGCATTCAGTCGGCATTTTGCTGCGCTCCTTTGCCATAAGTCCTATTCGGCTCAAAAGTCGGAGCAGCGGCCCTTGGTCTCCCAATCGCCGAATCGGGTCGGCTCAGGGCCACGGGGACCACCAATTTCGCCCGGCGGCTGTCTGGGCGGTGCCGGCGGCACCGGGGCGTCGGAAGCGATGGCGGCGGCGGGAGCAGGAACGGGCTTTGACTCGGCCATGGTCGAATGACCCTCGAGGGGGTTGGCGGGATACCGCCCACTATGAACCAGCGCGACGGCAATCGCCAAGGGCGGGAGGGCAAGAGCGCGAAAACGGCCGGAAAAAACCGTCACCACCGACGGTCGCTTGAGGTATTCTGCCCGGGCATCGCGGGATTTGCGGCGGCCCGGTTCGGCCGCCCCCCGCGCGTCCGTTTTCTTGGAGGTCGTTTGTCCCATGGGGTCTTTCAGCATTTTTCACTGGTTGCTGGTTCTGGCGGTCATCCTGATCCTGTTCGGCGCCGGCAAGCTGCCTTCGGTGATGGGCGACCTCGCCAAGGGCATCAAGGCGTTCCGCGCCGGACTCAAGGACGATAACGAGACCGCAGGCGAGACCGGAGCAAAACCGGCGACGACGGCCGCGGTGCCGCCGCCGGCCGCGCCGTCGCTCCACGCCCAGCCGCTGAATATCCATACCGGCGACACCAGACCCCCGACAGGCTGAGCGCCAGGGGCCGCGGCCGTCGCCGACCCGGAACCCTTCGCCATCGAATTCTTTCACGGATGCGGTTTCTCGTGATTTTGAGAGTGATCAGTGGGGCCGACTTCAAGTACATAATCAGAGCGAATCATTAGAGCCGCTCCGACCGCTTCTCGTCTTTCCGTTCCCCAATTGGCGTGTCCCGCCCGTCCCCGTGACCACCAGCGACAAGAGCCAGGATCAGCGCTTTTCCGGAACGCCCCGCGAGGATGCGAACCCGCCTGCGGATATCGACGCTCTCGCCGAGCAGGAGGAAATGGCGCGGTTGATGAAGACGCTCCGCGACTCGATTCCCTACCAAGAGGAGGACCTGCCCGGGGCCGATCCGGTCAACCGCGAAAGGCCGGCCTATGATCGGGTACCGCTGGCGCTCGATTCGCAACCGGCTTTGACGGCGGGTGATGACCCCGGCGATGGCGACGGCGACGGCGAAGACGACTTTGCCCGTCTGCTGCGCACGCTGAGGGAGGGGATTCCGGACGATCCCGAGCCGCTGGAGTCGCTTGACGATCTGCCGCCCTTCGAACCGCACCGCTACGAGCCGCCAGAGAGTGAGTCCGGGCGCTATGAGTCCTATGCGGAGCCCTACAGCCCGCCGCCCGCGGCAGCCAGGCCCGCCGGGGACTACCGCTTTGAGCCGGACGGAGACGGTGGCGGTGACGATGCCGAGTTGGACGAGGCCGGGAGCGAGCCGGATCACCCGGTCTTTCTCCTTGATGACCGGGACGGGCCTCTGCCTCTGACTCTGGCCGGCGGCGATGACGAGGCGATGGCCGGCGACCCGCCGGCCGCCACCAGCCGCCGCGACTACGCCCCCTCCCTTGGCGGCGACCGCCACGCGATCGATGTCAGTCCCGGCGAGCAGGCGGTGATTGCGGATTTGCTCCGCTCGATTCATGAAGAGGACACCCGTCACGAGTCCGGCCTGAGCGGCGACGACGCTCTTCACGCTCCCGGCGGCGCCGGAACCGGCACCGGGGACGGCAGCCAGAGGCCCGGGGCCGCCCCGGATGATTACGATGACGAGGAGCGCGCCGACCGTGGACAGGTCTGGAAGATCGTGCTCGCGCTCGGCAGCGCCGCCGCGCTCGGGCTGATGATCGCTCTCGTCAATCCGTTCGGTGACAAGACTCAGTCCCAGCCGCCCAACCGGGTGGTGGTGCCGCTGCCGCCGCCGCCGGCACCGCGCCCGCCGACCCAACTCGCCGAGATCAAGCCGGTGGTGGTGCCCCAAACGCCGCCGCCCGCGCCGCCGCCGCCGCCCGCCGCCGAGCCGCCGCCGCCGCCCGCGCCCAAGCCGGTGGCAGCACCGCCCCCCCCCCCCGAAC
>JBAXPR010000115.1:0-10774 GCA_037132135.1 Rhodospirillaceae bacterium
TCTGTCGGATGCTTCCTGCTGGTGCTGCTCGGCAGTTTCGCCGTTTTCCGCCGGGGTCTGGCCGCCGTGCCGGTGCTGAGCGGCGTCGATGGCAGCCCGGTCACCCGGATGGTGGTGCGCGCGGCCTTTTGGGCGGTCACCGCCGGTCTGCTGGTCCTGGTTCACGCCGACGGCTATGGCGCGACCGGGCTGGGCTGCGCCCTGGCCGCGCTGCTGTTCCTGCTCTGGTTCGCCCAGCGCGACCCCGAGTTCGACGATGTCATTGCCGCCGCGGGACTGCTGCCGCTGGCCGTGCTGGTGACCTGGGCGCTGCCGACCCCGGACCTGCTGCCGTCGCGGGTGGTTCTGCCGCTGATACCACCCGAACTGGTCAGCCGCTTCGTGACCGTCGCCGCCGTTGCCACGATCCTCTTGGGCGGTGGCGGCTTTTTGGGCATGATCGCGGCGCCGCGGCCCGGCCGCTGGGCAACGCTCTCGGCCACGGTCCCCCTGTCGGTCCTGATGGTCTCCTACTGGCGCCTGCAGCCCTTTGCGCTCGACATCGCCTGGTCGGTCTCGGCCCTGCTGCTGGCCGCTCTCAGCTGCGCCGCCGCCGAACGGGTCGCGGCGATGCGCCGGCGCGGACCGCACTGGGATGGCGCCCTGGCCGCCTACGCCGTCGGCGTTCTCGGCGGCACCATCCTGGCCGCGACCATCGCCCTGGAGCAGGCGTGGCTGAGCGTCGCCCTGGCGATGCACCTGCCGGCGCTGGGGTGGGTCGAGCAGCGGCTGAAGCTGGCGACCTTGCGCCACGTCGCCATCGGGGTCGCGGCAGCGGTCCTGATCCGGCTGGCGGCCAACCCCTGCGTCCTCGATTACCCGATGGCGACAACGCCGGTGTTCAACTGGCTGCTCTACGGCTACGGCCTGCCGATGGCGGCTTTCCTGGTCGCGACCCGGCAGTTCGGACGCGGCGCCAATGACCTCCTGGTCGCCCTGCTGGAGGCCGGCGGCATCGCCTTCCTGGCACTGCTGGTAACCCTGGAACTCCGGCAGGCCCTGAACGATGGCAAGCTCGCGCTCGACCTCTCCGACCTCGGACGGGATTCCGCCGAAACGCTCGCCTGGCTGGCCCTGGCGGCCCTGTTGCTGCACCAGGGTCGCCTCCGGAACCGACGGGTGCCGGTCTGGGGCGGCTGCGTGCTGTTCTGGCTGGCTGCCGCCCAGGCGGTGCTGTGGCAGGCATTGTGGGCCAACCCGATGCTCACGGGGGCGTCAGTCGGCTTAGGACTGTGGCCGCCGGCCGACGCCCTGACCGTCGCCTACGGCGGCCCCGGACTGCTGTTCGGGCTGATTGGCGTCCGCCGGCTGGGCCCGGAGGCGGTGTGGCGGACGGCACAGTGTTTGACCGTCGCCTTTGTCTTCGGCTGGCTGACCCTCGAGGTGCGGCACGTCTTCCAGGGCGACGTCCTCGACGGCAGTTCCGGCGGCGATGCCGAATGGTATGCCTACTCGGTGGTCTGGCTGGTCCTGGCGGGCATCGGTCTGGCCATCGGACTGGTCCGCAACAATCCATGGCTGCGGAAACTGGCCCTGGCCGGACTCGGTCTCGTGGTGCTGAAGGTCTTTCTTTCCGACACCACCGATCTGTCCGGTTCCTGGCGGGCCTTGTCGTTCCTCGGGCTGGGCGGCGCCCTGATTGCCGTCGGATACGGCTACCGGCATCTCAGGAAGCCCTGATCCAGGACCGGCCGGCATCCCGCTGCGGCCGGACCAGCGCCGGCCCGCTTACCCGACCAGTTCGACCCGGTAATCCTCGATCACGGTGTTGGCGAGCAGCTTCTGGCACATGGCGTCAAGCCGCGGCTGGGCCTGATCAACAGCGGTGTCACCGAGATCGAGTTCGATCACCTTGCCCTGACGGGCATCGGCAACCTCGGCAAAGCCGAGGGAATTGAGCGCATGAGCGATGGCCTTGCCCTGGGGGTCGAGCACGCCGCGCTTGAGGGTGACAAAAACTTTGGCTTTCATACCCGGTGGTTCCTCATTCCCGCTGTCGTCTTCACTGCACCGCTTTCGGGCCCTTGATGTCGCTGGGGCCGCCCTCGGGCAGAATGCCGAGCCGGCGGGCAACTTCCTGATAAGCCTCCTCGACCCGGCCGAGATCCTCGCGAAAACGGTCCTTGTCGAGCTTTTCGTTGGTCTTGCTGTCCCAGAGCCGGCAATTGTCGGGGCTGATCTCATCGGCCAGCACGATGCGCATCTCCTCGTTCTCCCAAAGGCGGCCGAACTCCAGCTTGAAGTCGATCAGGCGGAGACCGATGCCGAGGAACAACCCGGTAAGATAATCGTTGATGCGCAACGACAGCGCCATCATGTCGTCGAGGTCCTGGGGCGCGGCCCAGCCAAAGGCGGTGATGTGCTCCTCCGAGACCATGGGACAGCCCAGCTCTTCGGACTTGTAATAATACTCGATGATCGAGCGCGGCAGCGGTGTGCCCTCGGGAATGCCGAAGCGCTTGGCCAGCGACCCGGCGGCAACGTTGCGCACCTGCAACTCAATCGGAATGATCTCGACCTCGCGCACCAGTTGTTCGCGCATGTTGAGCCGGCGCACAAAGTGCGTGGGCACACCGATCTCGCCGAGACGGCTCATCAGGTACTCGGAGATCCGGTTGTTGAGCACGCCCTTGCCGGTGATCACGCCGCGCTTCTGATTATTGAAGGCCGAAGCGTCATCCTTGAAGTATTGCACGAGAGTTCCAGGTTCGGGTCCTTCGTAAAGAACCTTGGCCTTGCCCTCGTAAATGCGTCGGCGTCGTGTCATGTTTTTTGGTCCGCTGTGGCGCTCCGACAGGACTGGGAGCGGTTTTGCGCCGCCGATCGGGAAGTTTGCTGCTGGTCATATAGCAAGTTAGGCGCCCGGACACAACGAAACGAGACACCCCGCCGCCGAAGGGTCAGCCGGGGCCGACCGGCTGCCATGTCGCCTTGTCGGGCGGGCCGCCGGCAAACAGCCAGACCGGCCGGCGCCGGCGGCGACTGTTCGCGCCGGGCAGCGCTATCAGCGCCGACGAGGTGGTGCCGAAACCCGAGGGCGTGAGAAAGCAGAGGGCGCTCCGCGCCTCCGCCGGATCGGCCGGTTCCCGGCAGGCCAGCAGGTGCCGCCAGGCCGCCCAATCGTCCCGCTCCGGTTCCGGCGCGGCCGCCCGCCCGAAGCGCGGCAGGCCGCCGCGAATGCGCGGATCGTTCGGGTCGTTGCAATCGAAGGCGGTGATCATCGACAGTCCATCGACCAGCGGCGCCACCACCACGGGCGCCCGCCCGCCCGCGTCACGATGATAAAGGCAGAAGGCGTCGCGGTTGTCGGCGATCACCAGATTGAACGGCCGGTAGGCCGCGGGATTGAGATCGGCCAGCGCCGCCGCCGCCGCGGCCGCATCGGCATGGTCGAGCGCCTCGAGCACCAGTTCACCGCGCGAGCGCTTGCCCGCCGCCGGTCCCAGCGTGCCGTAACGGTTGAGCACCACCGCAACCACGCCGGCTTCGTTAAGGCCGAGCCAGCTGCCGCCGCCAGTCAGGTCCAGCCCACCGCGCACCTCGGGCCGGTCAGGCCAGTGGCGGCCGGGCGGACGCCACGGCCGGTCAGACATTTCGTCGCGGTTCGCCCCGATCAGAACGGGCCAGTCATGCCCGGAGCGACGTAACACGATGACGGTACACATGGTTCCCCCCGGGGCTCTCTCGGTGTATGGTTGTTTCCGGCTAAGCCATCCGGCGCCCCCCTGACTGGACGCCTTGGGGCAACCATATAATAGATATCGGCATTACAAACGATTATAGAGCCGGCCAAGCGCGCCGTTCCAGGGAGACCAAATGCCATGAGCACGTTCGAGGATCGCGAACAAGCCTTTGAGAACAAATTCAAGTATGACCAGGATATCCTGTTCAAGATCAACAGCCGGCGCGCCCGGCTGATCGGTCTCTGGGCTGCAGAGCGCCTGGGCATCACGGGCGCCAAGGCCGAAGCCTACGCCCAGGAGGTGGTCTCGGCTGATCTTGACGAGCCCGGTCATGCTGACATCATTCGCAAGCTTCAGGCCGACTTCAAGGAGAAGGGCGTCGACATCAGCGACCACCGGATCACCAAGGAGCTGGATCGCCACTGGGAAATCGCCCGCCAGCAGGTCGCGCCACCTTCGGTGGGCTGAGGGTCCGGCGGCAGCCGGCCGGGAAAGCCCCGTCGGCGCGGACCCGTGCCGGAGGCCGCGCCGGCCCCCCGCCGGGTCATCGGCCCGGCCACCCGAGCCGGGTTTCAATCACAACTCCTCTGCCCGGCGCTCCGACTCGGGGGGTAGGCGTCAGTAGGCGAATTCCCGGAACACCGGATCCACGCTGCCTTCCCAGGCACCGTGGAAGCGTTTCAGCAAAGTTGCCGCCGGAGTTTCCCCCGAATCCGCGATCGCGAACAGGGTCTGGAGAAAGCCGCTCTCATCGTCGCCGCAGTCGCTGTGGCGGGCGCGGCGGCTGAGGCCGGCAGCGGAAATCGTCAGCACCTCCAGGGCGATCTCACGCACGGAGCGGGTACGGAACGGTGTGGCCAGAGCCAACCGGGGCACGTCGCGGCGAAGGCCGGCCCGCTCTGCCGCGCTCCAGTCCTTCACCAGGTCCCAGGCGGCGTCCAGCGCCACCGAATCATAGAGCAGCCCGACCCAGAGCGCGGGCAGTGCGCACAGACGCTGCCAGGGACCGCCGTCGGCGCCCCGCATCTCCAGAAACTTCTTCAGCCGCACCTCGGGAAAAAGGGTCGTCAGGTGATCGGACCAGTCGGTGAGCAACGGCGTCTCACCGGGCAGGGCCGGCAACCGGCCCTTGAGGAAATCCCGGAACGACTGCCCCGAGGCGTCGAGGTAGCGGCCATTGCGGAAGACGAAATACATCGGCACGTCGAGGGCGTAGTCGACATAGCGCTCGAAGCCGAAACCGTCCTCGAAGACGAAGGGCAGATCGCCGCAGCGGTCGGGATCGGTGTCGGTCCAGATCTGGCTGCGAAAGCTCTGAAAGCCGTTGGGCCGGCCCTCGGTGAAGGGTGAGGCGGCGAAAAGCGCGGTCGCGATCGGCTGCAGCGCGAGACTGACCCGGAACATCCGCACCATGTCGGCTTCGCTGGAAAAATCCAGATTGACCTGCACGGTACAGGTGCGGGTCATCATGTCGATGCCGAGGGTGCCGCGCTTGGGCATGTAGTCGCGCATGATTTTGTAGCGGCCCTTGGGCATCCAGGGCACGTCTTCACGCCGCCATTTCGGATTGAAGCCAAGGCCGATCATGCCGGTGCCCAACTCGGCATCGATCGCCCGGATCTGGCGCAGATGCTCGTGAACCTCGGTGCAGGTCTCGTGGATCGTCTCGAGGGGCGCCCCGGACAACTCGACCTGTCCGCCAGGTTCCAGGCTGACGCTGGCCAGCCCCCGGGTCAGCGCGATCACATGGCCATTTTCGGACACCGGCGCCCAGCCGAACCGGGTCAGCCCCTGCAGGAGGGCGCCAATGCCGTCGGGACCGTCGTAAGGCAGCGGCGTGAGGTCGGAGAGCCGGAAGGCGAACTTCTCGTGCTCGGTCCCGATGCGCCAGTCGCAGGCCGGCTTGCACCCGCTCTCGAACCACGCCGTCAGCTGACGGGGATCCGTGATCGGGGCACCGGGAGAGGTCGGGGGTGCGGACATGGCGGCTCACAAGGTTGGAAGAGGAAAAAAACAGCGGCTTACAGCGATCGACCGTCAGGACGGCCCGGCCCGGAATGGCGGCCGGACCTCGGCGCCGGTATCGTCCGACCAGTCGCCGCGGAGCGCCTGCCAGCAGGCGAGAGCGGCCAGGGCAGCGGTTTCGGCCCGCAGCACCCGCGGACCCAGACCAACCTGGACAACAAAGGGCCGCCGGCCCAGTTCGTCAAGCTCGGAATTGGCGAACCCTCCTTCCGGGCCGATCAAAACTGCTGCCGGCCCGGGCGGCAATGCCGCCACCGCCGCCGCCAGCGGCCGCACCGGCCCGGCTTCGGCGCAGACCAGCAGCGGCAGCCCCGGCCAGTGAGAGAGAAGCTGGAAAAACGGCGTCGGGGGTAAGAGTTCGGGAACGGTGAGCCGCTCGCACTGTTCGGCGGCCTCGCGGGCGATCGCGCCCAGCCGCTCCAGATTGACCCGGCCGATGTCGGTATGCCGGGTCACCACCGGCACCAGCCGCGTCACCCCGAGTTCGGTCGCCTTCTCGATCAGGGTTTCGAGTCGCGCCCGTTTCAGCGGCGCGAACACCAGCCACAGCCCGGCGCCCGGCGCTTCGGGCGCCCGGCGCCGGCTGTCGACCACCAGCCGGCAGCGATCCTTGGCAAAACCGTCGATCACCGCCCGCCATTCGCCATCGCGGGCATTGAAAAGCGCTACCGCCGCCCCCGGGGCCAGCCGCAGCACATGGCGCAAATAATGCCCCTGGCCGGACTCCAGCTCAACCCCGGCCCCGGCCGAGAGCGACGCCCCGATCCAGAGCCGGGTGCGCCCGTCCCGCCGCGCCGTATCCTCTTCATCCCCGCCCCGCACGCCCGCCTCCCCTGCCCGATCGCCCCTAAACTGCCCACGAAACAGGCCGGGGGCAAGGTGCAGGTCCGGGGAAAATGGGCCAGTCTGCCGGCGCCCGCCCCAGCCGCTGCCGGCCCCAGCGAGGCCAATCCCCTTGCCCCGTACCCCCGCCCTGCCCTATAGTCCCCAGATATTGTGATGGGGAGGCTCGGATGCGCCAGGGGTTGGGATGGGGGGCCGCTTTGGCGGGTCTGTGGCTGTGGGCGGCCGCGAGCGCGGCGCTGGCGGAACCACCCGCGACAGAGGCGGCGCTGGCCGACCGGGTGCTGGGCGATCCCCGGGCACCGGTGACGATGCTCGATTTTTCGTCGCTGACCTGCCCGCATTGTGCCGAGTTCCACACCAAAACCCTGCCGGAGCTGAAGACCCGCTATATCGACACCGGCAAGCTCAAGATGGTCTTCCGCGACTTCCCGCTCGACCGCAACGCCCTCCACGCCTCGATCCTGGCCCGCTGCGCCCCCGCCGCGCGCTATTACGGCTTCCTCGATGTGCTGTTCAAGAGCCAAAGCAGCTGGGGCCGGGCCGCCGATCCCAAGAAGGCACTGGCCCAGATCGGCGCCCTCGGCGGCGTGCCGCCAGCGGATTTCGAAGCCTGCCTCGCCATGAAGCCGCTGGAGGATGCCCTCATCCAGCGCACCTACGAGGCCCAGAAGAGTTTCGGCATCCAGTCGACTCCGACCTTCGTGTTCAATGGCGGTGCCGAGAAGCTCGAAGGCGCCCAACCCCTGGAAAAGTTCCAGGAGGTCATCGACCGTCTGCTGAAGCCCTGATCGAGCGCGCGTCGTGGATTTCATCAAGCTTCGCCTCGCCGGCTTCAAGTCCTTCGTCGATGGGACCGAACTGCTGATCGAGCCCGGTGTCACCGGCGTCGTCGGCCCGAATGGCTGCGGCAAGTCCAATCTGGTCGAGGCGTTGCGCTGGGTGATGGGCGAAACCTCGGCGCGCAAGATGCGCGGCGACGAGATGGATGACGTCATCTTCGGCGGCACCTCGCGGCGGCCGGCACGCAACCTCGCCGAGGTAACGCTCACTCTCGACAACGCCGCCCGCACCGCCCCGGCCGGCTTCAACGACTCGACCGATCTCGAAATCACCCGCCGCATCGAGCGCGGCTCGGGGTCGGACTACCGGATCAATGGCAAGCTGGTCCGCGCCCGCGACGTCCAGTTGCTGTTCGCCGACAATTCCAGCGGTGCCAACTCGCCGGCACTGGTCAGCCAGGGCCAGATCGGCGCCCTGATCCGCGCCAAACCCCAGGACCGCCGCCAGTTGCTCGAGGAGGCGGCCGGGATCACCGGCCTGCATTCGCGCCGCCATGAAGCCGAACTGCGCCTCAAGGCGGCAGAAACCAACCTGACCCGGCTCGACGACGTCATCGGCGCCATGGACGGCCAGTTGCAGGGCCTGAAGAAGCAGGCGCGGCAGGCCAACCGCTATCGCAACCTCTCGGACCTGATCCGCCGCGCCGAAGCCGTGCTCTGGCATCTGCGCTGGCAGGCCGCCACCGCCGCCACCGAGAGCGCGCGCGCCCAGTTCGCCACCGCCGAGTCGCAGGTCCGCGACCTGATGGCCGCGGTGGCCAACCTGACCACCCGCCGCACCAACGATGCCGCCGACCTGCCGCAGCTGCGCCAGTCGGAAGCGGCGGCGGCGGCGGCGCTGCAGCGGTTGGTGCTGGCCCGCGAGCAACTGGACGCCGAGGAACGCCGGGTCATCGAGTCCCAGACCGCCAACCGCCGCCGAATCGAACAGGTGCGGGGCGATCTCGGCCGCGAAAACGCCCTGGCCGCCGACGCCGACGGCGCCGTGCTCCGCCTCTCGGAAGAGCGTGACGCCCTGGCGGCGGCCCAGGAAGACGAGGCGATGCTGGCCGAGGACGCCGCCGAACGCCTCGCCGGCACCCGCGAAGAGGTCGAAGAGCTTGACCGCGCCCTGACCCGGCTGACCGAGCAGGTCGCCGCCGACGAGGCCCGGCGCGGCGCGCTGGCCGGGCAGGTCCGCGACCTTGAGCAACGCCTCGCCGGCGCCGAAACCCGGGCCGCGGCCCAGCGCCAGCAGCGGGAAGCTCTGGAGCACGAGCAGGCCGCCCGCCCCGACCTCGAAGAGGCCGCCCTCGGCAGCGCCGCCGCCGAAGACCGGCTCGAAGCGGCCCGCGAGGCGGTGGAGCAGGCCGAGCAGGCCAAACAGGCGGCAGACAGCCGTCAGGCCCGGGCGCGCGACGCCCTGCAGGGCGTCGAGAGTGTGCGGGTGCGGCTGAAGGCCGAGACCTCGGCCCTGACCGAATTGCTGCACGGCCGCGCCGGCTCGGGTGACCTCTTTCCGCCGCTGATCGACGCCGTCACCGTCAGCCGCGGCTTCGAGGCGGCGCTGGCCGCCGCCCTCGGCGACGATCTGACGGCACCGCTCGACGATGCCGCCGCCGTCCACTGGCGCACCCTGCCGCCCTATGCCGAGGTGCCGCCGCTGCCCGAAGCCGCCGAACCGCTGGCCGCCCGGGTCAGTGGTCCGGCGGCCCTCACCCGCCGCCTGACCCGGATCGGCATTGTGGCCGACGGCGCCACCGGCGCCCGTCTCGCTGCCCAACTGCTGCCCGGCCAGGCCCTGGTCACCCGCGAAGGCGCGGCCTGGCGCTGGGACGGGCTGACCATCGCCGCCGGCGCGCCCTCCGCCGCCGCGATCCGCCTCCGCCAGCGCAACCGGCTCGAAGACCTGCGCCAGGAGCTGGCGGTCGCCGAGGATCGGGTTGACGAGGCCCGCGCCGTGGTCGAGGACGCCCGCCGGGCCGCCGAGCAGGCCACCGCCGAGGAGAAGCGCTGCCGCGAGGCCATGCGCGAGGCCTTCAGCGCCGTCAACACCGCCCGCGACCGCCACGCCAAGCTGGTGCGCGAGGACGCCGCCGCCGCCTCCCGCCTCGCCGCCGTGCTGGAGCAGCTCGAACGGCTGGAGGCCGACCGCGCCGAGTTCCAGGCCCGCCTCGCCGAGGCCCGCGCCGCCCTCGCCGCGCTGCCCGAATCCGGCCCGGCCCGCGAGACGGTCGCCGAACTGCGCGCCCGCCTCGCCGAGCGCCGGGCAGTGCAGACCGAGCGCCAGAGCCAGCTCGACCGCCTGACCCGCGAGGCCCAGGCCCGGCGCCAGCGCCTCGCCGCCATCGAGACCGAGGAGCGCTCGTGGCGCAGCCGTCAGCAGGGCGCGGGCAGCCGGCTGGCCGAACTGACCGAACGCGCTGCCAGCGCCGAGGCCGAACTCGAACGCCTCGCCGGCCGCCCGGCCGAGATCGAGGCCGACCGTCAGGGCCTGCTGACCCGGATCGCCGATTCGGAGCGTAGCCGTGGCCGTGCCGCCGATGCCCTCGCCGCGGCCGAAACCCGGCTGGCCGAAACAGAAAAGCAGCTGAAGCGGGCCGAGGCCGGCCTCTCCGACGCCCGCGAGGCCCGCGCCCGCGCCGAGGCCGCCGTCGGCACCGCCCAGGTCCACGCCGCCGACCTTGCCGAGCGCATCCTTGACCGGCTGGAGTGCGAACCCGGCCAGACCCTGGCCCTGGCCGGACTCGCCCCCGGCGACGCTCTGCCCGAGGCGGTGGCGGTGGAAAGCCGGCTCGACCGCCTGACCCGCGAACGCGAAACCATGGGACCGGTCAATCTCCGCGCCGAGATGGAAGCCGAGGAACTGGAAACCCAGATCACCAGCCTGACCACCGAGCGCACCGACCTGATCGCCGCCATCAGCCGGCTCCGCCACGGTATCACCAGCCTCAACAAAGAGGCGCGCGAGCGGCTGCTGGCCTCGTTCGCCACCGTCAACAGCCATTTCCAGGAGTTGTTCGTCAAGATGTTCGGCGGCGGCCGCGCCCACCTCGAACTCACCGACGCCGAGGACCCGCTCAACGCCGGCCTGGAAATCTTTGCCAGCCCGCCGGGCAAACGCCTGCAAATTCTCAGCCTGCTCTCGGGCGGCGAGCAGGCGCTGACCGCGCTCTCGCTGCTGTTTGCCGTCTTCCTCTGCAACCCGGCGCCGATCTGCGTCCTCGACGAGGTTGACGCCCCGCTCGACGAGGCCAATGTCGGCCGCTTCTGCGACATGGTTCACGACATGGCGCGCTCGGGCCGCACCCGCTTCCTGATCATCACCCACCACCGCCTGACCATGGCCCGCACCGACCGCCT
>JBAXPR010000116.1:0-10553 GCA_037132135.1 Rhodospirillaceae bacterium
ACGGCGCTGGTGCCGTCGAAGGTGTAGCCGGCGCCCGAGCCGCCGCACACCGTCTCGTAATACTGGAAGCGCTCATTACCGAAGGTGACGTTGTTCATCGTGCCCTGAGCCGAGGCGAGCACGCCGAGGGCACCATAAAGGCAGTCGGTGATGCACTGGGAAGTCTCGACGTTGCCGGCCACCACCGCCGCCGGATAGACCGGATAGAGCATGCTGCCCTTGGGCACGATCAGCGACAGCGGCTTGAGGCAGCCCTCGTTGAGCGGGATATCGGCATCGACCAGGGTGCGGAAGACATAGAGCACCGCCGCCCGGGTCACCGCCAGCGGCGCATTGAAATTATTGTCGCGCTGCGGACTGGTGCCGGTAAAATCGATGGTGGCGGTGCGTTTCTCGCGGTCGATGGCGACCTTGACCTGAATCCGCGAGCCATTGTCAAGCTCGACCGCGAATTTGCCGTCCTCAAGGGTGTCGAGCACCCGGCGCACCTGCTCCTCGGCATTGCTCTGCACATGGCCCATATAGGCGCGCACGGTGTCGAGGCCGTATTGGGCAACCATCCGGCGCAGCTCGCGTACGCCCTTCTCGTTGGCGGCGATCTGGGCCTTGAGGTCGCCGAGGTTCTGCTCCAGGTTGCGCACCGGATGCGCCCCCCCGGTCAGCAGCGTCACCACCTCGGTTTCGAGGAAACGCCCGGCGCGAATCAGCGGCATGACCTCGATCAGCACCCCCTCCTCCTCGATCCGCGTGCTGTCGGGGGGCATCGAGCCGGGGGTAATGCCGCCGATGTCGGCGTGATGGCCGCGCGAGGCGACGAAGAACAGCAACTCGCCGCCGCGCTCGCCGAACACCGGTGTCACCACCGTGATGTCGGGCAGGTGGGTGCCGCCGCAATAGGGGTTGTTGAGCATAAAGACATCGCCGGCTTTCATGCCCTCGTGGCAGCGGTGCAGCACCGCCCGCACCGACTCGCCCATCGAGCCGAGATGGACCGGCATGTGCGGCGCATTGGCGATCAGGCCGCCGGCGGCGTCAAACACCGCGCAGGAGAAGTCGAGCCGCTCCTTGATGTTGATCGAATAGGCGGTCTTCTCGAGGGTAAAGCCCATCTGCTCGGCGATCGACATGAAGAGGTTGTTGAACACCTCCAGCATCACCGGGTCGGCTCCGCTCCCGGTCGGCAGCCGGGCCAGCAGCGGCTCGGTGCGGTTGAGCACCAGATGATTGCGCGCGGTGACGTCGGCCATCCAGCCCGGTTCGACCACGGTGGTGGCGTTGGCCTCGCGGATGATCGCCGGCCCGAGCATGCGGTTGCCCGGCATCAGGGTCTCGCGATCGAACACCGGCACGGAGGCCCGCTTGCCGGCGAAGGTCACGACCAGGGTGGCGAGGCGGCGCGGCAGCGGCAGTCCAGGCCGGCCGCCGCCCTCGATCACCGGATCGTCGGCAACCTCGGCCTCGCCGGTGGCCTCCACCGATACCGCCTCGACCACCAGGTCCTTGCCCATCATCACGAAGCCGAAGCGCTTGTGGTGGGCGGTCTCAAAGCCCCGGGTCAGACCGCCCTCTTCGTCGACATCAACCGGCAGCGCGGTGTCGGTGCCGTCGTATTTGATGTGCACCAGCCGGCGCACCCAGGTCCGCGACTCGGGCACGCCCTGGCGCGCCAGTTCATCGCGCCCCTCGTCCTCGAGGGCGGCCAGCAGATCGTTAAGCGGCTCCATCAACTCGGGCCTGAGCCGGGCCTCGACCGCGCGCTCGCGAATCACCACGGTGTCGGCAAGGCCGATGCCATAGGCCGAAAGCACGCCGGCATGAGGATGAATGAACACCCGGGTCATGCCGAGGGCGTCGGCGACCTGACAGGCGTGCTGCCCCCCGGCGCCCCCGAAGCTGACCAGGGTGTAATCGGCGATGTCGTGGCCGCGCTGGATCGAAACCCGCTTGATCGCCGCGGCCATGTTTTCGACCGCGACCTTGAGAAAGCCCTCGGCGATCTCGGCCGGGGTGCGGCGGATGCCGGTCTTGCGCTCGACCTCCTCGGCCAGGGTCTTGAACCGCTCGGCCACCGCCTCGGCGTCGAGCGGCAGGGTGCCCTCGGGACCGAAAACGGCGGGAAACAGCTCGGGATGGAGCTTGCCGACCATGACGTTGCAGTCGGTAACGGTCAGCGGCCCGCCGCGGCGGTAGCAGGCCGGACCGGGATTGGCGCCCGCCGACTCCGGCCCGACCCGGAAGCGCGCGCCGTCAAAGCTGCAGATCGAGCCGCCGCCGGCCGCCACGGTATGGATGTTCAGCATCGGCGCCCGCAGCCGGACCCCGGCGACCTGGGTCTCGAAGCTGCGCTCGTATACTCCGGCATAGTGGCAGACGTCGGTGGAGGTGCCCCCCATGTCGAAGCCAATCACGCTGTCGAAGCCGGCCATGCGCGCGGTGCGCACCGCGCCGACCACGCCACCGGCCGGCCCCGAGAGCACGGCGTCCTTGCCCTGAAACGAGCGGGCGTCGGTCAGGCCGCCGTTCGACTGCATGAACATCAGCTTGACCCCGGGCAACTCGTGCTCGATCTGCTCAACATAGCGGCGCAGCCCGGGGGTAAGATAGGCATCGACCACAGTGGTGTCGCCGCGCCCGACCAGTTTCATCAGCGGACTGACCTTGTGGCTGACCGAAACCTGCGTGAAGCCGATCGAGCGGGCCAGCGCCGCCACCTGCCGCTCGTGGGTGGGGTTGCGGTAGCCGTGCAGAAAGACGATCGCGGCCGAGCGGAAGCCCTCGGCATAGGCCGCCTCGAGCCCGATCCGCGCCGCTGGCAGGTCGAGCGGGGTTTCGATGCTGCCGTCGGCAAACAGGCGCTCCGGCACCTCGACCACCCGCTCGTAGAGCAGCGCCGGCAGCACGATGCGCCGGGCGAAGATGTCGGGCCGGTTCTGGTAGCCTATGCGCAACTGGTGGCCGAAGCCCTTGGTGATCACCAGCACCGTGCGCTCGCCGGTGCGCTCCAGCAGCGCGTTGGTGGCCACCGTGGTGCCCATCCTGACCGAGGCGATCTCGGCCGCGGGCAGCGGCTGCCAGTCGGCCAGTGCCATCAGCTGGCGGATGCCCGCCACCGCGGCATCGGTGTAGCGCTCGGGATTGTCCGAGAGCAGCTTGCAGGTCACAACCCGGCCATCGGGCCGCCGACCGACCACGTCGGTGAATGTGCCACCGCGATCGATCCAGAATTGCCACCGTCCGGACGCGATGTCGCCTGTGGTTCCGGTCATCCTGGCCTCCCGAAGCTCCGCCGGGCGCGATACTGCCACCATATTGCGGCAGGGCAAAGGGGGCAGAACAGGAAGATGAGCAGGACAATCGACGGGAAGCGATTGACCCGGCCGGTTCAATCCGGTTTCCTGGGGCCGGTTTCCTGAGGCCGGTTTCCCCGGGATCAAACTTCTGGACCCGCCGGGCGCGCGGGGCGGAGCGGAGACGGTATGAGCGAGGAACAGGACTGGCTGGTCTCGGTCAGCGACAGCGGCACCCTGGTGCTGGCCGCAAGCGGCGGCTGGACCCTGGCGGCCTCGGCGCGGCTGGCCACGGTTCTCGACGGCGTCCAGCCCGAGCCGGGTGCGGCGAGCCGGGTCAGGCTCGATCTCTCGCGGCTCGATGCCCTCGACACCGTCGGCGCGCTGCTGATGCGCCAGTTCCGTGACCGCATGAGCCGGGAAGGACGGGCGGTGGCCATCATCAACGTCCGGCCCGAGCACATCGCGCTGATCGACGCCGTCTGGCGCGCCGCCGACAGCGAACCCGTGGTGCCGCCGAAAAAGCACCTGATCGCCGACACCGTCGAGGCGGTGGGTCAGGCCAGCCTCAAGGCCCTTTCCGGCTCGGTCGAGCTTATTTCCTATCTCGGGCTGGTGATCGCGACGCTGGTGCGGGTGCTGACCCACCCGAAGCGCCTCCGCCTGACCGCCCTAGTCTATCACATGGATCACACCGGCCTGCGCTGCCTGCCGATTCTCGGGCTCTTGTCGTTCCTGATCGGGGTCGTGCTGGCCTATCAGGGCGCCGAACAGCTGCGCCGCCTCGCGGCCGAGATTTATGTCGTCAATCTGCTCGGCCTCTCGATTCTGCGCGAGATCGGCATTCTGATCACCGCGATCATCGTCGCCGGCCGCTCCGGCTCGGCCTTCACCGCCCAGATCGGCACCATGAAGGTCAATCAGGAGATCGACGCCATGCGCACCATCGGCCTCGATCCGATCGAGATGCTGGTGGTGCCGCGGATTCTGGCCCTGATGCTGGTGATGCCGCTGCTGACCTTCTTCGCCAACATGGTCGCCCTGCTGGGCGGGGCGACCATGAGTTATATCCTGCTCGATATTAACTATTACCAGTTCGTGAACCAGATGCGCATTCCCATCGACCTCGGCGACGCCACGGTGGCGATGATCAAGGCGCCGGTGTTCGCGCTGGTGATCGGCATGGTCGGATGCTACGAGGGATTGCTGGTCTCGGGCAGCGCCGAGAGCGTCGGCCTGCGCACCACCAAGTCGGTGGTCGAATCGATCTTCCTTGTCATCGTGCTCAACGCCTTCTTCTCGGTGCTGTTCCAGATTCTTCATATTTGAGCGTGGGGAGAACCGCCATGGCCGATGCCAGAGTCACCCTGATCGAAGCGCGACCGCCGTCGTGACCCTCACCCAGCCGCGTCCGGCCGCCGACACCGTGATGCGCATCCGCGGGCTGGTGACCCGGTTCGGCGGCCATCTCGTCCATGATGGTGTCGATCTCGATGTCTTTCGCGGCGAGGTGCTCGGCGTGGTCGGGGCCTCGGGCTCGGGCAAGTCAGTGCTGCTGAAGGCGGTGGTCGGCCTCGTCCATCCCAGCGCCGGCACGATCGAGGTGCTGGGCCACGACATCGGCAGCCTCTCGGAAAACCGGCGCATCGCGCTCCAGGCCCGCTGTGGCGTGCTGTTTCAGGATGGCGCCCTCTTCAGTTCGCTCACCGTGGCCCAGAACGTCGCCGTGCCGCTGGTCGAGCACACCGGGCTGCCGCCGGCGCTGATCGAGGAGGTGGTGCGGGTCAAGGTCGCGATGGTCGGCCTGCCCGCCGACGCGGCGCTGAAATACCCGTCCCAGCTTTCGGGCGGCATGCGCAAGCGCGCCGGCCTCGCCCGCGCCCTGGCGCTCGACCCCGAGATTCTGCTGCTCGACGAACCGACCGCCGGTCTCGACCCGATCGGCGCCGCCGCCTTCGACCAGTTGATCGGCTCGCTCCAACATGGTTTGGGGCTGACCGTATTCATGGTAACCCATGACCTCGACAGTCTGGCCGCGATCTGCGACCGTATCGCCGTGCTCAACGACCGCAAGCTTCTGGTGGGAACCTTGGATAGCCTGAAACAAGTGCCCGATCGCTGGATTCGCGACTATTTCGGCGGCCCCCGCGGCCGGGCCGCCCTGCGCACCGGAGCCTGACGCCATGGAAGCCCGCGCTCATCATTTTCTCGTCGGCGTCTTCGTGCTGGTGCTGGGAGCGGCGCTGGTCGGCTTCACGCTCTGGGTGGCCAAGGTCGAACTGGGGGAGAAGCGGCCGCCCTACTACATCTATTTCGACGGCTCGGTCACCGGCCTCAAGGAAGGCAGTCCGGTGCGCTACCGGGGCATTCTGGTCGGCACCGTCTCCGAGATGCGTATCGACCCCGCCAACGTCGAGCGGGTCCGGGTCAAGGTTGCCCTCGATGCCGCGACTCCGGTCAAGACCGACGCCGTCGCCGCCCTCGAGATGTTCGGCCTGACCGGCAACGCCTACATCCAGATCAGCGGCGGCAGCCGCGACGCCGCGGCGCTGGCCCGAACCGATGGCGAGATTCCGGTGATCCCGTCCAAGCCCTCGGGGCTGTCGGAAGTGTTCGAGACCGCCCCTCACCTCGCCCACCAGCTGGTCGAGATCGGCGACCGCCTGACCCGGCTGCTCAGCCCGGAAAACGAAAAGAGGATCAGCGCCTCCCTCGACAATCTTCACAAGATGAGCGCCGATCTTGCCGCCTCGGCCCGCGAGGTCGGCGAGACCATGGCCCTGGTCCGGACCACCGCCGTCCACATGGACGGCCTGATGACCGAGATCCGCCAGCGCGCCGACACCATCACTGGCGGCGTCACCGGCATCCTTGGCAAGCTCCAGGGCATGCTCGACAGCATCAACAGCCATACCGGCGTGGTCATGACCGAGATGGTCAAGACCTCGGCCGAGGCCCGCGAGCTGTCGCAGTCGCTGCGCGGACTGGCCGACCAGACCGCGGGCGCGATCAAGGAAAACCGGGTGCCGGTGCGCGATTTCACCAGTGTCGGCCTCTATGAGCTGTCGCTGCTGATTTCCGAGATGCGCGACCTGACCACCAGCCTGTCGCGGGTCAGCGGTCAGATCGAGAAGGGACCGATGGAGTTCCTCTTCACCGGGACCAAGCCGGAGCCGGAAAAGCCAAAATAATCCGGAGCCCCCGCCATGGCGCTGACCACCGACTTCCTCTCGCTGCCCCGCGCGTCGCTGGAGACGATGGCGGCCGCCGGGCGTGAGGTCCGCAACTGGGAGCGGATTCTCGAGAAGACCGGTGACACCATGGTCAGCGAGGTCACCCGCGCCGCGGCCAAACTGCCCGAGTGGGAGCATTACCCCCCGGGTGACGTTTACGACCGCGACCATCATGCCCAGTATTATTTTCACATCCATCCGGCCTCGGAGCGGCCCTATGGCGAGTTCGGGCACTTTCACACCTTTTTGCGCGGCCCCGGCATGCCCTCTGCCGATACCGTCGAGGCGGTCTGCCATCTGATCGCGGTCGGCGTCGACCGGCGGGGCTGCCCGATGCGCCTCTTCACCACCAACCGCTGGGTCACCGACGAGATCTGGTATGATGCGGTCGAAGTCGCCTGCATGCTCGACGGCTTCACCATCGACCACGCCCGGCCGTCCTGGCCGGTCAACCGCTGGATCACCGCCCTGCTCAGACTGTTCCGGCCCCAGATCATGTCGCTGCTCGCCGAACGCGACCGGGCGATTCGCGCCTGGGCCAGCGACCATCCCGGAGTCAACGTCCTCGAGGACCGGGCGCTGGAGGTTCCGTCCGAGACCGGGATTTCGGTGGAAGGACAGCTATCGGCGGTCGAGCGGGCGCTGGCCTGGATCAGCTGAACCGGCCGACAGCCCCTCGTGGCACTCCCGATCGGGAATTTGCGGCGCCGGAGCGGTTAACCCTTGATCTGGTTTGCGTAGTTCTTTACTTGATAGTATCCTTGTTGGCAGGTACGAAGCGAGTACCGCGTCATCCGCCGACTGGCTCCCCGCTCCGGATTGGCCTATAATGGCGAGAGCATGACCGATAATCTGACCAAAGATGACGTTGCCAAGCTGCTGACCGACCCGTCGCCCGGACACCGGGCCGCGTTGGCCGGCAAGGTTGCGGTCCAGTTCGACCGCCAGCAGCTGACCACCGCCGAGCGAAAACTGGCCGAGGACATCATCCGCATCATGGCCCGCGATGCGGTGGTCCTGGTCCGCCAGTCTTTGGCCGATAATCTCAAGACCTCCCCCAACCTGCCGCGCGACGTGGCCATGACCATGGCCAAGGACGTCGAGGCAGTGGCGCTGCCGATTCTTGCGGTGTCGACGGTGCTGAGCGAAAGCGATCTGATCGAGATCGTGCGCGGCGGCTCGTCCTCCAAGCAGTCGGCGATCGCCGGCCGCCCCGAGGTTCCGGAAGGCCTGGCCGACGAACTGATCACCCATGCCGACGAAACCGCGATTGCCGTGCTGGTCGGCAACGAAGGGGCCAGGCTCGACGAGGCCCGCCTCAACCGCGTGATCGACCGCTTCGGCGACAGCGCTCTGGTTCAGGAGCCGCTGGTCAAGCGCTCGACCCTGCCGCTGACCGTGGCCGAGCGGCTGGTGACCAAGGTTTCCGAGAGCCTCCAGGCCTATCTGGTGGCCAATCACGATCTGCCGGCCGAGGTTGCCCAGGAGCTGGTGCTGAAAAGCCGGGAGCGGGCCACCGTCAGCCTCTTTACCGGCGAGTCCGACGAGGCGGCGGTGGAGCGACTGGTCGCCCAGCTCGTCCGCGGCGGCCGCCTGACGCCCTCGCTGCTGATCCGCTCGCTGTGTACCGGCGATTTGACGTTCTTCGAGGTGGCGCTCTCTCACCTCGCCAAGGTGCCGCTGCTCAACGCCCGTCTGCTTATCCACGATGGCGGCCGGCTCGGCTTGAAATCACTCTATGAGCGGGCGGGGCTGCCGGCCTCGCTGCTGACCGTGGTGCGCATCGCCGTCGACGTCGCCCACGAAACCCCCTTCGATGGCGGAGACCGCGACCTTGAGCGGCACAGCTGCCGGATGATTGAGCGCATTCTCACCCAGTACGAGGCGCTTGAGGATTCCGACATCGACTATCTGCTGACCAAGCTTGGCGATCTGGCCCGCCCGGCGGCGTAGGGCAGCGCCCGGATCCGCCCATGCCCGTCGTTGAGGGACGCAAAACCGCACAGCGACAAAGCCCTCCGGCGGCGGTTCTTGTATGCCCCTGGTGGCGGTGCCGGATGGCCTGACCGCCGCCCGAAAGAGAAAGGGTACGACCATTCCTCCCCCCGATCAATTGACCCTCGAACTGCTGGCCTTGCTTCAGGTTATCCTGATCGATCTGGTGCTGGCCGGAGACAACGCCATCGTCGTCGGCATGGCGGCGGCCCAGGTCGAAGCCTCCCGGCGCAAGACCGTGATCTTCTGGGGCGTGGTTGCCGCCGTGGTGCTGCGGGTCGGACTGTCCCTGGTCACCGTCAAGCTGCTGGCGGTGGTCGGACTGACCCTGGCCGGCGGCCTGCTGCTGCTCTGGGTGTGCTGGAAACTCTATCGCGAGACCCGCGCGGCCCACCGCCGCCACGGCTCGGGTGAAGCCGATGGCGACGACGACGCCCCGAGTCCCGGTAAATCGATGCGGGCCGCGATCGAGCAGATTGTGGTCGCCGACATTTCGATGTCGCTTGACAACGTGCTGGCGGTGGCCGGCGCCGCCCGCGACCACTCGGTGGCGCTGGTGGTCGGGTTGGTGGCATCGGTGGCGTTGATGGGCATCGCCGCGACGATCATCGCGCCGCTGTTCAAGCGCTGGCCCTGGATCGCCTATGTCGGGCTCGCCGTGATTCTCTACGTTGCCCTCGAGATGATCTGGAACGGCAGCGCCGAAGTCCTCTCCTTCGCCCAGTCGAAGGCCTGACCACGGTCGCAGCGCTTTTCAGTCACCGGGGATCAGACGACCGCAATTCCCATGAGATCGCCTTCAGCTGTCCTTTTTCAGCCAGAAACTCCATCACACGCTCTCCCGTCTCATCCTCCAGCACGTACCGGCCCACGCCCCCGAACAACCGGCGCAGGTGCTCGGGAGGAGCGGTCGGAAGAAACGTCCGCAGGACTCTGGGATCGTAGAAGCGGAAGAGCAGGGATTTGCCGGCTTCGGTGTTGACCACGGTGAATTTGCGGAAGTGGCGGCGGACCTCGTCGAACGGTTCGTCGGACCGGACGAAGATGCCCCAGCTCTCGCCCCAGCCGTTTTCCAGCAGCCAGGTGGTGAAGGATGCCTCACGGTCCAGTTGCACCAGATAGGGCGCGACTTCGGCCAAGTCCTCGGCCATGTCGCCCTGGTAGAGGCAGCGGATCGGCACCTTGCCCTCGTGATCGTAAAGAGCGCGGTAGATGGCCGGGGACCGCGCAGCATCAAGAACGGCGTAAAGCTGCGACGGCACCTCGGGATCAACGGACTCGGGATAGAGGACCTGAAACAGGCGGCGCAAGGACTGGGGCGAAAGCCGGGGTGGCATCAGGCCCCCCCTGGCGCGCTGGGCTCGGCTGCGCCTTTGGCGCAAACTTCGCAGAAGGGCGTGCCACTTTGAGCCGCCGCCTTCATGACCTGGGCCTGAACCACCGCCTCTGTCATCCTGCCGGGTACAGGCAGGCGCTTGGGCGCGGGCGCCTCGGCCTTTTCGCCGGGCTTGGCGTCGTCGGCGATCGCCGGCGGGTCCGGAGGGTGAGGATTTGCCGAGAGCGGCGATGGGGCACCGCCGCTGTTGATCAGGACCATGGTCCCATTAATCATCACCCCAGCCGGGCCAATGGTGACAAAGTTTCCACTGGCCTTGAGGGAAATCGTCATTCCGGCCTCAAGAACAATGTTCTGGCCGGACCTATGGATGAAGTTCATGCCGACATCCTCGTGAACCTCCATGCCAACCTTGAGTGAGATGCCGCCGCTAATGTTTTCGTGTTGATCGCCCTTGACGGTCAGATGCTTGTCGCCATCGATCTGATCGAGGCTGCTTTTCTTGACGATCAGGTGACGATTGGCGCCAATCCATTCGCGTCGATTGGCCTTGATTCGTACATCGAGATCACGCTCCGCATGGACGAAGAGTTGCTCCTTGCCTTTCTTGTCTTCGAAGCGCAGTTCATTGAACCCTCCCCCACCTGGAGGTATTTGCTCAGCCCCCCGCGTTCGGTGGCGGACCAATCTGTGGAGTGATCG
>JBAXPR010000117.1:0-10316 GCA_037132135.1 Rhodospirillaceae bacterium
TTTCGAGTTATTTCGCCGAAGGATTTTCGGATTCTGAGGTGAACAGGGTATACCCTAATCAGGATTGCGATTGTAACGATTATTGTGCCTGCCGCGACACAGCACGGCCAGGAAGCCCGTTACGATCCATCGACTTAACGGAGTCTTAATAATCCAACGTGCACACCACTCGCGAGACAGGATTGCGACATCTGGTCGCGTTTTTGTTGCGGTGCGGTGAGCACATCGGGGCCGCCGGCTTGACCTCTGTCAAGGCCGGATGGACGGCTCACTGAACCGGAAACATTGACTCGAGATGGTCGGCCGCCGCTCACAGCCGCCGGAGAAGGCCGCGCACGAAGTCGGGGACAACGGTGGTGGCCAGCCCCTGGATGGCGTCGTCGAACAGGCTGGCCCCGGCCGAGGGCTCAAGGTTCAACTCAACGGTGTGGGCGCCATGGCTGCCGGCGGCGCTGACGAAGCCGGCCGCCGGATAGATGTGGCCCGAGGTCCCGATCGAGAGGAACAGCGCGCACTCCATCAGCGCGCCGAAAATGCGTTCCATCTCCAGCGGCACCTCACCGAACCACACGACATGGGGCCGGACGCCGCCGCGCCGGCCGCAGCTCCAGCAGACGTCCTGAACCGACATCTCGCCCGCCCAGGGCTGGACCGTATCGCAGAAGGCGCAGCGGGCCTTCAGCAGTTCGCCATGCATGTGGATGAGATTGCGCGAGCCGGCGCGCTCATGGAGATCGTCGATGTTCTGGGTGACCAGCAGCACCTCGCCCGGCCACGCCGCCTCGAGATCCGCCAGCGCGGCATGGGCGGGATTGGGCACGACATCGCTCAGACCGCGGCGCCGGTCGTTATAGAACTGGTGCACCCGCTGGGGATTGCGCAAAAAGCCGTCGGACGTGGCCACATCCTCGATCCGGACCCTGGCCCAGATGCCGCCCTCGTCGCGGAAGGTATCGAGGCCGGATTCCTTGGAGATGCCGGCGCCGGTCAGGATCACGATCGGATCATGGGGGTCTAATTTCATGCCGAACCTCGGATCTCGTCAGCAATGCGGCTTCGGCAGCGGCTCCAGGGTTTCGAGCACGGCGTTGACCGTGAAGTCACCGTAATCGATCTGCATCGCCTCGGCGATGCCATTGTGAAGCAGCAGCATGCTCATTTCGTATTCCGGCGCGGCGCTGTCGCTCTTGGCCGGAAAGAAGGCGAGACGCACCGGCCACGCCGCCCCGGCGAGCAGGCGCGGCTCGCGTTTGGCATCGGCCTTCAGCGCCTCCGGACTCGGCCGGTCCTTGGCGGCGACCCCGGCGGCCAGTCCGCCCTTGACCAGCAGGCGCTTACCGATCACGGCGCTGATCTCGGTGGCGCCGTCGACGTCGGCACCGTCGAAGACCGTGCGCGAGACAAAGCGCTCGCCCGCCAGGGCCTGCTCCAGCAACACCAGGGTATGGCCCGTAGGATAGAGGGTGCCCGGCGGCAGCCGCAGCTCGTCACCCTCGGGCTTGGCCAGACGCACGACGGCGCTGCGGCTGCCCCGGGGATCGGGAATGGCATCGCCCTTCAGTTCCTCGTCGAGCTGGCCATTGACGGTCTTGCGCACCATGAAATGGTATGTTGCGCCCGATTTGGCCTCCCAGGTCGCGTAGTTGGTGGTCATGTTGACCTCATCGCCCTCGGCGTAGAGGAAATTCAGCCGGAAATGCTGCTCGATCGCCCAGGCGTCGCAGGCGTCGGTCCACTGGAACATCATCCGTCCGCTGGCATCGACCACCGGACTGCTGTTGCGCGCGGTCAGCAGCGACAGCCGGTAAATCGCGCGATGCGGCACCACCGCCAGCTTCACCGTTCCCGGCGCAGCGGCGTGGCCGGACGGCGACGGAAACCAGGCAAGAACGGCGAGCGCCACGAAAGCGGCGCGCGCAAAACGGCGACAATGGGACAAGATGGTGACCACGGCTGAAAGTTCTGAGCTTGACGGCCGCGACTATGGCGGCTTTCAATGGCTTTCGAAAGTGCCGCACCGGCATTTTCCGAGAACGGGGCAAGGATGTGACAGATCGGCAAACCCCCAGCAGGCAAACGGTTGTTCTAAGCCGAAAGCTGCCTCCGGAAGTTGAGACGGAAGCTGCCAGCCGCTATATTCTGCGCAGCAACCCCGACGACCTGCCGCTCGATGGCGCAACCTTGGCCGCCCGCTGTGCCGGAGCGGCGGCGCTGGTGGTCTGTCCGGCCGACCGGATGACAGCGGCGGTGATTGCGGCGCTGCCGGATTCGGTGCGCCTTCTTGCCACCTATTCGGTCGGCACCGACCATATCGATCTGGCGGCAGCCCGGGCGCGCGGCCTCGTGGTCGTCAACACCCCCGACGTGGTCACCGAGGCTACCGCCGAGATCGCCCTGCTGCTGATGCTCGGCGCGGCACGACGGGCGGTGGAGGGCGAACGGCTCGCCCGGGCCGCCCGCGGCAGCACCGGAGCCTGGACCGGCTGGGCACCAACCCAACTGCTCGGCCGTCAGCTTTCGGGCAAGCGCCTCGCCGTGCTCGGCATGGGCCGGATCGGCCAGGCGGTGGCGGCCCGCGCCCGCGCCTTCGGCATGTCCATTCATTACAGCAACCGCCGGCGTCTGCCGCCCGACCTCGAAGCGGGTGCGGTCTATCATGCCGATGCCGAAGAGATGCTGGCGGTGGCGGATGTGCTGACCCTGCACTGCCCGGCCACCGCCGAAACCCGGCACTGGCTCGATGGCCGCCGCCTCGGTCTGATGCCGCCCGGCGCCATCGTGATCAACACCGCGCGCGGTACCGTGGTCGACGACTCCGCCCTGATCGCGGCCCTGACATCGGGCCGGCTGTTCGCCGCCGGCCTCGACGTCTATGAGGGCGAGCCCAACCTCGACCCCGGGTATCAGGCGCTGCCCAACGTCTTCCTGCTGCCGCATCTCGGCACCGCGACCCGGGAGACCCGCAACGCCATGGGCTGGCGCGCCCTCGACAACCTCGATGCCGCCTTTGCCGGCCGCGAGCCGCCCGATCGGGTGATGTGAGTGTGAAAGTGAGCCGGCACAGGCCGGCTCTCACATGCCGTAAGCCACCCGGCGGTCGTTTTTGTTGATCAGCGAGCGATAGCGCGCCACCGCCCAGAGCGGGAAGTAGGCGGCGTAGCCATGGTAGCGCAGGTAAAACACCCGCGGAAATCCGACGCCGGTATAGAGCTTCTCGTCCCAGCGGGCACCGGTGCGCGGCGCCTCTTCGAGGTAGGCGACGCCGCGGCGCACCGCCTCGCTGTCGACCTCTCCCGCCGCCATCAGGCCCAGCAACGCCCAAGCGGTCTGGGACGGCGTGCTGGATTTGACGTCGGTCTTGCGATCGGCCCAATAGGTCGCGCAGTCCTCACCCCAGCCGCCGTCGGGCAACTGGCGCAGCAGCAGCCACTGCACCGCCTTGCGAATCGCCGGATGCTGGTGATCCATGCCGACGGCGTTGAGCGCGCACAGCACCGACCACGTCCCGTAGACGTAATTGGTACCCCAGCGCCCGAACCAGGAGCCGTCGGGCTCCTGTTCCTTCAGCAGGTAGTCGATGCCCTTGCGCACCGCCGGCAGTTCGCGGCCATGGCCGACCTGGGCCAGGAAGCCGACGCAGCGGGCCGAGACGTCGGCGCTGGGCGGGTCAAGCAGCGCCCCATGGTCGGCGAAGGGAATATGGTTGAGATAGTGATGGGTGTTGTCGGCATCGTAAGCGCCCCAGCCGCCGTTGCGGCTCTGCATGCCGATCACCCATTCGGCGGCGCGTTCCCAGGCCTCGCGGTAGCGCTCGTCGCCGGTGCGATGGAGTGCCATCCCGACCACCGCGGTATCGTCGACGTCGGGGTAATAGGCGTTACCGTACTGGAAGGCCCAGCCGCCCGGCCGCAGACCCTTCCTGGTGCTGTCGGCCCAGTCGCCGACGGTGTCGAGAATCTGGCGGTCCTTCAGCCAGTCGAGGGCGCCCTGCACCACCGCGCCATCCGGCCGCTCGCCGGCTTCAAGGAGAGCGTGGGCGGCAAGGCTGGTATCCCAGACCGGCGAGACGCAGGGCTGGCAATAGCCGCCCTCGCGATTGCGCACCAGCAGCTTGTCCACCGCCCGGCGGGCGGTCGCGAAATCCGGATGGTCCTTGGGATAGCCGAGGGCATCGTAGGCCATGACCAGGAAGGCCATGGGCGGGAAGATCGCACCCAGCCCATCCTCACCGTTCAGCCGCTCCTTGATGAAGGCCAGCGCCTTGTTGATGGCGTGCTGCCGCACCCGCCGCGGCAGGTGGCCGTCGACCTTCTGGAGCACACCGTCGACACCAAGCAGGATATCGCCCCACTTCGAACCGGTGGGGTTGATGTTGTAGACCTTTTCCAACTCGGGCGGCGTCGTGAACAGCTCGCGGATATCGACCCGGGCGCAGTTGCGCGGCACCGGCTTCAGCGCCTGCAGAATCAGCATCGGGATCATGGTCACCCGGGACCAGTACGACACCTTGGAGAGATGGAACGGGAACCAGCGCGGCAGCAGCATCACCTCGACCAGCATCACCGGGGTGCCGCGCCAGGGAATCTGGCCGTACAGCGCCAGCAGGAAACGGGTTAGCACGTTGCTGCGCGCCGCGCCGCCAAAGGCCAGGATCGCGTCGCGCGCCCGCACCATGTGGGGCGCTGCAATGTCGTCGCCGATCAGCTTGAGGGCGTAGTAGGCCTTGACCGAGGCGCTGATATCGAAATCGCCGTCGTGAAACAGCGACCAGCCGCCATGCACGCCCTGCTCCCGACGCAAATAGGCGCCGATCTCGGCCTCGATCTCCGCTTTGGGATCGCCAAGAAAATGCTGGAGCATGACATATTCGGCGGGAATGGTGGCGTCGGCCTCCAGCTCGAACACAAAGTGGCCATCGGGCTTTTGCAAAGCCGCCAGCTCCGACCGGACACGGCCGATCAGATCGTCAATGGTGTCCTTGATGCCGAAACCGAATGCCAAACCATCCATGGCTATTCCCGATCTCTTTTTAACCATGATCAACCGGGCCGTAATGAGCGCCGCGTAGAGTGTTGATCTTGGTAGACGAACAGCTTGATGCATCGCAAGGGTAGCAAGAGGGGTTGCCACGGTTTTCGGTAAATTGTTGCCAAACTGTCATAGCGGCGTCCCCCCGGGGCTCGCAAGATATGGATTCGCGCTCCCATATCTGGTAAACCATCGGCCATTCGGGCACAGGGTACGAAGGCAGCGACGACGCCATGGCCGGCCATTCACAATTCAAGAACATCATGCACCGCAAGGGCGCGCAGGATATCAAGCGCGGCAAGATGTTCAACAAACTGGCGCGTGAAATTTCCGTGGCGGCCAAGGCGGGCCTGCCCGATCCCGCGGCCAACCCGCGATTGCGGGCCGCGATTCAGGCGGCGCGCCAGCAAAATATGCCGCGCGACCGCATCGACCGCGCGGTCAAGAGCGGCGCCCCCGGCGGCGACACCGCGGCCTATGAAGAGGTGCGCTACGAGGGCTATGGCCCTGGCGGCGTCGCCCTGATCGTCGAGGCGCTGACCGACAACCGCAACCGCACCGCCGCTGAAGTCCGTTCGGCCTTCGTCAAGCACGGCGGCACGCTGGGAGAGACCAATTCGGTCAGCTTCATGTTCAGCCGCTGCGGCCTGATCTATTACCCGGCCACCGCCGCCGGCGCCGATGCGATGTTCGAGGCCGCCCTCGAGGCCGGCGCCGAGAATGTCGAGTCGGATCAGGACGGCCATGCCATCACCACCTCGATCGAAGGCTTCGCCGGCGTGCGCGACGCCCTCGACGCCGCGTTCGGCCCGGCCGAGAGCGCCCGGCTCGGCTGGGTTCCGCTTAACACCGTGGCTCCCGACGAGGACACCGCCGCGACGCTGCTCAAGCTGATCGACACCCTCGAGGACAACGACGACGTCCAGACCGTCGAAGGCAACTTCGAGATCGCCGAGGCGCTGATGGAGAAGCTGGCGGGATAGCCGGCCGGACCGACAAAAAGGACCGCGACGAGGTGGCACTTCAGGGCAGCGCACGGCTGATCGGGATCGACCCCGGCTTGCAGCATACCGGCTGGGGCGTCATCGACGTCTCGGGCAATACCCTGCGCCACGTCGCCGACGGCGCCCTCCATTCCGACAGCGAACGCTCGCTGGCCGATCGCCTGTGCCAGCTACACGACGCGCTGGTCGCGGTCATTGCGACCTGGAGCCCCGACGAGGCGGCGGTGGAGGAGACCTTCGTCAACAAGAACCCCTCATCGACCCTCAAGCTGGGCATGGCACGGGCGGTGGCGCTGCTGGTGCCGGCGCGGGCCGGGCTGCCGGTCACCGAGTATCCGACCAATCTGGTCAAAAAGTCGGTGGTCGGGGCGGGGCACGCCGAAAAGGCCCAGGTTCAGGTGATGATGCGGATGCTGCTGCCCGGCTGCGCGATCAAGAGCGCCGACGCCGCCGACGCCCTGGCGGTGGCGGTCTGCCATGCCCATCACCGGGCGACCCGGCGGGCCTGGGCGGAGGGCCGGTGATGATCGCCAAGCTCAGCGGCCGTCTCGATTCGGCTGGACCCGACCACGCGGTGATCGATGTCGGCGGCGTCGGCTATCTCGTGTTCTGCTCCGGCCGCACCCTGGCCCGGCTGGGGCCGCTGGGAAACGCGGTCTCGGTGCTGGTCGATACCCATGTCCGCGAGGACGCGATCACCCTCTATGGCTTCGCCGAGAGCGGCGAGCGCGACTGGTTCCGGCTGCTGATCACCGTCCAGGGCGTCGGCGCCCGGGTGGCCAACGCACTCCTGTCGGTGCTTGCCCCCGAGGACCTCACCCGCGCCGTCGCCGCGCAGGACAAGACCGCCCTCACCCGCGCCGATGGCGTCGGGCCGAAGCTGGCCACCCGCATCGTTTCGGAACTCAAGGACAAGGTCGGCGGCATCGCCCTCGGCCCCGCAGCCCTGGCCGGCGCCGCCGCTCCGGCCGGGGCCAGCGTGCCCGAGGGCGGGGCGCTCGGCGACGCCGTCTCGGCGCTGGTCAATCTCGGCTATGGCCGCACCGAGGCGTTCGGCGCCGTGATGGCCGCCGGCAAGGAACTGGGCAGCGCGGCCGGCGCTTCGGCGCTGATCCGTCAGGCGCTCCAGAACCTGGGACGTGACCGATGAGCGCCGCCGCCGCACCCGCGGAAAAGAAGCCGGCCGAGCGCACCCTCGACCGTGCCGCGATTTCGGGCGATGGCGCCGAGACCTCGATCCGGCCGCTGACTCTGGCCGAGTTCGTCGGCCAGCAGGGCGTGCGCGAAAACCTAGCCATCTTCATCTCGGCCGCCCGCGAGCGCGGCGAGGCGCTCGACCATGTGCTGTTCCACGGCCCGCCCGGCCTCGGCAAGACCACGCTGGCCCAGATCGTCGCCCGCGAACTCGGGGTCGGCTTTCGCGCCACCTCGGGGCCGGTGATCGTGCGCGCCGGTGATCTGGCCGCGCTGCTGACCAACCTTCAGCCGCGCGACGTGCTGTTCATCGACGAGATTCACCGGCTTTCCCCGGCGGTCGAGGAAATCCTCTATCCGGCGATGGAGGATTTCCAGCTGGATCTGATCATCGGAGAGGGACCGGCGGCGCGCTCGATCCGGATCGACCTGCCGCCCTTCACCCTGGTCGGCGCCACCACACGCTCGGGCCTGATCACCCGCCCGCTGCGCGAACGCTTCGGCATTCCGCTGCGCATGAATTTCTATACCCCGGCCGAGTTGGAACTGATCGTCAGCCGCGCCGCCGGGGTGCTGGGCATGCGCATCACCCGCGACGGCGCCGCCGAGATCGCGCGGCGCGCCCGGGGCACCCCGCGGGTCGCCGGCCGGTTGCTGCGCCGGGTGCGCGACATCGCCGCCTTTCATAAGGCCGCCGAGGTCGACGCCCGCATCGCCGACGCGGCGCTGACCCGCCTCGATGTCGACAAATCCGGCCTCGACGCCATGGACCGGCGCTATCTCGGCTGCATCGCCAGCCATTACAGCGGCGGCCCGGTCGGAGTCGAAACCCTGGCCGCGGCACTGTCCGAACAGCGCGACGTGCTGGAAGAGGTGATCGAGCCCTACCTGCTCCAGCAGGGGTTGCTCCAGCGCACGCCGCGCGGCCGGATGCTCACCGATCCCGGCTTCCGCTATCTCGGCCTGACGCCGCCGCCCTCGCTGATCCGCCAGCCCGATCTGCTCGATACCCTGGCCGCCGTGGCGGCGGATGACGAGGATACCGCCCCATGACCAACGCCTCAGGGCGCCTCGACGGCACCACCCACCATTTCCCGGTCCGGGTCTATTTCGAGGATACCGACGCCTTTGCCGTGGTCTACAACGCCCGCTATCTGGGATTTCTCGAACGGGCCCGTACGGAAATGATGCGCCTCCTGGGAATCCCCCATGCCGAAATGATGGCAGACCACGGGGTGTTGTTTACGATACGCAGATACGAGATCGACTATCTCGGTCCGGCCAGGCTCGACGATCTTCTCGATGTCCGCACCCGGGTCGCCGAAATGGGCGGCGCCACCCTGGCCGTGAAGCACGAAATCTGGCGCGGCGAGGCCAAGCTGGTGCAGGCCAGGGTCCGGCTCGGCTGCGTCAGCACCGCCGGCAAGCCGGCACGGATACCGCCGGTGTTCAGCCGCCGTTTTGCCGAGTGGTCGGCCGGGAGCGGAAGCGGCGACCAAGATCAGAAGCGGCCGGACTAAGGCCGACGGCACCAAGAGACGACGAGAGACATGGAGCAGACGATGATGGATGCCGCCCAGGCCGGCAGCGCGCTGGTACACCACGACCTGTCGGTCGTGAGCCTCTTTTTGTCGGCCGACCTGCTGGTCAAGCTGGTGATGCTGATGCTGCTGACCGCCTCGGTCGGCTGCTGGGCGATCATCTTTGAAAAGTCGCTGCGCATCCGCCGTCTCAACGCCGCCGCCGCCGATTTCGAGGACAGCTTCTGGTCGGGCGGCTCTCTCGACACCCTGTTTGACCAGATCGGCAAGACGCCGTCGGATCCGATGTCGGCGACCTTCGCCGCCGGAATGCGGGAATGGCGCCACGCCTCCGACCGCGGCCTGACCGCCTCGGGCACGATGCGCGCCAGCCTGCAACAGCGGGTCGAGCGGGTGATGTCGCTCTCGATCGGCCGAGAAATGGCCGAGGTCGAAAAATACATGACCTTCCTCGCCTCGGTCGGGTCGACCGCGCCCTTCCTCGGGCTTTTCGGCACCGTCTGGGGCATCATGAACAGCTTCACCTCGATCGCCAACACCAACAACACCAGCCTCGCCGTGGTCGCCCCCGGCATCGCCGAGGCTCTCTTTGCCACCGCCCTCGGATTGGTCGCCGCGATTCCGGCCGCCGTGGCCTACAATAAGTTTTCCACCGACATCGGCCGCTACGGCGACCGGCTGGAAGCGTTCTCGGTCGAGTTCGCCGCCATCCTGTCGCGCCATCTCGAAGAGCGGGGCTGAGCCATGGGCGTGCAACTCGCAAGCGGCGGCGGCGGGCGGCGGGGCTCCCGGCGCAAGGCGTTCCGCCAGATGTCGGAGATCAACGTCACCCCGTTCGTCGACGTCATGCTGGTGCTGCTGATCGTGTTCATGGTCACGGCGCCGCTGCTGACCGTGGGCGTGCCGGTCGATCTGCCCAAGACCAACGCGCCGCCGCTGGCGGTGGAAAAGGACAAGGAGCCGCTCTACGTCTCGGTCAAGCCCGACGGCACGATCTGGGTCCAGGAGACCCCGGTCGACCTGGCCGCGCTGGCGCCCAAACTGACCGCTGTCACCGGCGCCAACCCCGAGACCCGGGTGCTGGTGCGCGGCGACCGCGCCAACAGCTACGGCCGCATGGTCGAGGTGCTGGGCGCGATCAGCGGCGCCGGCTTCAAGAAGATCGGCCTTGCCGCCGAACTGCCCGGCGCGGGCGCTCCGGCCAAAGCCGCCGGCGGCAAACCCGCCCCCAGCCATGCCGCCAAGGCCAGCCACTGATCCGTCATGCGTAAAGCGCTCACCGCCTCGGCCGTCCTCCACCTTGCCGTCATGCTGCTGGCGGTGCTGGTGGTGCCGATGTTCGACGAAAAGCTGGACCTCGAACCGGCGATGATCCCGATCGACATTGTCGAGGTCGGCCCGATCGCCAGCCCGCGCCAGGGCGAAATGCGCCCCGAACCACCGCCCGCCGGCGCCAGACCCGCCCCCACCCCCAGGACCGACAGCGCGCCGCCGGCCAGGCCGCAGCCGCCGGCGCCGGCGCCGCGCGACACCGAGCCGCCGCCACCAC
>JBAXPR010000118.1:0-10289 GCA_037132135.1 Rhodospirillaceae bacterium
GCTTGAATCACAGACGTGATATTGCGTCAAGAGCTTGATTGGGTTTCAAGCCTAAGACATCAACAGTCGAGTCCAACCCATAGGGGCTTTTCCCAGACGAAGAACCGTCGATTCTGCACTTCACTGCAATCAACTGCCAGCGTACTCTGGTCGCCTTGCTTTGTCGACGACAGATGCGGCCGGGGCACTCAGAACAGCGGCGACCGGCGCCGGGTCGGGGCCATGAAGTCGATCTCCGGTCCCTTCGGCACAATGCCGGTCGGATTGATCATTCGATGGCTACCGTAGTAATGGGCCTTGATATGGTCAAAGCGGACCGTGCCGGCAATCCCTGGACTCTGATAAAGAGCCCGCGTGTAGTCCCAAAGCTCCGGAAAGTCGACCAGCCGGTTGCGGTTACATTTGAAATGTCCGTAATAGACGGCATCAAAGCGAACCAAAGTGGTAAAGAGCCGCCAGTCGGCCTCGGTGACCCGATCGCCGAACAGAAACGGGCGGTCGGCCAGCCGGCGCTCCAGACCATCGAGGGCCGCGAACAGCCGGTCATGGGCGTCCTCGTAGGCGGCTTGGCTGGTGGCGAAGCCGGCGCGATAAACGCCGTTGTTGATGTCCCGATAGATGTCCTCGTTGAGGGCCTCAATGTCGCCCGCAAGGTCCGGCGGCCGGAACAGCGGCCCGCGGGCCCCCGGCCAGCGGTCCAGCATGGCGATGATCTCGGCCGATTCATTATTGACGATGGTGAAGCAGGCGCGGTCCCAGAGCACAGGCACGCTGGCGCGGCCGGTATAGCGGGCGTCCGCCCGCGCATAAACCTGCCAGAGGGTACGGGCGCCGCCGGCCGGGTCGGCGCCTTCGGCGATCACCCAGCCCTGATCCAGCATCAGCGGTTCGACCACCGTGACCCCGATCGCGCCCTCGAGACCCTTCAGAAGCCGGTAGATCAGGGTCCGGTGCGCCCAGGGGCAGGCCCAGGAGACATAGAGATGGTAGCGGCCGGGTTCGGGCGGGAACCGGCCGCCGGCTTCGATGTGGTCGCGAAACCGGGTCGGCGGGCGCTCGAAGCGGCCGCCGGTGCTTGCGGTATCATACCACTGGTCATGCCAGACCCCGTCCACCAGCTGGCCCATCAGGCTTCCTCTCCCGACCGGTCGCGCGAGCGCCGGCGCCTTGCGCTATCCACCCGCATCCCAGTAGGGCCGCGGACCGAACCGCCCGGCCAGAAAATCGACGAAGGCGCGAACCTTGGGCGACAGATGGCGTGAATGCGGGTAGACCGCATGCACGGCGGTATCGTGGGTAATATAGTCGGCCAGGACGCCAAGCAAGGTCCCGTCCTGCAAGTCCGGGCCGACGATGAAGGTCGGCAGGTTGGCCAGCCCCAGCCCCTGGAGCGCCGCCACCCTCAGAGCATCGCCGTTGTTGGCGCGAAGGCGGCCCCTGACCTCCACCGGCCACGGCCGGCCGTCGGGCCGGGTGAAGCTCCACTCGTCGGACAGCGCCATGTTCGAATAGCAAAGGCACTCCCGGCCGGCGAGGTCGTCGGGCGATTGCGGCACACCAAAGGTCTCGAGATAGGCCGGGCTGGCGCAAATCACCCGCCGCATTGGCGCCAGCTTGCGGGCAACGAGACTGGAATCGGTCAGCCGTCCGATCCGGACCGCGACATCGAAGCCCTCCTCGACCAGATCCACGAAGCGGTCGTTCATCGTGATATCGATCTCGACCTCGGGATAGCGCTTGAGGAACTCCGGCAGGGCCGGCGCAAGATGGCGAAAGCCGAAACTCATCGGGGCGTTGACGCGCAGGCGGCCCCGGGGCGCCGCCTGCAACCGTGTCACCGACAGGTTGGCCTCCTCGATGTCGGCGAGAATGCGGCCGACCTTCTCGCAATAGCCCTGCCCGGCTTCGGTCAGGGTGAGAGAACGGGTGGTGCGGTGGAACAGGCGCACGCCGAGATCGGTTTCGAGCGCCGCAACCTGCCGGCTGATCACCGACTTCGAGGTGCGCAGCCGCCGCGCCGCCTCGGAAAACGAGCGCGTCTCGGCAACCCGGACAAAGGCGATCATCGCGGCATGGCGGTCCATGATTGATGCTCCAAAAGCGACAGTCCTGTACCGATATGATGAATTGTCCTATCATGGGCCTCAAGGCAAAGTCCGGTCAAGGCCGAGCGCCCCGAGGCCCGACCACCCCGAAGGAGAATGCCATGAAGTTGCTTCACGTCGATTCCAGCCCGCAGGGCACCGCCTCGGTAACGCGCCAGCTCACCGCCGCGATGGTCAAGGCTTGGGCCGAGACCCGGCCCGGGCTTGACGTCATCCGCCGCGACCTCGCCGGGCAGCCGCCCGACCACCTGACCGCCGAACTGCTCCAGGTCGTGAAGTTCCGCTCCCTGGAGAGCCTCAGCCCGCGCCAGCAGGCCGAGCTTACGCTGACCGACGCCCTCGTCGACGAATTCCTGGCCGCCGATCTGGTGGTGATCGGGGCGCCGATGTACAATTTCTCGGTGCCGACCCAGCTGAAAGCCTGGCTCGACCGCATCGCCCAGGCCGGACGCACCTTCCGCTACAGCGAAAAGGGACCGGTCGGTCTGGCCGGCGGCCGCAAGGTGATCATCGCCTCGGCCCGGGGCGGCCGCTACGCCGGCACGCCGATGGAAAGCGCCCTCGACCATCAGGAGGCTTATCTGCGTGCCGTGCTCGGCTTCCTCGGCGTCACCGACATCGCGATCGTCCGGGCCGAAGGGGTCTCGATGGGACCGGAGGCGCGCGCTCAGGCCCTCGAGGCGGCGCAGCGGGAGATCGAGCGCCTCGTGGCGCTGCCGGGGTAAAACCGCGGTGACGACAGGTCAGCGGGCGGCCAGAAACTCGGGAAAGTAATCGAGAACCCCGGGGTAATAGCGTTTGACCAGGAGGCCGAAGCTGCCGTCGGCCTTGATCTGGCGGAGATAGTCGTTGAAGGCATCGCGCAGCGCCCGGCCTGACGGCCGGAAGGCCGCCGCCATTTTCTGCTCGGCCGAGATCGGCCCGATGACCTTGATCCGTCCCGCCCATTTCTGGAGATCGATCACGACGTCGGGCAGATCAAGCAGAGTGAGATCGGCACCGCCGGCCAGCAGCGCCGGCACCATTTCGTTGAGGTTGGAACTGCGGGTGTAGGGCCGCAGATCGAGGCCGAGACCGGTCAGGCCGTAATTGGCTGGGTCCAGGCAGGTCTTGAGCATCACCAGCAGACTCTGGCCGGCAATCAGGGCCTTGGTCCGGGCGATATCGTCGGCCAGCCTGGCGCTGCCGCGAATCGGCATCACCGGGGAGTCGGCCGGACCGACCAGCAGAACCTGGGACGGAAACGTCGGCTCGGAATAGAGCACCACCCGCTCACGCCAGGGCAGGATGGTGAAACCGGCGGCGATCAGGTCACCCCGGATCGGATAGTCACCGGCCAGCGTCACCTGATCGCCGCTGTGCACGATCTCGCGGCCCAGCAGATCCCGCATCACCGCCGGAAAGTCGCTGTCGACCAGCCGGTAGCGAACCCCGAGATGACGGGCGAAGCCCCGAACGATCTCGACATCGAAGCCGTCGCCGGCAGCCGTGACGAAATTGGCATAGAAAACACCGAGGTGCCGCAACTCGCCGCGCGCCAGCACGTCCTGCAAATCATCAGCCGCCACGCTGAGGGAAAAAAGACCGAGGAGCGCCACCAGGGCTGCCGCCGCTTTTGTCCTGATCGCCTTCAAACTCTCTCTCCAGTGCCCAGCCATAGCCTCGCCGGGCTTCCCGATTATTCGACGGACGCGGCAAAGTCGGATCAGTCGAGGACACCGCCGAGGATCGCCCGGACCGCGCCGATCCGGTTGCGGACGCCAAGCTTGGCGTAACTGCGGCGAAGATGCAGCTTGACCGTAACCTCTTCGATATTCAGTTCCCGCGCGATCTGCTTGTTGGTCTGACCAGAGGCTAAAGTCCGCAAAACTTCGATCTCGCGCGGGGTCAGGCCCAGGCGATGGCGGTCGGCCGATGCCGCCGCCGGGACGGCGTCCGACGCAGCCGACGAATCCGGCCATACCGGATTGAGCAGCAGATCGGGCAGAAACCGGGTCCCGCCGACCATCAGCCGGATGGCGTGGAACAGCGCGTTGGGGGCCAGCGATTTCGGCACAAAGCCAAGGCAACCGTTCCGGATCAGATCACGGGCCAACTGGCCGTCGACCTGACCGGAAATCACCGCGATCCGAACATCGTGATGACGGTCGATGAAAGCAGCCACCGCCTCAACCGAAGCCAGCCCCGGCATATTGAAGTCGATCAGCACCAGATCGGGCAAAGGCGCTTGGCCGAGAGCCGACTCCAGTGCGGCAACCGAAGTAAACCCGCTGACCTCGGCGGCGGCATCAAGCACCCGAAACAGGCCCTTGACAGAGTCCAGGATCAATGGGTGATCATCTGCGATGAAAAGGCGCATTGCAGAACCGGCTCCATCCGGGTTCTGTCTGAACCCGGCGTCCGCTGCGGCCAACCCATCAAGATTAGTCATACTCTCCCCGCAACAACGGTGATGGACATCGGCGACGTCGTGTCAGCTCGCTATTTCGCCTCCACTTTGGAGACGACTGCCGCCCCAGGAACCGGGGCCATGGTTGGCAGGCAACTTTCTCAATTATACAAATACTTTATTGTCTAACTTCTGAATCAGTATAAAGATCAGCCTAACACAGAAATGGTTGGTCGCCCATCGATTTGCCAGGGCCGCCCCCGACCATGCGACCATCGGCGCTATAACCTGTATCATATATTCCTGTTTAACTGAAGCTCCGGCCGTTTCGCCGCAGATATGACGCGGCGGTCAGGTCTTCCGGGGACTGACGCCGCAGACCGCGGCAATGGCGTTCAGCACGGCGACCGGGGTGCAGGGCTTGTGCAAAATGGCGCAGCCGGCGGCGGCGGCGGCGGTGACGATGGCGGTCTGGGTGTCGCCGGTCAGCAGCAGGGCCGGAACCGGCCGGCCACAGGCCCGGCGGATACTGGCGATACCATCGAGCCCGGTGACCCCGCCCGGCAACCGATAGTCGCTGATGATCAGGCCGAGCCCCCGCGGAATCACGCCCAGCGCCGCCGCCACCTCGTGAGCGACCGTGACCCGGTGTCCGCAATTGGTAAGAATCGAGGCCAGCGCCGCCGACTGGACCGGGTCATCCTCGATCAGCAGGATGCGGGCCGGCCGCGAGGCCTGCGACGGGGCGATCGGACTGTCATCCTCGGCGTCGGTGAGATCGGGTCCGGCAACCACCGGCACTTCAATCGCGAACACCGTGCCGCGATCAACCGCCGAGCGCAGAAACAGTCTGTGACCCAGCAGATCGGCGGTGCGGGCGACGATCGCCAGTCCCAGCCCCTGGCCCTTGGTCCGGTTGCGCTCGGGATTCTCCAGCTGATGGAATTTTTCGAAGATCACCTGCTGCTGGTTGGCCGGAATGCCCTTGCCGGAATCCCGGACCTCGATCCGGTAATGCCCGCCGCGCCGGCGCACCGCAACCAGAACCGAACCGCTGTCGGTATAGCGGATGGCGTTGACCACCAGATTGCGCAGAATGCGGCCGAGCAGCACCGGGTCGCTCTCGGTCCAGCAGGAAGCAACCCAGAGCCGGAGCAACAAACCCTTGGCCTCGGCCATGCCGAAACTTTCGGCGAGAATGGCCGAAAGGTGGCCATCGAGGGCAAACACCTCGCGCCTGACCGGGACCTTGCCGAGTTCAAGGGCCGCAAGGTCCATCAGGCGCGACAGCATGGTTTCGGCGCTGTCCAGGGTCTCGCCGATACGCGCCAGAACATTCGCCTGTTCCAGAGTCTCGGCGTGGGAGACCGCGACATGAAGCAGCAGCCGCTGCGCCATCAAAGGCTGACGCAAATCGTGGCTGACCGAGGCGAGAAAGCGCGACTTGGCGGCGTTGGCCTCCTCTGCAACCGCCTTGGCACTGTGCAGTTTCTCCTCGGCCGCTTTGCGGTCGGTAATGTCTTCGGAGAACAAAATGATGCCGCCGATCTGGCCCGAAGCGGAAAACCAGGGGCGGATCTCCCAGCGCACCCACCCCATGCGGCCATCGGCGCGCGGAAACGGATCCTCGGCACAGCGCCGGGTCTCGCCGGCCAGACAGCAGCGATGGATCGCCCGCCAGTGCTCCGGAATTTCGGGAAAAACGTCGTAGTGGCTGCGGCCGATCAGATCGGCGGTTTCCTGACCATAATCCTCGGCGAAGCGGCGGCTGACCGCAAGATAGCGCATCTCGGTATCGAACATCGCGATCCCGGCAGGAACCCCGTCGACGAACAGTCGCAGCATCTCCTGCTGGGCACGGAGGTCGGCCTCCAACCGCTTGCGCACCGTGACGTCGATCGCGGCGCTGACCGCGCCATAGACCCGGCCATCGGGACTCCGCAGTGGGCTGGCGTTGCCGATCAGGCTCTTCACCGTGCCATCGTCGAAAACCACGTCGCATTCCCAGTCGCGGACCTCGCAGCCCCGGGCGGCACGCTGCACCGGAAGATCCCCGGGCGCGATCTCGACCCCGTCCTGCACCACCCGGTAGCGGACCGCACGCTCCGAGTGCGGGGCGCTCAGAGAAACATTGGCGTGGCGGGACACGCCAAAAAAGTTGTCGGCGAAGCGGTTGCCGACGATGGTCCGGCAGTCGGCATCGCGGGCGATGCCGACCACCACCGGAACCGCGTTCATCACCGCCTCCAGATCGGCCTGGAGTTGCTCGGCCCGCTGCGCCCGGGCCTCGGCCTGTCCGCGGGCGAACGCCAGATCGCGGTTGACCGCCCGGAGTTCATCGGCGGCCAGCCGCTCCGCGGTCGCCATCCGTCGGCCAAACCGGCGCTGAAGCACCATCACGCCGGCCCCGGCGATCAGCATGGCCAGAGTGCCGACCCCGGCCAGACCGAGCGCCCGAACCATCAGCACCGCGTCGAAGGCCACCCGGCTCGAACCCACCGCCACCGACCAGCCGGTCAGCGGCGAGGTCACCAGCACGCGCCGGTATTCCCGCCCATCAAGCGCGACGTTGAGAAACAGCCCGCTCCGCCCCGAAGCCGCCTGCTCACGAATGCTTTCAGAGGCGGGCAGGCCAATGGAGCGATCGCCATCGGAGCGGGCGACAACGCTCAGCTGGCGGTCAAAGACGCTGATCAGGGTCTCGGTCGACACCTCCAGGCGGTTCATGAGGGTCGCGATGCTGTTCGGGCTGACCGCGGCCGAGAGGATGAAAACCACCTCGCCCGCGCGCACCACCGGCACCCGCAACACGATAAAGGGCTTTTGCCAGACGATGCCACGGGGCAGGATCGGACCGACCACCGGTTTACCGGTCCGGGCCGCCTCCACCACCGAAGCGGTTTCGAGCAACGGCCGGACCACCCCGGTATAGTCGACGGCGGTGTTGAGAAGTTGCCCGTGGCCCTCGATATCGCTGAGCGTAATCGCGAGCCAGTCACCGTGGGCAGCGGCAAAGCGGCGGGCCTCGTCGTGGAAAACTGGAAAATCGCCGGCCAGCAGCGTGGAAGACGAGGCCAGCCCCTGAAGCGTCCGCAACTCGGACTGCAACTCGGCGTCGACCGAGGACAGCAGCACCCGCGCGATCGCGGTGTAGCTCCGCTCGATCTGAGCGCGGGTATCGACGATTACGGTCGCAGCCACGAAAATGGCAAAACACAAAATAGGTATCGCCGCCGCACCAGCGATCCCCCAGCCGGAGTGTGACAGATATCCTTCTTTATTTTTCACGGACATATGCCCGGTGGACTGCTCATGGCGGAACCTTCATTAAGGACTCGCGCCACTGCGAGTCCCAATACTGATGAAGATTGTCGATGCTCATCCTCAATACAACAGGGTACAGACCGTGTCCTGCTTTGGCAAGCGCGGCAACCGCCCGGCCAATCGCTCTCAGGTCACCGGCGCCCGGGCGTGCGCCTTGAGGGCATCGGCCAGAAGGTTCCAGTCAATCGGCTTGGGAATCAGATCGTCCACCCCGGCCCGCAGGTAGCGCTCCCGATGTTCCGCCATCACGTCGGCGGTGAGGGCGAGCACCGGAATACGGTTGCGGGGCGGCGGCAGGGCGCGGATCGCCCGGGTCGCCTCCTCGCCGTCCATCTCGGGCATTTGCATATCCATCAGCACGACGTCGATCGCGCCGACGCTCACGGCATCGAGGGCCTGACGGCCGTTTTCGACCACCTGCACCTGATGGCCGAGCTTCTGAAGCATCGAGCGCACCAGCATCTGGTTGATCCGGTTGTCTTCGGCCAGCAAAATGTGCAGAGACGGCGGCGGCCGCTCGGAGGCCGCCGTCACCGGGACCGGCGGCGGCGTTTCGGCGGCGGCACAAGCGAAACGCACCGTGAAGCGGAAGGTCGTGCCCGCTCCCGGCCGGCTTTCCACCCCGATCTCTCCCCCCATCAATTCGACCAGCCTTTTCGAAATGGCCAGCCCGAGCCCGGTGCCGCCGAACCGCCGGGTGGTGGTCTGATCAGCCTGGGAGAAGGCGGTGAACAACGAGCCGATCTGGTCTTCGGCGAGGCCGATACCGGTGTCTTCGACCGCGATCCCGACCACGGCACCAGTCCCGCCCTCCAGGCCGGCCGAGACCCGGACCGAGCCGTGCTCGGTAAATTTGATGGCGTTGCTGACCAGATTGAACAGCACCTGCTTCACCCGGGTCGGATCGCCGATCACCCGGGCCGGAACTTCCGCCGCGATGGCGAGGTCGAGGGTCAAGCCCTTGGCGGATGCCGCGCCCTGCCAGAGTTCGACCACCTCCCGGATCGCATCGTGCAGGGAAAACGCCACCGCCTCGATCAGAATCTTGCCGGCCTCGATCTTGGAAATGTCGAGAATGTCGTTGAGGATGGTCAGCAGAGTCCGGGTCGCTGAGCGAAGAACCAGGAGATAGCCCTCCTGCTCCTCCGTCGGCGAGGTCCGCGAGAGCAGGTCGCTGACCCCCATAATGCTGGTGATCGGCGTCCTGATCTCGTGACTCATGATGGCGAGGAAAGCTGATTTGGCCCGATTGGCCGCCTCGGCATCGATTCTCGCCCGTTCGTGCTTGGTCATCAGACGGGCGATCCATAACACCAGCGCCCCCAGCACCATCACGAAGACCAGCGCTCCCGCACCGATGAACCAGGCGGTCGACCTCCAGGCCCCCAGAACCATGTCCCTGGTCGCGGTGATGTTCACCGCCAGCGGGTAATCCTTGACCAGCCGTGGCGCGATGATGCGGAATTCCGCCGCGCCGCCTTCGGCGAGCCGCGGTCCGGTGACCACGGCGGCCCCGGCGTCGGTATTGGCCAGAATCTGCCGGAAGGCCGCCTCCCCGGCAAACGAGGTACCAAGCAGGGCTTCGCGCTCCGGGTAGCGGGCCAGCATCACCCCGTCGCTGCGAAAAAGCGAGACCGCGCTGCTCATGCCGATCGAACTGGCTTCATAAAATTCGCGGAAGAAGCGGACATGCAGGCCGGTCAGCACCAGCCCGATGGTCGTTCCCACCCGGTTGCGGATTTTCCGCGTCAGGTAAAAGGTCCAGCGACCGGTGCCCCGGTTCTGCACCGGGGCGCTGAGGTAGCTTTCCAGCGAGGGATCGGTGAAATGAGCCTTAAAATAGTCGCGGTCGGCCAGATTGATCGGCGGCGGCGGATAGCTGCGGCTGAAATTGATCACGTCGCCGTTGGCGGCAACGATGGTCGTGACATCGATCTGCGGCACGCCGCTGGCCTTGTCCCGCAGCATGTCGAAAATCACCCGGCTGCCCATGACCCGGCGTAGCGCGGTGTCATCTTCGACGCTGAGTTCGTTGACCCGATCCGCGATGCCCTTGAGAACCAGATCCGCGCCCTTGACCGACTGGCGCGAGTGCTCGGCGATGACCAGCGACAGGTTGGCCAGCGTCTGTTTCCATTGCTCGATGGCGTCGGTCCGGCCGTTCCAGATCACGAACCCCGCACCCACGACCGTTACCAGCATGGCCGCCGCCCCCAGGGCCAGGACGATCCAGCTCATGCGCCCGAATGATGCCGCCGCGGCCATTGCTCTCATGGCAACCCTCTCGTCCCTCCACGGAAGCCGGGCGAAACGCCGGGCGCGCCCGGCGCGAACACTGTCAGACGCAATCTCTCGGCCAACCCTCCCGTGACGCGCCAAAAAATTATGCCGGCTGCGATTCTCCGGCTCTTTATAAATATATACCCCGACTCATTGGGTAGCCGAAAAGGCTTGCGTTTGCTGCCGGGATG
>JBAXPR010000119.1:0-10158 GCA_037132135.1 Rhodospirillaceae bacterium
TTTGAACAAACTCTATCCCTAGTGGGTGTATGTGTCAACCGGATAGGCATGCAAGAGTCTATACACACCACCTTACGCCGAAACAATATCGAATACCAATAACAGCTTCAAGTGACAATTTTTCGTTCGGGATTGTGCTCTGTGGCCGGCATTCGAGCCGCTTTTTGTTGTAATTGTATTTTCTCGACCAGGAGAGTGAAGGGCTTCAGAATCAAGGCCTCCAGCTCGGGCCGGCGGTCCAGGCGGGCGAGCGCGAAGGCGGCGGCCTCGATCACCGCGAGGCTTTCGCGCCGGGGTTCGCGGCGGAGTTTGCCATAGCCCGAACGCGCCGGCGGGTTGAGCACGAGCCGGTGCGCCTTGAGTAACCAGGGATTTCGCCACCACAGGCTCTTGGCCTGTCCCCAGGTGCCGTCGATCAGGATGATGCCGTGGAGCGAGCGGATGATCGGGGCTGCGTCGGGCAGCCGCTCACCCTTGCGGCCGAGCACCAGCACCTCCGGCTCGTCCGGGCGCGGAGCCTCCTTGGCGGCGCCGAGAAAGAGCACGCCCCAGCGCTTCATCTCGACGGTATCGTTGCCCAGCACCCGCTTCAGGCTGGGCCAGGACAGTCCGACCCGGAGCACCGAGTTTTTCAGCTGGCAGTGGGCGAGCCAGCCGGTGCCGAGGTCTTCGGCCTGTTCCTGGGGATGCTGGAGGATCACGGTAGCCAGCCGGGTCGTCACCGGGGCGATGGCGGTGCAGACGCACAAATCTTCGGGTTTCTGGCACTGAGTGCAGGTCATGGCGTCTCACACGAGGGTGGGGTGGTCGACCAGAGCCAGCATCGGCAGGTCGGAGGGGCGGTTGCCGTAGCCCCAGCTCGGGCCGGGCCAGGCGTCGAGCAGGGGCCGGACGCGCGCGGCCTTGAGGGCGCGCACGCAGTTGCCCGCGGTGAGGTGGCCGGTCAGCCGGCCGTCGCGGATGTCCATGTCGGTTGCCAGGATATCGTGAACCGGCAGGCCTTCGAGCAGAATCGGCAGGTAGACGTCGAGGGCGCCGCTGGCCACCACGATGCGATGGCCCGCGGCGGCGTGGCGGTGCAGGGCGTCGAGCTGGGGCGTGAGCCAGCGCAACCGCGCCCTCAGTCGCCGCGCCCCGTCATGGGCGGCCGCGATCGGAAGGTCTTGCAGAGTCGCGCGCAGCAGCAGCGCCTTCACAGAGCCGGGCAGGTCGACGCCGGCCGGGCGCCCCAGCCCGTGGCCGGCCAGCGCCCCGGCCACCGCGCCGGCCATGGCCAGCCGGGTCCGCGTCAGGCCCGCGACCTCGTAAAGGAACCGCGGCAGGCTGTCGCCCGCGATCAGCGTGTCGTCGAAATCGAAGACGGCGATGCCGGTGCTGGGGAGGGGCATCGGCGGTGCTAGCGGGCCAGCGCCCGCTGGCGCAGCAGGTGGTCGGCGAGCACGGCGGCGACCATCGCTTCGCCCACCGGCACGGCGCGGATGCCGACACAGGGGTCGTGGCGGCCCTTGGTGACGATTTCGGTATCCCGGAAGTGGCGGTCGACGGTGCGGCGCGGGGTCAGAATCGAACTGGTCGGCTTGACCGCGAAGCGGGCGACGATCTCCTGGCCGCTGGAGATGCCGCCGAGGATGCCGCCGGCGTGATTCGAGAGGAAGGTGACGCCACCCCCGGGGCCGGCGCGCATCTCGTCGGCGTTGTCCTCGCCCGAGAGCGCCGCGGCGGCGAAGCCCTCGCCGATCTCGACCCCCTTGACCGCGTTGATCCCCATCAGCGCCCGGGCCAGATCGGCGTCCAGCTTGTCATAGACCGGATCACCCAGGCCGGGCGGGACGTGGTCGGCGACGATCTCGACCACGGCGCCGCAGGAGGAGCCGGCCTTGCGCACGCCGTCGAGGTAGTCGCTCCAGAATGGCACCACCTCCGGGTCGGGGCAGAAGAAGGGGTTGCCCGGCACCGCGGCCCAGTCCCAGCGCGCCCGGTCGATCCGGTGCGGGCCGAGTTGAATGAGGGCGCCGCGGATGCGGATGCCGTCGCCCAGCACCACCCGAGCCACCGCGCCCGCCGCCACCCGCGCCGCGGTTTCCCGGGCCGACGAGCGGCCGCCGCCGCGATGGTCGCGGATGCCGTATTTCATCCAGTAGGTATAATCGGCGTGGCCGGGCCGGAAGGTCTCGGCGATCTCGCCATAGTCGCGGGAGCGCTGGTCGGTGTTTTCGATCAAAAGCTGAATCGGCGTGCCGGTGGTCAGCCCCTCGAACACCCCCGAGAGGATTTTGACCTGATCGGGCTCCTGGCGCTGGGTGGTGAAGCGCGACTGGCCGGGCCGGCGCCGGTCGAGATAGGGCTGTATCCCGGCCTCGGTCAGCGGCAGGCGCGGCGGCACCCCGTCGACGACGACGCCGATCGCCGGCCCGTGACTCTCGCCCCAGGTGGTGAAACGGAACAGGGTTCCGAAGCTGTTGCCGGCCATGCCCGCGCGTCCTTGACTGGCCCTGTCGCGACCCTAGGCCGCCCCGGCCTTGCTGCCGCTCATCGAGGCGAGCAGAGCCCCGGTCTTGTCGGCATTTTCCACCGAGACCATGCCGACGGTGTGGTAGCCGGCATCGACGTGATGCACTTCGCCGGTGACGCCCGAGCCGAGATCGCTGAGCAGATAGAGCGCCGAGCCGCCGACTTCCTGGATGGTGACGTTGCGCTTGAGCGGCGCATTAAACTCGTTCCATTTCAGGATATAGCGGAAATCGCCGATGCCGCTGGCGGCCAGAGTCTTGATCGGGCCGGCCGAGATCGCGTTGACCCGGATTCCCTCGCTGCCCAGATCGGCGGCAAGATAGCGCACGCTGGCCTCGAGAGCAGCCTTGGCCACGCCCATCACGTTATAGTGCGGCATCACCCGTTCCGCGCCATAATAGGACAGGGTGATCAGGCTGCCGCCGGCGGTCATCAGCGGCACGGCGCGCTTGGCCACCGCGGTGAACGAGTAGCAGGAGATGTCGAGCGTGCGCAGGAAATTGGCGCGCGTGGTATCAAGATAGCGGCCATCGAGTTCGGCCTTGTCGGAGAAGGCGATCGCGTGCACCACGAAGTCGAGCCGGCCCCATGCTTTTTCGATCGCGGCGAAGGTGGCGTCGATGCTTGCCTCGTCGGTGACGTCGCAGGGCAGCACCAGGGTCGAGCCCAGCGAATCGGCAAGCGGCTTCACGCGCTTGGCCAGCGCGTCGCCCTGATAGGTGAAGGCCAGTTCGGCACCGTGTGCCGCCACCGTGGTGGCGATGCCCCAGGCGATGGAGCGGTCGTTGGCAACACCCATGATCAGGCCGCGTTTACCGGACATCAGCGCAGAAGGATTGGTCATCGAGACCTCGTCATTGAGAAACGGTGGTAAGGAAGGGGCCCGGTGAGGCTAAGGTCTCCCCGGTCGGAGCGCCATACTACACCATTGAGCGTGACGGTCAAACCGGGGCGGGAGGGAGAGCATGCCGGACTCGAGGCGGGGGATGAAGGGGTGGCTGGGCGGCCATGCCGGCGATGCGGTTGCGGCCTTGGTGGACGCCACCCACTTTTGCTACTATGCAGCGAAGAGATTTTACTTTGATAATTTTTTCAATACGGCGGCGGCGATGGCCTACACCTCGCTGCTGGCGCTGGTACCGTTCATGACCATTGTTTTTACAATCTTTTCGGCGTTTCCCGCCTTTTCCCGTCTGCGCAGCCAGCTCCAGGCCATGATGTTCGACACCCTGGTGCCTCAGGTCGGCGATGCGGTCAGCGAGTATCTCAATCGCTTCATGGAGAATGCCGGCCAGTCGACGGCCTTCGGCGTCATCGGCCTTGCGGTTTCGGCGGTGCTGCTGCTGTCGACGATCGAAAGCGCGTTCGGCGAAATCTGGCGGGTCACCGAGCCGCGGCCGCGGGCGATTCGGTTTCTCAGCTTCTGGGCCTTGCTGACCCTGGCGCCGCTGCTGTTCGGCGCCAGCATGTCGCTGACCAGCGTCCCCCTTTTCAGCGAAGCCTTCGACCGCCTGCATCAGGCGACGGCGCCGCTGTCGCGCTTTTCCACCCTGGTGCCGGGGGCGCTGGAGTTTCTCGGCTTTTCCTTGCTCTATGTCGTGGTGCCCAATCGCTCGGTGCGCTGGGCCGATGCCTGCTGGGGCGGGGTGGCGGCCGCGGCGCTGCTCGAGCTGTCCAAGGCCGGATTCGTCTGGTATCTGCGCTCGTTCCCGGCCTATCAGACCATTTACGGCGCCCTCTCGGTGGTGCCGATCTTTCTGCTCTGGCTCTATGTCGCCTGGTGCACGGTGCTGATCGGCGCCGTGGTCACCGCCTGTCTGCCCGAGTGGCGGGCGGGCAAGCTGATCGCCCACGGCCCCGGCGAGCTGCTGCCGGCGCCGCGGCTGGCGGTGGCGCTGTCGGTGCTGCACGAGCTGATGCACGCCAGCCGGGCCGGCGGCGGGGTGCGGCGGCGGGTGCTGGTCGACCGCATTCCGGTCGGCTCGGTGGTGATCGAGGGTATTTTGGAGCAGCTGCGCGACGTCGACTGGGTCGACCGCACCACCCGCAATACCTGGGTCGTGACCCGGGACCTCGGCGAGGTCACGCTCTACGATCTTCAGGAGGCGATGGGCATCGGCATGCGCGGCTCGGTCCGCGACGTCGAGGAGTTGGAGGCGCCCTGGGTGGCGCGCTGCGCCGCCCTGCTCGATCTGGCCGACGCCGGCTATCGCGAAGTGCTGAACATCACGCTCAAGGACCTGCTGTCGGATGCGCCTGACCTGATCGGTTCCGGTGGCAAGACGGTGGTGTTTCTCACCGCCGAGCAGAGCGCGGCGTCCCGCCCCGCCGTGACGGACGCCGGGGGCGCCTGGACCCCCGAGAGCTGAGCGCCGGGGGCTGGCTGGAAAACGCTCCCGCCCCGTCCGGCCTGCCGCTGACGCGGGGGCCTGACGGGGCGAGGGACAAAAAAGACGCGGGACCGGGCGAGAGGTCTTTGAGCCGGGGCGCGGCGGGTGGCCGACGAATTTCTAACGTTCGTCGAGAGCGTTGACCCACTGGTTGAGCGACGGGCCGGGCAGGGAGCGGATCTGCTGGTCGATTTCCGCCAGATGGCGCTCGGTTTCCGCCCGGGCCGCCCGCAGCTGATCGGACAGCGGGAAGGCCTCCTCGCGCCGGGCCGGCAGCATCGTCGGGCCGTCCGCGATCTGGCTGCCATCGAGATCGATGTCGATGGTCTGCAAGGCGGGGCGGCTCGCGGTGTTGCGCAGGGTCTCGGCCTGGATCACCATGATGCGGTTCTGAGTCTCGGCCGCATTGCGCATGATGTCGATCTTGGCATCGATGAAGCGCCGCACCTGCTCCTGATAGAGGTAGAACATGGCGGCTTCGGTTTGCGCCGGCATCATGCCGGCCACGGCAAGCTGTGTTCCCGGCTCGGCGGCGGCGCCCAATTCGCGATCGGCGCGCGCCTCATCCCGGTCGAAGCGACGTTCCTGATGGCGCAGTCGACGAAAGGTGAAGAGGTGAATATAAAGGAACATCACCAAGCCGCAGGCCGCGCAGGTCAGCACCATGGTTTGGGCAACGATGAGCACGATAAGCCTCCTTCCCTCTTCGTCATTTTTCCGCAACCATCGCGGGGGGCCGGAGCCTGGGATCCGATGGGCGGTGCGAACAGGAACCTATTGTTAAGAATCCATTTACCGTGATATACAATAGCTCAGGCGCGGGTCTAATTAAATCAGGTCAGGTGCCTAAGGACCGGATGTTAAGGGGCTGGCGCTACGGAACACTAGCTACGGGGTTCCTGTTAAGGAGTTAACCCCGAGTCACCCAGGTGTCGCGGAATTATACTTATGGGCTTGGCGGCGCCGCAGCGGGCGGCCAGACCAGCCCGGCGTGGGGGTTCCGACTGGTCTGTCGGATAGAGTGGGGCGTGTGGCGATGGCAAGGCTTGGGATGTCGTGGCTGGAAAGAGTTTTGAGCGGACGCTGGATGTGTGCATCCGAAAGCTGTGCATCCTATGCCAACACGGCCATACTTTATGTTGTGGCCTATGTCGTTCTCGACCGGATCAGCTTCCTGCACCCGTTTTCTGAAATCGGCATCACGCCGTGGGATCCGCCTCAGGGCCTCACTCTGGCGGTGCTGCTGCGGCTGGGGCTGCGCTATTCGCCGGTGGTGCCGGTGGCGATGTTCATCGCCGAGTTGCTGGTCCGCCACGTCGCGGCGCCCTGGTTGCCGGTGCTGCCGACCTTGACCTCGGTGCTGATCACGGCGGGCGGCTATATCGGCGCGGCGGCGGTGCTGCACGCCCTCGGGGTTGACCCCGATCTGCGCCGTCAGAACGATGTTGTGCGCTTCCTGATCGTCAGCCTTGTCGCCGCCTTTGTGGTCGCCTGCGGCACGGTGGCGAGCTTTGTCGGGTTCCACATGATCGCGGCCGCGGATTTCTGGCAGGCGGCGTTGCGTTCCCTGCTTGGCGACTATGTCGGCATCCTCACTCTGACACCGGCGATTCTGGTCTTCACCGGCAGTGAGCTCGAAGCCCGCCTGGGCGAGCGCTCCCGGACCTCGGTGCCGCTGAAAGCGGAGGTGGTGATCCAGATTCTGGCCATTCTCGGCACCGTCTGGTTTATGTTCGGCCTCGAACTGTCGGACGAACTGAAGCTCTTTTATCTCCTGTTCCTGCCGGCGATCTGGGTTGCGGTACGCCATGGCGTCGCCGGCGCCGCCGCCAGCGTGCTGATTACCGAGGTCACGCTGAAGATCGCGTTTCAGGCCCGCGGTTTCGGCGCCTCGACCGTGATCGACTTCCAGATGCTGATGGTTGCCCTCGGGCTGACCAGCCTCATGGTCGGCGCGATCGTCAGCGAGCGCCGGCAGGTCAATCAGGCGCTCAAGGAGAGCGAGACCCGGGTCAAGGCGATCCTGCACACCGCGCCCGACGCCATCCTGACTCTCGACGATCAGGGCAGCATCGAATCCGCCAATCCGGCGGCGGAGCGGATGTTCGGCTGGCCCGGTCGCGACCTGACCGGCATGGCGGTGACGACGCTGCTGCCCGAACTGGTGCTGGAACGCGATATGGCCCTGGTCGAGTTCCAGGGCAAGCGGCGCGATGGCTCGAGCTTTCCGGCCGAGGTCGCGACCGGCCGCGCCCTGGTCGGCAATCGCCAGAGCACGATCGCGGTTGCCCGCGATGTCACCCGCCGGGTCGCGGCCGAAACCCAGGTGCGCCAGCATCAGGTTGAACTGGCCCATGTCGACCGGGTCAGCATCGTCGGCGAAATGGCCTCGGCGATCCTCCATGAGGAAAGCCAGCCGCTGGCCGCCATCGCCGCCTACACCCGGGCCTGCCGGATGCTGCTCCAGGCGCCCGACGTCGACATGAAAATGGTCTCCCAGGCCCTCGACAAGCTGGCAGCCCAGACCCTGCGCGCCGGTGATATCCTCAATCGCATGCGCGACTTTCTCCATCGCGGCGAGATCGACCTGGAGCCGACCTCGGTGCTGGAGATCGTCAACGAGGTTGCGGACTTCGCCAAGACCGACCTGACCGAGCATGATGTCCGGCTGAAGCTCGACGTTGAGCCCGGAGTGCCCAATGTCATGGCCGACCGGATTCACATCCAGCAGGTCATCCTCAATCTGGTTCGCAACGCCGTCGAGGCCATGTCTGAATCCGCAAGCCCGGTTCGCGAGATCCGGCTCTCGGTCCGCCACCGCGGCAAGCGGGTGGTGTTCGACGTCCGTGATACCGGACCCGGCATCGATCCCGCCATTGCCGAGCGTCTGTTTACGCCCTTCACCTCCAACAAGGATCGGGGCATGGGCCTCGGTCTTTCGATCAGCCGGACCATCGTGGCGGCGCATAACGGGCAACTGCGCCATGTCCCGGACGAAAAACCGGGAACCACCTTTACCTTCGACATTCCGGTTGCCAGTTCCTGATTCTGTTTCACCTTCCAGATCCCGCAGGGGATGATGACAATGAACGAGCACGTTGAGTCCCAGGTTGCGATCATCGACGACGATGATGCGCTTCGCGATGCTTTGGTGGTGCTGGTCACCGCCGCCGGTTGGCGTGCCGATGGATACGCCAGCGCCGAGGCTTTCCTGGCCTCCCTCGACGGCGAACGGGCCGGGTGCGCCCTGATCGACGTCCGGTTGCCGGGAATCGATGGTATGGAGCTGTTCCGCAAGCTGGCGGAGGTCGCGCCGGGCTTTCCGGTGGTGATTCTCACCGGCCACGGCGATGTCCCGATGGCGGTCGAGGCGCTCAAGGCCGGGGCGATCGACTTCATCGAGAAGCCGTTCGATCCCGACCGCCTGCTCACCAGTCTGCGCCAGGCGCTCAACCGCGATGCCGTGATCCGGGAAACCAAATCGGCGATCGAGGAGTTCCAGAGTCTGGTCGACAAGCTGACCCCGCGCGAATGCGAGGTGATGGACTTCATGGTCCTCGGCCAGTCCAACAAGATGATCGCGGCCAAGCTCGGCATCAGCCCGCGCACGGTCGAAATCTACCGGGCGCGGGTGATGGACAAGATGCAGGTCCGCAGCCTGGCCGAGTTGGTGCGTATGACCCTTCAGGCCAAGGACCGTGAGCCGGTGTAGGCGCGAAACGGCGCTGGGCGTTCCCGGATCAGACGGAAACGGCGCGCCGGGCCGGCGCGCCGTAGAGCGGGTTGCGATCTCCCGGTGGGGGATCGGCGGTCAGCCGTGACTCAAGCGAGCGATTTCATCCTTGATTTTCAATTTTTCACGTTTCAACCGGGCGAGCAACTCGGTATCCGGGGACGGCCGCTGGGATTCAACTCTCACTTCCTCCTCCAGCGATTGGTGCTTCAATCGCAGAGATTCGATCCGGTCCTCAAACGACATTGATTCCCCTCCATCCAGGATTGCGGCTGCCGCCCATGGGGGCGGGGCCGGTGAACTGCAGGTGTTGCTGATGCGGGCCGCTTTCAAGAGGGGCTGACGGGTATGGCCTTGATCCGACGTGCCGGAGTGGACGCCCCCCCCCTGGCCACGCTACAACACATCCCATGAGCCCAGCTCCGCGCCTTATCGTCGGTATCAGCGGTGCCTCAGGCGTGATCTTTGGCATCCGCCTGTTGGAAACTCTACGCCTGTTGTCCGTCGAATCCCACCTGATTATGAGCCGGGCGGCAGAGATCACCCTCGCCACCGAAACGGATTTCAAGCTCGAGGATGTGCGGCGGATTGCCGCGGTTTGCCACGAGGCCGCGGATCTGGCCGCCGCGGTCTCTAGTGGCAGCTTCCGGACCCTCGGCATGGTGGTGGCGCCGTGCTCGGTCCGGAGCATGAGCGAGATCGCCACCGGCGTCACCTCCAGTCTGTTGACCCGCGCCGCCGACGTCACGCTCAAGGAGCGGCGCCGGCTGGTGCTGATGGTGCGCGAAACCCCGCTCCACCTCGGCCATCTGCGCACCATGACCGCGCTGGCCGAGATGGGGGCGGTGATCGCGCCGCCGGTGCCGGCCCTCTATAGCCGGCCGGGCAGCATCGACGAGATGGTCGACCACACGGTGGGGCGGGTGCTGGACCTGTTCGGCCTCGACAGCGGCCGTCTGCGGCGGTGGGGCGAAGCGGCGCCGACCGCGGTTTCCCACTGATCACAGTCCCCTTTTTGTGGTAGTTTCGCCGACGCCGTCGTCGGGCGGTCAGGGCGTGATGTGCATCCGGGGGCAGGAGAGGGCGGCGATGGCTCGGTCGGTCGAAGACGTCAGGAACTGGATGAACATGTTTCGCTGGATCGTGAAACTGATCCGCGACGAGTACGGGGTTGACGAGAAGCTGCTGGTGCGCACCGCCACTCTCGAGACCGACTGCGGACTGACCCTGGAGCAGGTCGAGGAGGTGCTGGAGATGATCTCCCAGAGCTTTGTGATCCGCTTCCCCGGCGGCACCCTCGACGAGATCGTCAAGCTGGAGGAGCTGTGCATGCTCGCCTCCTGGATCAAGGGCTACTACAAGCGCCCGGAGTTCATCTCGGACGGCTTTGAGGGCCGCTGCCGGGCGCTGAATCACATCGCGGCCTGAGGGCCTGTCCGGCGCCCCTGTCGAAAAAACTTCACGGTCTTTGAAAAAAGCACTGGACAGTTTGTTGGGGTGGGGCCTATAAGCCGGTCCACCGAC
>JBAXPR010000120.1:0-9935 GCA_037132135.1 Rhodospirillaceae bacterium
GACTGGATACATCCCACATGTAGTGGGTGTATGTCTTAACCGGATAGGCATGGGACGAACTCCGCATTGCCCAGACCAAACTTGGTGAGTTTCTTGATCTGATTCCGGCGGGTCTGGTCATCCATCAGGTCCATGCGATTATTTTTGCCAATTCCGAGGCCGGGCGTCTGATCGGGATTCCGTCGGAGATGCTGGTCGGCCACCATATTTTTGACTTCATCGACCCATGCGACGCCGAGACCATGTCGAACACGTTCCGGCGCTGCTTCAATGACCATGTTGTGGTCCGGGCGCTGGAGGTCAAGCTGGTCGATATCGGCGGCCATGAACGGATCGTTCAGCTTTCGATGTCCCGGCTGTCGTGGGAGGGCCTGCCGGTGATCAACATCGTGTTCAGCGACATCACGCCGCTGAAACAGAAGGAGCAGCAGCTCTATATCCTGTCGACCACTGACAGCCTGACCGGAGCCTTCAACCGCCGTTATTTCATGGATTCGGCGAGCCGCGAGTTCAGTTCGCACCTGCGCCACCAGACGCCGCTGTCGGTTCTGGTCATGGATATCGATTATTTCAAGAAAATCAACGATACCTACGGCCACGGCGTCGGTGACGAGGCGATCACAGTTTTCGTCGGGACCTGCCTCGGCGTACTGCGCCGGGAGGATATTCTCGGGCGGATGGGCGGCGAGGAATTTGCGGTCCTCCTGCCCCAGACCGGGCTCGAGGGCGCGCGCGCCATCGCCGAGCGACTGCGCCGGAAGGTCGAGGCGATCGAGTTGCCGTTCGGCTGCGAGCGCATCGGCTTTACCGTCAGCATCGGGGTCAGCCAAGCCCAGCCGGGAGACTCCCTGATCGAAGCGGCGCTGATTCGGGCCGACCGGGCGCTCTATGAGGCCAAGGCCCAGGGCCGCAACCGGGTGGTGCTCGACCTCTGATCGTCAGGTGCCGCCGTTTCCCCGATCAGGGCGAGCCGGCCGTCCCGCCAGTCCAGCAGCCAGCATCCGGGCCGTCCGCCCCGGCAGCGCACCAGATCGGCCCGCCAGCGCGGCGGCCCCAGGCCGGGCAGGGGCGGTGCGGCACCGGTGGCGGCGGCAAGGCGCCAGCGGGTGGTGGCGGCGCTGGCGGTTGGACGCGGGGCCGGCGGGCGCAGCAGCAGGCCGGTGACGCCGCCGCGCTCCGCCGCCAGTTGCAGCCGGCGCGACGCCACCAGATCCACCACGTCGACCTCGCCAAGCACCGCGGCCAGCCGGGGGCAGCGGAGGGCCTCCTCCATTGCCCACAGCGCTTCGGGGTCACGCCGCACCGTGACCAGAATCAGCGGCTCCGGCGTCAGTCCGAAAGCGGCGAGGCCGGGCGGATAGAGGTCTTGCCGCCGGGTCAGCCAGATCACCCGGCCGGTCGCTCCGGCCAGCCGGCTCAGCACCAGGGCGGCAAAGCCGATCGCGGCGCCATCGTCGCCCGGCGCCGTCCCCGCGATCTCGTGCAGGCAGCCCCGGGCCAGTCCGCCGCCGGGCAGATGACCGTCAAGCTCCGGCACGCCCAGCGCCAGCACGCCGGTCCGGTCACGGCCGCTCCCGCCCTCGAGCCGCGCCACCCGCTGGCGCAATTCGGCGAGCAGGGCGGCTTTGGCGGCGGGGTCTGAGGGCGGCGGAGGCATGGCGGCACACTCGGGATGGCGACGCGTTGTTCATGAAATGTTTCAATTCGGCGGCGCTTTGTCAAGGGGTGGACGGACCATGGAGCGGGCCGGGGGCGGGATTTCCCACGGGCGGGATTGCGCAGGCTGTGAAGCCCCGCTATTGACAACCATCTTAGGAACGGGGGCGACGGCTCCACGGGACGAAAGCGCGCGCGATGAATGCAGAACTGCTTGCCAGATACGACGGGGCGCGGGTGCCGCGCTACACCAGCTATCCCACCGCGCCCCATTTCGGCCCGGCGGTCGGGCCGGCGCAGGTGCGGGACTGGCTGGGCCGGCTGGCCGGCGGCACCGCGGCCTCGATCTACCTGCATATCCCGTTTTGCGAGAGTATGTGCTGGTATTGCGGCTGCCACACCAAGGTGGTGGCGCGCTATCAGCCGGTTGCAGAATATCTGGAGCAGTTGCGGCGCGAGATCGACCTGATCGCCGACGCCATTCCCGGCCGGCTGGTGGTCGGGCATTTGCACTGGGGCGGCGGCACGCCCAACATGGTCGAGCCCGCGGATTTCACGGCGGTGATGGCGGCGATTCGGGCCCGCTTCGACTTTTCGCCCGCGGCCGAGGTGGCGGTGGAGATCGATCCCCGCACGCTGTCGCCGGCCCATGTCGAGGCGATGGCGGCCAGCGGCGTCACCCGCGCCAGCCTCGGGGTCCAGGATTTCGATGCCGAGATCCAGAAATCGATCAACCGTGTCCAGCCCTTCGAGCAGACCCGGGAGGCGGTCGAGCGCCTGCGCGCCGCCGGCGTCGGCGCCATCAACCTCGATCTGATGTACGGCCTGCCGGCCCAGACCCAGGAGCATTGCCGGCACAGCGCCGAGTTGGCGCTGTCGCTGCGGCCCGACCGGCTGGCGGTGTTCGGTTACGCCCATGTGCCCTGGATGAAGACCCACCAGCGCATGATCGACGAGGCGGCGCTGCCCGACGCCCTCGAGCGCTGGCGCCAGTTTGCGGTGATCTCCGGGACCCTGGTCGCCGGCGGCCAGCAGGCGATCGGTCTCGATCATTTTGCCCGCGCCGGGGACACGATGGCGGTGGCTCAGCGCGCCGGGCGGCTGCGCCGCAATTTTCAGGGCTACACCACCGACGGCTCCGAGGTCCTGCTCGGCTTCGGCGCCTCGGCGATCGGGGCGCTGCCCGAGGGCTATGTTCAGAACAGTCCCGACTATCACCGCTATGAGAGCGCCATCGCCGCCGGCCAGCCGGCGACCGCGCGCGGCCTCGCGCTCAGCCCCGAGGACCGTCTGCGCCGCGATCTGATCGAGCGCCTGATGTGCGATCTTGCGGTGGACCTGGAGCAGGTCGCCGCCCGTCACGGCGCCGCGCCCGATCACTTCGACCCCGATCTGGCCGCGCTTTCGGCGCTTGCCGCCGACGGTCTGGTCGCGATCGACGGCCGGCGTCTCACCGTGCCCGAGGGCGCCCGGCCGCTGGTCCGTCTGGTCGCCGCCGCCTTCGACCCCTACCTCGTGCCCAGCCAGGAAAGCGGGGCGGCGAGGCATTCGCGGGCGATCTGAGGGCCGGCTGCCGGCACGGGCCTGCCCGGAGTGGCCGCCGGTCCCCGGTCGTGGTATGGAGCGGCAGGAGAAGGTTCGGGAGGCTGGAGCGATGAAGTCGGTGCTCGCGATACGCCATGTGATGTTCGAGGGGCTGGGATTGCTCGAGGACGTGCTGGCCGAACGGAAAAGCTGGCAGGTGTGCGTCCTTGAGGCCGGCATTGACGACCTTTCGGCGGTCGATGCCCTGGAGCCGGAGCTGCTGGTGGTGCTGGGCGGCCCGATCGGGGCCTATGAGCAGGCGCTCTATCCGTTTCTGACCGATGAGCTGCGCATCCTGGCGGCGCGGCTGCGCGCCGGCCGGCCGGTGCTGGGGATTTGCCTCGGGGCGCAGCTGATGGCGGCGGCGCTGGGGGCGCGGGTCTATCCGGCTTCGGCCAAGGAAATCGGCTGGGCGCCGGTCGACCTGACCCTGGCCGGCCGGACCTCGGTGTTGCGCCATGTCGAGGGCGTGGTGCCGGTGCTGCACTGGCACGGCGACACCTTCGATCTGCCCGAGGGCGCGACCCGGCTCGCCTCGACGCCGATCTGCCCCAATCAGGCCTTCAGCATCGGTCCGACGGCGCTGGCGCTGCAATTCCATCTGGAGGTGGTACCGGCCGAGATCGAGCGCTGGCTGATCGGCCATGCCTGCGAGATTGCCGCCCTCAAGAGCGGCGCCACCGTCACCAGCCTCCGTGAGGACACCCGGCGCCATGGTCCGGGTCTGACCGTCCGCGCCACCGACGTTTTCCGCGACTGGCTGGCCCAGGCGGCGCCCTGATCGGGTCGTCTCCGGGGCTCAGCGTCCCGGCCCGATCCGCCGGTAGCTCAGCGCCTCGGCGATGTGGAGGCGGCGCACGGCGTCGGCACCCTCGAGGTCGGCCAGGGTGCGCGCGACCCGCAGCACCCGGTGATAGCCGCGGGCGGTCAGGTGCATGCGCTCGGCGGCCTAGGACAAGAGGGCGCGGCCGGGCTGGTCAGGGCCGGCGACCCGCTCCAGGAGTTCGCCGTCGGCATCGGCATTGCTGCGGACCGGCGGCCGGCCGTCGGGGCTGAGGGCGCGCAGCAGGCTGCTGCCGCGCTGGTCGGGGCGGTAGCGCTCGGTCTGGATGGCGCGGGCGAGCGTGACCCGCGCCGCAACCTCGGCACTGCCCTCGGCCGGCGGCGGCAGGCCGAGATCGGCCGGGCTGACCGCCGGCACCTCGATATGACAGTCGATGCGGTCGAACAGCGGTCCGGAAATCTTCGACTGGTACTCGGCGGCGCATTTGGGCGCCCGGCCGCAGGCCAGCGCCGGATTGTCGAGGTGGCCGCAGCGGCAGGGGTTCATCGCCGCCACCAGTTGCACCCGCGCGGGATAGGTGACGTGGGCATTGGCGCGGGCGACGCTGGCCCGGCCGGTTTCCAGCGGCTGGCGCAGCGCCTCCAGGGTCTGACGCGGGAACTCGGGCAACTCGTCGAGGAAGAGCACGCCCTGATGAGCCAGCGAGATTTCCCCCGGCCGGGCGCGGGCGCCGCCGCCGACCAGCGCCGGCAGGGAGGCCGAATGATGGGGATCGCGAAAGGGCCGGCGGCGCAGCAGCCGCCCGTCCTCCAGCAGGCCGGCCACCGAGTGGATCATCGAGACCTCGAGGGCCTCGGCCGGGGCGAGCGGCGGCAGCAGGCCGGGCAGCCGTGCCGCCAGCATCGACTTGCCTGAACCGGGCGGACCGATCATCAGCAGATTGTGGCCGCCGGCGGCGGCAACTTCCAGCGCCCGCTTGGCCGTCTCCTGGCCCTTGATGTCCCGGAGATCGAGGCCGGTGGCGGTGATCTCCTCCAGGCGCGGCCGGGGCGGGGTCAGCACCTGCGTGCCCTTGAAGTGGTTGTTCGGATATATCCATCATAGCATCAATGAAAACAATGTGTTATCGACATACACAAAAGTTGAGCATTACTTATAGTTGTGCTTAAGTCGCGCTTTAGGGCTTGATTTCCCCCTGTTCCTACGCAATCCTTCGACAAGAGTTGAGCACTTTCTCGGGCGAGGTTTTCAGCCATGTCGGAGGTCCGATACGAATTCGAAGAAGGCCGCCTTCTGGTTTTCAAGCGAACCGGATCACGCTTCTGGCAAACCAGGATGCGGGTTGATGGTGAGTATGTCTTCAAGTCCCTGAAAACCACCGATGAACATAAAGCGATTGTCACCGCCAAGGAATGGTTCAACGAGCAAGGTTGGGCTAAAAAGCATGGGCTGCCGACCAAAGTCCGATATATGCGTGACCTGCTGGACGACTTTCAGAAATGGGTAGATGAGCGGTTGAAGGCTAAGATGCTCTCAACTCATATGGCATATCTTTATAAATTACAATCGAATGGTATTATCAGAGAGTTCTTCGGCGATAAGCAGGTTCATGCGATCAAGGACGACCATATTGCGGAATACATAGAGTGGCGTATGGGCTGTGAGAAGAAGCCTGCTCGTCAAACGCTTACCATGGAACTCCAAACATTGCGGAAGGTGTTCGAACTGGCCGTGCGTAAAAACCTGATCATGAAGGGGGATATCCCAGCAGGTAAAATCCCGAAGATGTCACATTTAAAGGCTGAGACACGGCCTGCGTTTACAAGAGATGAAGAGAAAAAACTTTATGCGTTGATGGACAAATGGGTTGCATCAACAAACCACGCTTCAATCGGCTATCGAAGAAGGCTCATGAGGGCATATGTCCAGATAATGCTGACAACGGGCATGCGAACAAACGATGCTAAATTGCTAAAGTGGAAGCACATTAGCAAGTTTGGGGTTGGCGGCAGTTGGTTTACTGAGATTATTGCCTATGGAAAAGCAACCGCTGCGAAGCCAAGTCGAACACTGACGGGGCAGCCACACGCAACGAGGTTTATAAGATTTTGGAATGATCATAGTAAATTCACTGATCCTGATGATTATGTCTTTTGCTACTCGAAGGGCGTTCAGTGGGATCCGAAAACAATGTTTAATGAGATGTTGGTTGAGTTCGGAATGTTAAAGGACCCAATATCGGGCGATAATCGCACTCCATATTCGCTTCGACATACATACGCAACCATCCGGTTGGAGGCTGGCGTTCCAATCCACTTGCTCGCGAAACAGATGGGGACATCGGTTGGAATGATTGAGAAACATTACGGCCATGTAAATCTGAGGAAGGAAGTCCATAAATTGGCCCGTGATAAAAACAATTTGTTGGATGTTGTCGGTGTCGGCGAAATTTGGGCTGATGACGATAAGAGTAGTGTTGTGGCTCCGGCGGGGTCAATCTACCGGTAGTATTGGTGAGGCTTGAGTTGATGGCGATTTAAGGTGATGTGCTGCGCGAACAACCACAGAACCAGTGGCAGTGCGAACGCGCTGCTCAATGTCGCTGGGCAGCGCAGTGAACCGGCGACGGAGAAGTCGAAGGGCGGTATCAGCCTTGCCGTCGGCACGGCCCTTGGCCTCACCCTACGCTTCACCAATGGCGGCACCCTCGGCCATCCATTCTTTCGCCGCGATTGGCAGCATTTCGTCCTCCCATTCCGGTCTGCCCACATTCTCTATCCATGCCAAAACCTCATATTCCGCACATTATGTGAGGTTTCGCTGAAAACCCGCAGAAACGCTGGGCTTCAACCATCGATTGACCTCCTGTCTGGCTGGAAACATAATAGTTGGTATAGAAACACCACCAACTATGAGGTTTCCCATGTCTCAAGCCCGCGTTCTCACCGACCACGAGCAGAAGCGTATCTTGGCAGTGGTCAGCCAAACCAAGCACGCCGCCCGAAACCGGATGGCTTTCATTTTGAGTTATCAGGCTGGCATGAGGGTCGGGGAAATCGCCGCGCTAATGATCGGCGATGTGTTCGAGGCCGACGGAGCGACGGTGCGCAGCCAAATCAGGTTGTCGTCGGAGATCACCAAGGGTGGACACGCTCGGGTCGTGTTCGTGTCCGACCGGCTCCGGAAGGAGATTGAACGGTATCGGCAGGGGCTGGGGGAAAACCTCAAGGCCGACCGGCCGTTGTTGATGACGCAGAAGCGGACTGCATTTTCCGCCAACACCCTTTGCCAACTCATGGGCGACCTGTATGGGCAGGCTGGCTTGGACGGAGCCACCAGCCACAGCGGGCGGCGCTGGTTCATCACGAAGTTGGCGCACAGCGGCATCAGCCCGAAGGTCATCATGCAGTTGGCCGGGCATCAGCACCTCACGACGACGCAGCGGTATATTGAGGTGAACGATGACCTGATGCGGGCGGCGGTGGAAGTGCTTTGAGATTTTGGTTATCGGAGTAGTGACAAAATCGATTGCTGTTGCTGCCCAGAAATTGCAACAGATTGAATGCCAATTTGCTGGCGAGTTTGGCATGCAACCAAATTGGCGGACTCTTCGTTGAGATCAGCGAGGGTTAGTTTATCCGAGCCCTCCTGGAGGGTGTTTGACATATCATTACTAAAGTTAATGCGGGATTGAAGAAAAGTGCTGTTTCCGCCATAGCCGGCCTGCAACGAATGAATGAACTCGATCGAGTTATCGCAAGCCGTTTCCGCTTGAGTGATCATGTCTGGCGTTCCGAACCCACCAAAAGCACTGCTATAATTAATTGTAGGTCGAGTTTGCTGTGTGATTGTGTCAGCTGGTGTTGATATAGTGGGTGGCGCAGTTGCAGGATGCCCTTGAAATCCATTACCATAATATTGATTTCCGCCCGGCTCGTCATATAAGCAAAAATTATAAGTCCCATTCGGAATATTCTGCTGCCCACTAATCGTGGCTTGAATTATCATTGCCCCAGTTATATCTTGTGGGTTGGCGCCTTGTTGGAACTTTTGATCCACAATTGACACATTTTGAAGAATGCAATCTTTAACGCCAGAGCCGTCATTTGCGATGAATTCACCAGTTTTATTATCGCGCCATATGGCGGGTTCATAACCTGAAAAAATTACATAATTCCCTACGCCGTTGCCCGCACCATCCATAAACATTGTCGAGTTCGGAATTCCACTATTAAGAATGGTTTGGTTAATGTGAACGGGAGCGCCTACTGGTGTCATAGCAACATTATAAGCCGGCGAAAATTCAGGCCCAACCGAATACGGAGGCAGAATGGAAGTTTTAATCTGCAATGGCGCGGCATTTGGGCTGGGTGATACAGCAACATCCAAGATACCAGTATCGTGCCATCCAGATGGATCTGACGGCAAGACAAGACTTTTGCCTTGATATGAAGAATCCGAAGCAACGCTATCCGCCTGCTTTAATAAATTATCCCATTGAGTAGCAATTCTTGGGATAACTGTTCCGCCATTTGCAACCTTTGCAGCCTGTAGCAAACCTTTCATTTGTTTGTAAATGGACAATACGGTAGACAATCCTTCCGAAGCCGTGCCAATAAGGGAGATTGTTTGATCGATGTTTGATTTCAAATCGGTAAAATCTTGTGCGCGATCGGTCAGCCCTTTCGCTTTGAAATACTTTACTGCATCATCAATAGCAGTATCAACGGCCTTGCCACTTTCGAGGCGCCGTTGAGTAGTAGTCATCTTCCCCATCGTGTCTTTGACCGATAGCAACGAATTTCTCGTCGATGCGGCCAGTGTGATGTCTCCCATGGTGTCGTTCCCTTCGGGCATGGCGACGCTTCCTTTCTGGTTGCGCTGCTAACTTTTCTCCTTGTGCTGCCCGTGCTGCCCCCAAAGCAGGGCGCGCCAACGGGCCATTATCGGGTGAAGTTTAGCGCCAAATATTGTCGGAAGCAATATGTCATATGTGTGCGCGCCTTATGACGCATCCTCCCACAGATACCCGATGGGTCGCATTTCATGCAAGTGATTGTCTCGGACGCGGCAGTGCGCTATCTCAATGTTGCCCGACGCAAGGGCTGTCACGCCAAAGACGAGAGGCGCTATGCAATGAAGGAAGAATTCTCACCGGAGGGTATGACGGCGCTGTTTAAGCAAGCGTCGCGCTTGATCCACGGCATGGGATTTTCTGGAGGCATGACGCCGGCACAATGGGTGGCACTGCGCTATTTTGCCGACGCGCCGCCGTTCAGCCGGACGATGGCGAATTTGGCGCGGTTCCAAGGGATCACGCTGGCGCCGGTCACCAGAACCGTGCGGATGCTAATTGATAAGGGCTATGTTGAGCGCCATCCCAATCCAAGAAGCAGGAGAGCCGACCTGATAATCGTCAACAAGGCTGGCAGAAAAGCCCTTGAAATAGACCCAACCCACAAACTTGTTGAAATAATAGCCAGCATCCCGAACGAAGACCGCGAGTGCCTTGTTCGGTCAATGAAGACTATTTTGGATGGGATGTTGGAGTTTGGCTTGGCGCAGTTCGATGAAAGCCTTCTGCTTAAACTCGAAGACAGATAGCCACTTGATTACGCAGCGTATTCGACCAGGAGTTTCTTGGCCTCTTCGACCAGATAATCGTTGTCGAACGGCTTGAAGATTACGATGTCGGCCCCCCAAGTCTGCGCCAGAGCGACGGAATAATCGATTGGGGCGCGGCCTGGTGCGCCGCCCGAGATGGCGATCACCGGCATTTTGGGATTGGTCTTGCGCAGGTGCTTGAGCAGATCGAGGCCGCCGACGTTGGGCATCCACAGATCGGTAATCATCAGCGCATGTAATTACCCACCCACCCCTTGGGGTTCAGCTCGCGGGTCACTCAATGGGT
>JBAXPR010000121.1:0-9923 GCA_037132135.1 Rhodospirillaceae bacterium
TTTGAACAAACTCTATCCCTAGTGGGTGTATGTGTCAACCGGATAGGCATGGTTTCACTGTGCCCATGGCGGTTGTCAATTGCGGCCAATGCTTATGCGTGCGACCTGCGGTCGCCGTCACTGAGCCGCTTTTGCTGCGTCGCACAACAGAGACCTGAAGCCCCCCCGAAACACCCTAATGGCCGAGTGTGACAGTATGGTTTCAGGATTGCGGCGATCCAGGGGTCTTGCCGGTGGGTCCACCGTTTGGTCCCGGCCGGCTGCGGGCGTTCAACGCCGTTGATGTCGGCGCCGCCTCGCCCTATGACAGACGCGGGACTCGCCGCTGTGCGACCCGGCCACCTTTTTTGAGATTACCTGCGGGGCGTTGCTGCCATGTCCGATCTGACCGCTCTCTCCCTGGCCGAGGCCCGCGACGGCCTTCGGAAGGGCGCCTTTTCGGCGCGCGAACTGACCGAGGGTTATCTCGGAGCCATGGCGGCGACCCGCGCGCTCAATGCCTACATCACGGAGACTCCGGAGCGGGCGCTTGCCGATGCCGATGCCGCCGACGCCCGGCTCCGGGCCGGCAGCGCGCGACCGCTCGAGGGCCTGCCGATCGCGGTCAAGGATCTCTATTGCACCAAGGGCGTCGCCACCACCGCCGCCAGCCACATTCTCGACGGTTTCACACCGCCCTACGAATCGACGGTATCGGGCAAGGTCTGGGCCGCCGGCGCGGTGATGCTGGGCAAGACCAATCTCGACGAGTTCGGCATGGGCTCATCGACCATGACCAGCCATTTCGGCGCCACCATCAATCCGCTGAAGCGCCGGGACGACGACACGCCGCTGGTTCCCGGCGGTTCCTCGGGCGGCTCGGCGGCGGCGGTGGCGGCTCGGGCGGCGGCGGCCTCCCTCGGCACCGACACCGGGGGCTCGATTCGCCAGCCGGCCAGCTTCTGCGGCATTGTCGGCATCAAGCCGACCTATGGCCGCTGTTCGCGCTGGGGCATCATCGCCTACGCCTCGTCGCTGGATCAGGCCGGGCCGATTACCCGCACCGTCCGCGATGCCGCGATCCTGCTCCGGGAGATGGCCGGCTTCGATGCCCGGGATTCGACCTCGGTCGACCGCCCCGTGCCCGACTACGAGGCCGCGCTCGGCCAAAGCGTCCGCGGCCTGCGCGTCGGCGTGCCCCGGGAATACCGCCTTGAGGGTCTGCGCGCCGACGTCGGCGCCGCCTGGGACGAAGGCGCCCGCCGCCTTCGCGCCGCCGGGGCCGAGGTGGTCGAGGTCTCGCTGCCACTCAGCCGCTACGCCCTGCCCTGCTATTACATCATCGCCATGGCCGAGGCCTCCTCCAACCTCGCGCGCTACGACGGCGTCCGGTTCGGCAAGCGGGTCACCAGCCCCGGCGATAACCTGATCGAGATGTATGAGGCCACCCGCTCGGCCGGCTTTGGCACCGAAGTGCGGCGGCGGATTCTGCTCGGCACCTTCGTGCTCTCGGCCGGCTATTACGACGCCTATTACAAGAAGGCTCAGCAGGTGCGGCGGATGATCGCCGGCGATTTCACCGCGGCGCTGACCGGGGTCGACGCCCTGCTCTACCCGACGTCGCCGGTGCCGGCCTTCGGCATCGGCGAGAAGATGGACGACCCGGTGGCGATGTATCTCGACGACATCTTCACCGTCACCGTCAACCTCGCCGGCCTGCCGGCAATCTCGGTGCCAGTGGGCCAGTCGGCCGAGGGCTTGCCGCTCGGACTGCAGGTGGTTGGCCGGCCGTTCGAGGAAGAAACCGTGCTCCGGCTCGGCGAGGCGCTCGGGACCGCCTGAGCACCCTCAGTCGACAAGACGGATCAGTTCACCGAAGTTGATCAGGTCCATCAGCTTGCGCACGATGCCGTGGGCGCCCCGAATCGTGACCTCGCTGTTGACGACGCTGGCGGCATCTTCAAAGATGACCAGCATGCCAAGACCGGCCGAATCGATGAACTCGAGGGCGGAAAGATCAAGGATGATCTTCCGGCTCGGGACATCCCCGGCCACAATCTTGATTTCGTTGAATTTAATATGATCGTCGTAGGTCAGTCGCCCCTCGAGCCTGATCTCGGTCGTCTCGACGGCCTTAACGATCTGAAAATTCATGCCTTCCTCCACCTGCCCTGCCAGCACCTGCCTTGCCGACCAGAAGGATCGGCTTGGTGCCTCGTACGGAAAAGAAGAGGCGGGCTGTCCGCATCACCGCAGCCGGCAATGCGATCGTTCGTGAGCAATATACGGGGAACGGACGGAAGCGTCGAGTCCCCCCTTGGCGAGCGGGACCCCGGCTCAGGCTTCGTTCTGGGTCTGCCAGTCGCCGGGATCGATGGCGCCGCCGAGTTCCCGCTGCCAGTCGCCGCACCAGTCGGTTGACAGCGTGATCGGAAAGGCGCCTTCGGGACAGCGGTCGGTGACCACCGGCGGATAGCGCCGGCATGAGCCCTTGGGGCCGCGCTCGCGCACGCCCTGACCGATCCAGAACTTGCAGTAATAGCAGGTGTCCGAGCGTCTGATCGTCAAGGGGCGCGCCTTTCTCCGTCCGGGGGGTCTTGGGTTCTCTATCCCCATGGCGGCGCTGGCGCAAGTGCCGCGGATCGGTTAAACCCCAAGCCGCCTTCCCGCCAGCCGGACCCGCCGCCGTGACACCACACGATATCGATATTCTTGAGCGCCAAACCGTCTTTCGCGGCTACTTCCGCATCGATCGCTACCGGCTGCGCCACGCCACCTTCGCGGGCGGCTGGACCGGCGAAATGGTCCGCGAGGTCTTCGAGCGCGGCCACGCGGTTGCCGTCCTGCTCTATGATCCCGACCGCGACCGCGTGGTGCTGATCGAACAGTTCCGCATCGGTGCCCACGCCGCCGGACGGCAGGCTTGGCTGCTGGAGGTGGTGGCCGGAATCATCGGCGAGGGCGAAGCCCCCGAGGCGGTCGCCCACCGCGAAACCCTCGAAGAGACCGGTTGCGTCGCCACCGACCTGATCCCGATCGCCGACTACCTGCCCAGCCCGGGCGGCAGCAGCGAGACCATCGGCCTCTATTGCGCCCGGACCGACGCCCGAACCGCCGGCGGCGTTCACGGCCTCGTCCACGAGCACGAGGACATCCGGACCGTGGTCATGACCACCGATGAGGCCATCGCCCGCCTCGACGCCGGCACCCTCGACAACTCGGCAATCATCATCGCCATCGCCTGGCTGGCCCGCAACCGCGAGCGGCTGCGCCGACTCTGGGCCACCGCGGGCTGAGACGCCTCGTCCCAGCCGCCCGTCTCCGCCGTCTTGACGCTTTTCCCGCCGGCGGTTCCGGTCTAAAGTGTCCGGCAATCGTCCCCCGCCTTGCGTTCAAGTGCGGAAACAATAATAAAGATGACATATAAGGACCCTGAGGAGGATTCCACCCGATGCCCTACTCTCGACCCGACGCGCTGGTCAGCACCGACTGGTTGGGTAACCACCTGACGGCACCCGACGTCAGAATCGTCGACGGCACCTATTTCACGCCGGAGAGCGGCCGCGACGCCAGGGCCGAGTATCAAGGCTGCCACATCCCCGGCGCGGTGTTCTTCGACATCGACGATATCGCCGACTCCGGCAGCGATCTGCCGCACATGCTGCCGCCGCCCGAGAAGATTTCCTCGCGCATGCGCGGCCTCGGCCTCGGCGACGGCAACCGCATCGTGATCTACGATGCCCACGGCCTGATGTCAGCGGCGCGGGTGTGGTGGATGCTGCGGGTGTTCGGCCACCGCGACGTTGCGGTGCTCGATGGCGGCCTGCCGAAATGGCTGGCGGAAAAGCGCCCGATCGAGGATCTGCCACCGGTCTCGCGCCAGCGCCATTTCACCGCCACCTACAACCATACCCTGGTCCGCGAAGTCGATCAGATGGTGGCCAACATCGCGTCGGGCCACGAACAGGTGGTCGATGCCCGGGGCGCGCCTCGCTTCCGCGGCGAGGCCCCCGACCCCTGGCCGGGCCGCCGCAGCGGTCACATTCCCGGCGCGCTCAATCTGCCCTATCCGGACCTGCTCGACCCCGAAACCAAGACGGTTTTGCCGGCCGAAGAGCTGCTGAAGCGGTTCGCTGCCGCCGGAATCAATCTCGCCCGCCCGGTCACCGCCAGTTGCGGCAGCGGCGTCACCGCCTGCATCATCGCGCTTGGCCTCTATCTCGTCGGCAAGGATGACGTCGCGGTCTATGACGGGTCCTGGGCCGAATGGGGCCTGCGCCCGGAGCTGCCGGTGGCGGTCGGCGCCTGAGCGACCGGACTGATCGCCGGCCCCCTGGGGCCAAGCCGCCACCACCCGGCATGCTCCCGGTCGTGGTGACCTACCTTGAGATGCGCGCGGCTCCGGAACGGCCTCCGGAGCCGCCGCCTTTGGCTGACGCGGTGATCCGCCGGCTGATCCGGCCCGGGGTTACCGCCTATCGCTTTCTCTATCAGAGCGTCGGCGAGCCCTGGCTGTGGAACGAGCGCCGCCGCCTCGGCGATGGCGCCTTGCGGGCGATCATCCATGATTCCCGGCTCGAGATCCTGGTGCTGACGATCGCCGGCTGGGTCGCCGGCTTCGCCGAACTCGATCGTCGCCCGGCCCCCGATATCCGGCTGGCCTATTTCGGCCTGATGCCAGGCCAGATCGGCCGCGGCCTCGGCTCCTGGTTCCTGTCCCACACCGTTGCCCGCGCCTGGAAGAGCCGGCCGCACCGGTTGCTGGTCAACACCTGCAGCTTCGACCACCCGGCCGCGCTGCCGATGTACCAGCGCGCCGGCTTCACCCTGGTCGAGCATGTCCACCGCTGTTTCCACGACCCGCGCCTGACCGGAATTCTGCCGCGGGACGCCGCGCCCCATGTGCCGCTGGCCGAGCCTCCCAAGCCCTGACGACAAGGCCGCGGTTGACTTCGCGCCGGCGAGGGCGGAGAAGATTCGGCGGGCGATGCGGAAGGAACCGAGACCATGACCGAGGGCGACAAGCGGGATGCAGGCGACCGCCGGCACGGCAGGCGCGACCGTTGGACCAGCCGGCTGGCCGGCGCCGGGATGACCCTGCTGCTGCTGGCCGCCTGCGCCTCAAGCGGCGGCGCGGCTCCGCCCGGCGGCGCGCTGCCCGCGACTCCCGGCACCGAAGCCGAGTCGATCGCCGCCCGCAGCCTCAGCCTGCCCGAGTGGCTGGCCGAACTCCGGGCCGAAGCGGTGCGCCAGGGCATCCGCAGCCGCACCGTCGACACCGCTTTTGCCCACGTTCATATTCTCGACCGCGTGCTGGAACTCGATTCGAGCCAGCCCGAATTTTCCCGTCAGGTCTGGAACTACCTCGATAGCGCGGTGTCCGAAGACCGGGTCAGCCAGGGCAAGGCCAAGATCGCCGCCTCGCGACCCCTGCTGGCCCGGGTAGCGGCGGAATACGGTGTGCCCGCGGAAATCCTGGTCGCGTTCTGGGGCGTCGAGAGCGATTACGGCCACGATTTCGGCACCTGGTCGGTGATCGACGCCCTCGTCACCCTGGCCTACAAGAGCCGCCGACCGGCCTTCTTCCGGGGCGAACTTCTGGCGGCGCTGCGCATCCTCGACAACGGCGACATTCCGCTCGAGCAGCTGTGCGGCTCCTGGGCGGGGGCGATGGGTCAGACCCAGTTCATCCCGACCATCTTCCTCAAGCATGCCGTCGATTACGACGGCGACGGCCGGCGCGACATTTGGAGCAGCCTGCCCGACGTCTTCGCCTCGACCGCCCATTTCGTACGCATCGGCAATGGCTGGCGACCGGGAGAATCCTGGGGCGAAGAGGTGCGGGTGCCCGCCGACTTCCCCTGGGATCAGGCGGAATACACCATCCAAAAGCCGGTGTCGGAGTGGCTGGCCCTTGGCGTGCGCCCGGTCTCGGGGGCGCCGCTGGCCGAAACCGGCACCGCCGCCATCCTCGCCCCCGGTGGTCATACCGGGCCGGTGTTCCTGCTGCGCGAGAACTTCCGCGCCATCATGCGCTACAACCCCTCAACCAGCTATGCCCTGGCCGTCGCCCTGCTTGCCGACCGCATGGCCGGCGGCGGCCGGATCGTCGCCCCCTGGCCGCGCCAGGAAGAGGCGCTCAGCCGCTCCGAACGGCAGGAACTTCAGGAGCGCCTGACCGTGCTCGGACTGAATTCCGGCAAGGCCGATGCCCTGATCGGCCCGGCCACCCGCACCGCCATCCGAAGCTTCCAGAAAAGCCTGGGCGAGGTGCCCGACGGCTTCGCCACCAAGCGCCTGCTCGGCAAGCTGCGCGCCCGCACCGGAGGTCACGCATGATCCGCCGCCATGGTTTCCTGACCCTGGACGCCGAAGGCGCCAAGGAACTCGACGAGTTCGCCAACGAGCGGTGAGAGGAGCGCTGAAACGGAGAGGGAGGATGAAACGTTTCCATATCTCCGTTCTCATCGCCATGCTGGCCGCGCCGCTCCCGGGCGCGGCCGGGAGCGGCGGGGACTGCGCCGGTGCCCCGGGCATCGAGGCGATGGTGACGTGCGCCGAAGCCGCCGACCAAAAAGCCGACCAGCGCCTCAACCGCTCCTACGCCGCCGCCCGGCAGGCCCTCGACGCCGGGGACGGCGCCAAGCTGCTGCTGGACGCCCAGCGTGCCTGGCTGAAATTCCGCGACGCCGACTGCCGCGTGGTCGCCAACCAGGCCCATGGCGGCCTGCTCTCGCGCTTCCTGTGGTCTGCCTGCCGTGCCGACCTCACCGAGGCCCGAAGCACCGAACTCGACGCCCAGGCCAAGGGGTTGGGGGAATGACCACCCTACCGCGGCTTGAAGAACGCCGCGGCGCCGCTGAGGGCGGCTTTCTTGCTGACGATCATGGCGCGGGCGCGCTCAACTTCGCCGTTCAGCTCGAGAATGTAGTCCTCGAGATCGGCGATCCCGAGCACAGTCAGGTCTTTCAACGCCGGCTTCTTCTTGCGCGGCTCCAACTCGTCAGTGTCCATGGCCATGGGGTGGGGCCTCCCTCGCCTGCGATGACGGCTTGCCGTCCGCCGATGGTCGTTTTACCTTGAGCGCGCCGCTGCCGAAAAGAGGTTTCCCGATGACCGCCCTCCCCGCGACCATGACCGCGATCGAGATCGCCGCGCCCGGCGGCCCCGAGCAGTTGCGCGCCACCATCCGGCCGGTGCCGGTGCCGGCGGCCGGCGAGGTACTACTGGAGGTGGCGGCAGCGGGCGTGAACCGCCCCGACATCATTCAGCGCCAGGGCCATTACGCGCCGCCCCCCGGCGCCTCAGACATTCCCGGGCTCGAGGTTGCGGGACGGGTGGTCGCGCTCGGCCCCGAGGTCGGCGGGTTGGCGGTCGGCGATGTCGTGTGCGCGCTGCTCACCGGCGGCGGCTACGCCGAATACTGCACGGCACCGGCGCCCCAATGCCTGCCGGTGCCCGCGGGCTTCGATGCCGTCCGGGCGGCGGCGCTGCCCGAGACCTTCTTCACGGTCTGGCACAACGTCTTCGAGCGCGGCGCCTTGCGCTCCGGCGAGTCGCTGCTCGTCCACGGCGGCTCCAGCGGCATCGGCACCACCGCAATCCAACTCGGCCGGGCCTTCGGCGCCCGCGTCTTCACCACCGCGGGCAGCGCCGAAAAGTGCCGGGCCTGCGAGGATTTGGGGGCGTTCCGCGCCATTGATTACAGCCGGGAGGATTTCGTGGCGGTGATCCGCGAGGCGACGGGCAGGAAGGGCGTCGACGTCATTCTCGACATGGTCGGCGGCGACTATGTCGCGCGCAATCTCGAAATCCTGGCCGCCGACGGCCGCCATGTCAGCATCGCCTTCCTCAAGGGGCCGAAGGTCGCGCTCAACCTGATGCCGGTGATGCTGAAACGCCAGACCCTGACCGGTTCGACCCTGCGCCCGCGCCCGGTGGCGGAAAAAGCCCGAATCGCCGGGGCACTGCGCGAAAAAGTCTGGCCGCTGCTGGAAAGCGGCGCCGTAACGGTGGTGCTCAACCGGACCTTCCCTCTCGCCGCAGCCGCCGAAGCCCACCGCCTGATGGAAAGCAGCGCCCATATCGGCAAGATCGTGCTGAGAGTCCGTTGAACCGTCAGCACGGACGCTGCGGTCAGGTCGTCGTAATCTTGGTCGGCTTGCCGCGCGGAGGGAAGCGGGTCGAGACCGAGTGCGGCCCCCGGGTGTAGCTCGGGCCGCCTTCGCCAAGTGACTCGTCGGCATTGGCGCGGGCCTGGGCTTCGCGCTTCTTGTTGGCCTCGGCTTCGGCGATGGTGCCCTCCAGCTCGCGGATGCGGTCCTTGAGGGTGATGACCACCGGGCCGGACGGCTTGCGGGCGGTGAACTGTTCGAGGTCGTGCTTCAACCGGGCCAACTGGTTCTTCATGCCCGCGATGTTGGGCTTGGTACGGCCGACGTTGTAGGCTCTTTCCTCGTATTTACTCACGGTGTCTCTCCTCTACGGTCTCGCTGCATACACGGTGCGCTGAAAATAAACTTTGTCAAGCGGCCGATCATGCCCCCCCGACAATAAAGCTCCGCAACAGCGCAAGGAAGCGGTCGCGGTCGGCCAGATGAGGCGAGTGATCAGCGTCGTCGAAGACATGAAGAGCGGCCCCGGGAATCCGCGACGCCACATAACGCGCAGTTTCCGGGCCATAGTAGTTGCTGACGCCGCCATACACCAGCATCACAGGCATGGTCAGCGCGGGCAGCAGCGGTCGATAATCAGCGGCAGTCAGACTCTGCCAGCACACGATGTGGGGCTCGGCGGCACGGCCGCGCAGCATCTCGCGCAACCGCTGGATGCCGCGACCATTCTGCCGGTACTGGTCGCGGGCCGCCTCGTTGTGACCCCCGGCGATCAGACGCAGCACGGTCTCGGCAAAATCGGCGCGCAGATCATCAATGAAGGCGCGGTCGCGGTCGCGGCTCCAGTCGCCGTAGATGCCAAGGCGCCAATCGGCGTCGGTGACCAGCCGGGGCGACTGATCGATCAGGCACAGCCGGCCGACGGCGCCGGGGCCATGGTCGGCGATCAATTGCCAGAGCACCAGCGCCCCCATCGAGTGCCCGACCAGTGTCGGCCGAATCAGGCCGAAATGGCCGATCACCGCCGCAAGGTCGCGGGCCATGCGCGCCACCACCGGCGGTTCGCGGCCACCGCCGCTGCCGGGATGCGGCTCGCCGTGGCCGCGTGCGGTCCAGGCATAGACGGTATGGCTCCGGGCCAGGTCGTCGATCAGCCGCGACCAGATGCCGAGCGCGGTCGCCCAGCCATGGAGCAGGACCACGGGCGGACCATGCCCGCGCACCGCCACCTGGAGCCGCTCGCCATCGTCGAGAGTGATCGACCTCATTCCTCCTCCGCCTCCTCGGCGAACCGGGGCAACGCCGCGGGCCGTCCCTTTACCGCCGCCTGAACGATGTCCTCGGCCTTGAAGGCCGCCCAGGGATCAAGCTCCTCGTAGACGATGGCGGGCGGCGGCCCCGGCGGCTCGCCCTCGGGCGGGCCGTAGCCGCCGCCGCCGGGAGTCTGGATCACAAAGACGTCACCCGCGGCGACCTCGGCGCGGTCGGTGGAACGCAGCCAGACGCGGCCGCCCCCGGCGCGCTTGATCCAGGCCGCGCCCGGCTTGCCGGGATAGCCGCCATTCAGGCCGAAGGGCGGCACCCGGTGGCGGTTGGCCAGAAGCGCGACGCTCATCGGCTCCAAAAAGCGCAGCCGCCGCACCGTGCCGTCACCGCCATGGAAGCGGCCGAGCCCGCCCGAGCCCGAGCGGATGCGGAACGCCTCGACCAGCACCGGATAGCGCCACTCCAGAACCTCGGGGTCGGTCAGCCGCGAGTTGGTCATGTGGGTGTGGACGGCGCTGGTGCCGTCGAAGGTGTAGCCGGCGCCCGAGCCGCCGCACACCGTCT
>JBAXPR010000122.1:0-9910 GCA_037132135.1 Rhodospirillaceae bacterium
CCCGGCTTCCAGCCTAGACCCAAACCTACCAGCTTCAGCTGGTAGTGGTTTAGTGGCGGCACTATGGTGGCTGCGCAGACGCCCGTCATAGATCGCCTCGGAAATCCAGCCGCAGAGTTCCGGATGCATCCGCCACGACACGTCGAGAAAGGTGCCTCTGTCGGCGGGGACCGTGGCGAGTCCGCCGAGCAGGTGCTCCAGGACACTGGCACCTGACTCACCAGGATGGACTCCTTGCGTGGGCTGCCCGAGCTGCTGCTGGTCGCCGACCAGTACGATATTTCGAGCGGCCGTGCCCATGGCCACGACATTGGCCAGGGCGACTTGGCCGGCTTCATCGATGAACAGATAGTCGACCGACTGCTCGAACTCCTCACGGCTGAACAGCCATGCCGTGCCGGCAATCAGCTGGGCATCGGCCGGAATCTGGGCGTTGTCGAACACGTCACGCACTATTTGGCCATTGAATGCACTATCCGCGTCGGTTGACTTCTTGACGCCGACGAACATGAAGCCTGCAGCCCTGGCCGCCTTCTCGACGCCGCTCAGCAGATTGTTGATGGCCTTGTGCGAGTTGCTGGCGACGCCGATGGTTTTGCCCTGTCGCATCAGTTCCACGATGACGTGGCTCGAAGTGTAGGTCTTGCCGGTGCCAGGCGGCCCTTGGACGAACAGGTGGGTGCCATCCATTGCGGTCACCGCCAGGGTAGTGGCCTCGATTAAATCCTGGCCGTCCCGGACTAGAGGCTGGCCAGGCGCGTAGCCCACCAGCCGCGGAGGCTCGCGGCGCAGGAGGCGCTCGACCGCCAGGAATTTCCCGGACCCCTCGGCGACGCTGTCGGCGAAGCGTCGAACGGCGGCGCGCAACACTTTGTCGGCCAGCGGCCCCTCTGCGCCGATGGCGAGTGCCTGCGGCAGCGGCCCTTTGGCCATGCCCCGCTTCAGCACCACGACGCCCCTGTCCATGTCCAGTGCCTCGACCGTACCAGCGGCCTCGAGGGTGTCGACGATAAGCGGCTTGCTGCCCTTGCGCAGCTTCGTCTCCTGAGGCGGAAACCGGTAGGTGTGGACGAACGACCGCTTGTCCTTCTCGGGCGGCCCTTGCAATAGCAGCCCGCCGAGACACTCCGTGTCCTCATTGAGTTCGTCTGCGTCGTGGCTTTGTCGGTCGAACAGCGCCCACCAACCCGGCTTGGCCTCGCGCCGATGGAATTCGATGAGATCGGCGACGAGCTGGCGGAACGGCCGTTCAGCCTCACACACTCCCGCCATCAGACGCGCATCGACTGCTAGCCGCTCAGTCTCGGCTTCGGCTTGACGGGCCAGCGCCTCGGAGTCCGGGGCGACGTCGGCCGGATCGAACCAGGGAGTGTCCCCCGGCCGGATGGAGAGCAGCCAATCCCGTAGCAACGCCGTCGAGCGGCAGTCGACAGCGTTGTAGTGCTCGATGTCATCGAGGATCTGCTGCTCGGCGGTCGCGCGCCACCGCTCGTAGGCGACGATGCTGTCCGCCGCCGTGGCGACGTCGCCGCCGCGCTTCGCCATGTAGAAGTGCTCGATATTCTTGAGGCTGTAGCGCGGCTCGCTAACCAGCATCCCCTCGCGCACGACCTTTAGGAGGTCGACGAACTTGTGCCGGCGGAGCAGATCGTCGACTACAGCCTCGCGGGTGGCGTGGGCCATAGCCAAGCGTCGGACGGCCGTCACCTCATAATGGTTGTAGTGGTAAATGTGGGCGTCGGGGTGCGCGATGAGATGGCCGACGACGAAGTCCAGGAACGCCTCGAGGGCCTTTTTCTCCCCGGCCCGATCATGTCCCCAATACGCCTTGAACTCTCCGGTTTCCGGATGGCCGACATGGACGCCGAAGAGGTACTCCAGTCCGCCGGGATAGAGCGGATCGCCCTCCATGTCAAAGAAGAGGTCGACGTCAGCCGGCCGGGGCAGGCGCGAGAACCCCCTTCCGGGCGGTGCCGCTAGCAGTTCGAAGCGATGGTCGTCGCTGCCGCGGACGGCGACCTGAAGCCGGGCCTGGGCGCGCAGCCGGCCCAGGATGTCTGGACTCATGCCGGGGACGCGACCCTCGTCGGGCAGGTCTGCCAAGCCGGACATAGTCGTCACACCGGCGGCGACGAGCTTCTCGCGCTGGGTAGCGCGGATGTTGGCGACGAGGGACAAATGGTCAGCCGCCGTCCACTCGGCCATGCAGCGCTCACGCCACCGACACATGCCGCAGTGGCCGCACGGGTCTGGTTCGGTGGTCACGCGCTCGGCACCGTCCGCCAGGAACTGCACGAGCCGACGCTGAGCGTGGCCGACATAGTGGAGGTAGTCGGTCGGCCGCAGCGTCTCGACGGTGCCATTGCCCAGCGCGACGGACATCCGGGTTGGTGGCCGTCCCTGGATTGCCGCGATCAGGTTGCTGTAGAGCGATAGCTGGACGGCGTAACTTGCCGACATGCTGGCGCTGAGTTTCGTGTCCGCCACATCATATGACCAAGCTCCCAACGCCGACGGCTCGGACGACCGTTCGAGGAAGTCGGCGAACCCGTGCCATTGGCCGGTATGGAGAGCCGCTTGATAGATGACGTCCTCGCCACGGCGCATGGCATCCAGGGTCAGTTGCACCCGCTCGGGCAGCCTCGCGCGGTCAGGAATGACAGCCACCGACCGCCCCTCGTCCTGCAATTGGGCGAGATACGCCTGCTCGTGGGCGATGCCCTTGGCCTGGAGGAACTCAATGGTCGCGTCGGGAGGCGCGGGATCGAGGTCTTCGTCCAAGGCACGGAAGTCCAGCGCGGAGGCGTGCCGGCATCCCAGGAATGTGTTCAGGTCGCCGGCGGACAGCAGCAGGTTTCCATCTACGCGTCTCATGGCAGCCCCCCCCCGGTGATGCCGCGCCAACACGGCGCCTAACCATCAACATCGCCGCGCGCCAATGATACCCGCTGGCTGCCCCGATGAGACTATCAATCGACGCTCGCGCGAGGTTGTCAACGTTCATGCCGCCCTGAATCACCGTTAGCTGCGGTCGTAGCCGGCGGAGCGCGGCAAGGTCGGGATTGGTATCGCCGACGAATTGGCCAGGGATAATGCCGACGTCGTTCTCCGCGGCGACCTCGGCACCTGCCTGGATCAGGTCCAACGCAATGTCAGGGACGGCAACACAGCCGAGGTGCCGCTCAGGCAGATGACACACGATTAAAGAATCCAATATAGTCCTTCGTCAGATGTCACCTTCAGAAGCGTTCACGTGCGTGACAACGGTTAGCCTTGGACGGTAGGGTTTAGGATGAAGCGACCGCGTTCGAGCGACAGCATTCGCATCGGCGTTATGTCAGATTGCCATCTCGGCCAAGATACTGTTGTGATCAATCGAGGGCGAACTCAAGCCATCGATGGGAGAAACGATAGCCTCCCTGTCCGCTGGCGACAGCATATTCTCGAGCGGGCACACCTGCCCGGACATCCGCACCTCGGCCCCGACATCACATCCATCCGTGGAGTCGACCTGGTGCTGATTGCTGGCGACACTTGGACTGGAACCAGGGCGGTCGACTACGCAGATGAAGTGGCTGCCTACTGTTGTTGCCCAGTTGTTTTGATAGCGGGCAACCACGAATTCTACGGTGTTGATATCACCGCCACCTTAGCGATTATGGCCGAGGCAGCGACCCGAACAAATGATCGCGTCCGGTTCCTCGACGACAGCCGCACAGACATCGTTATCCGTGGGCGTAGGGTTGCCATACTGGGCTCTCTTTTTTGGACCGATTACCGGTTAAACGGCGTCGAACGACAAAACGAGTCTATGATAGCCGCAAAATCCGGACTGAATGACCACCTGTACATCACTATCGGTGGACGCCCTTTCACTCCAACTGACGCCCTCGCTCAACATGAGCGCAGCAAAGCGTGGCTGTCTGAGGCAGTGCCGATTGCAAAAACAGACGCCGACATTGTCATCGTGATGGTTCATCATGGCGTGGTTCGGGAGGCAAATGCAGAAGTATATCGCGGCGGGATACTGTCTCCCGCTTTTGCCAGTGACATCTCCGAAGAAATCAGCTCGTGGGGTGCTGACTTGTTAGTCTCCGGTCACACTCACCATTCTTTCGCTATCATGGTCGGCAATACGAGAGTCGTCTCTGCGCCCCGTGGTTATATCGGTACGGAACCTGGGGTTGAGAACTACGTGCCCATGATTGTCGAAATTTAGTGTGCTATGCCGACGGGAAGGTCCGCGTAACTCAAGGTCTCCGGACATTTGTACGGTCACTGGCGAGGCCGACTTAGGCTGAACTGAGCCACGTGCGTCCTCCCGCCGCCTTTCTGAAGCAACACATGCGCGGCCCAGTGGGTCGCAATGGGTCGTCAGGCAAGCTGCTCGGCGAGAGCCACCTTCTTGACTGCCTTCTGAATCTTCTGAAACGCACGCTCCTCGATCTGACGGTGACCTCCGTGGAGGCCATCAAGGCAACCGCGCCTCGGATGTAGCCTCGCCGTCCAGGCTGGTCGCTTCGTTGTCCCTTGCATCGCCCATGGTGAGACTCAGGCTGAGCACAACGCCAGGAATGGGGAGGAGACGATGAGAAAGTTGATTGACGCTGTGGCCAGTGGGGACTTGGGTGAGGTTGCGCGGTTGGTCACCAACGGCGCAGAAGTCAATGCCGTGAACGGGCGCGGCAGCATCCTTCTGAGCTGGGCGATCGTGTCTGGTCATGCCCGTATCGTCGAGTTCCTAGTTGCTAATGGCATCGACGTGAATGCCGTGACCCGGTATGGCAACACCCCTCTGCACTGGGCGGCCGGGTTTGGGCATGCCGATGTCGTCGAGTTCCTGGTAGCGAGGGGCGCCGACGTCAATGCCGTAAACGAGGACGGCAACGCTGCTCTGCACTGGGCGGCCTCGTTTGGTCACGCCGCCGTCGTTGAGTTTCTGGTCGCCAACGGAGCCGACGTCAATGCCGTAAACGAGGACGGCGAGACCCCTCTGCACTGGGCAGCCCGTAGAGGTCATGCCGCCATCGTTTCGTTCCTGACCTCCGTCCAGGCCGCCGAGCCAAATGCGCCTCGGATGTAGCGTCGCCGTCCGGGTTGGCCGTCCCGGTTGGTCGCTTCGTTGTCCCTTGCATCGCCAACCATGAGAATCAGGCCAAGCAGAATGCCTGGATTGGGGAGAAGACGATGAGAAAGTTGATTGACGCTGCGGCCCGCGGCGACTTGGGTGAGGTTACGCGCTTGGTCGCCCTGGGCGCCGACATCAATGCCGCCAACGATTGGGGTGCCACCCCTCTGCACTGGGCGGCCGCGAATGGGCATGCCCCCATCGTCGAGTTCCTGGTTGCCAAAGGCGCTGACGTGAATGCTCTCAACGATTGGGGTGCCCCCCCTCTACACTGGGCGGGCGGGGACGGACATGCCACCATCGTCGAGTTCCTGGTCGCCAAGGGTGCCGACGTGAATGCCAAAGATGAAGACGGCACCACCCTTCTGCACTGGGCGGTCCAAAAAGGTCATGCCGCCATTGTCGAGAGTTTGGTCGCCCATGGTGCCGATTTGAATGCCGCGAATACGGTTGGTGACACCCCCCTGCACCGGGCGGCCCGATATGGACATGTCTCCATCGTCGAGCATCTTGTCGCCCATGGCGCAGACGTGAATACCCCGAACAAGTATGGCGACACCCCTCTGCACCGGGCGGCCGGCAATGGCCATGCCGCCATCGTCGAGTTCCTGACCTCCGTCCAGACCGCCGGGCCAACGCCTCGGATGTAGCGTCGCCGCCCAGGTTGCTCGCGTCGTTGTGCCCAGCCTGAGCCTCGCGGTTCAGGCTGGGCACAAACCGTCAGGCAAACTGCTCGGTCAGAACCACCTTCCTGACGGCCTTCTGAATCTTCTGAAACGCACGCTCCTCGATCTGACGGATGCGCTCGCGGCTGACGCCGTAGAGGCGCGAGAGTTCTTCCAGGGTGGTGGGCTGCTCCCGGAGATGTCGCTCCGTGAAGATATGGCGCTCGCGCTCGTTCAGCGCCTCGATGGCGTCGTTGAGCAGGCGGCGGCGCTTGCCCAACTCCTGGCGCTGCATGAGGCCGACCTCCTGGCTGTCGGACTCGTCAACCAGAGTATCCTGCCACTCCATCTCCGCGTCGGCACGCAGCGGCGCGTTCAAGGAATGATCGGGCGCGCGCAGACGTCGGTTCATGTCGACGACGTCGGCCTCGGGGACGTCGAGCTTCTCGGCGATGGAGCGGACATGCTCGGCTGACAGGTCGCCTTCGTCGATTGCCTGCAACTGGCCCTTCAGCTTGCGCAGGTTGAAGAACAGCTTCTTCTGCGCGGCGGTGGTGCCGATTTTGACCAGCGACCAGGAGTGAAGGATGAATTCCTGGATCGAGGCGCGGATCCACCACATGGCGTAGGTGGCGAGGCGGAACCCGCGGTCGGGGTCGAAGCGCTTCACGGCCTGCATCATCCCGACATTGCCCTCGGAGATGAGTTCGGAGAGTGGCAGTCCATACCCCCGATATCCCATGGCGATCTTCGCGACGAGGCGGAGGTGGCTGGTCACCAACCGATGGGCGGCATCGGCGTCTCCGTGCTCGCGCCATGCCTTGGCCAGCATGTACTCCTCCCCGACGTCCAGCATCGGGAAACGGCGAATTTCCTGAAGATAGCGGGTGAGGTTTCCTTCGTGGCCGATGACAGGAACGGTTGCGACGGCAGCAGCCATAATCATGACCCTCTTTCAGAGCGATCCGAACAGCTTGACGGCCTGTTGGCCCGGTGGAGATGCCGGTCACGCCGCCGACGACCCCTGGAAGGCGATCGTCGGCGCGGTATGTAGGAACGGTCGGTCAAAGCGTCAAGAAGGGGGCGGTCGTGAATGCGCTTGCTGTCGTCCAGCAACATGCGCCCCCCAGGCACCTTTCCCCGGCTTGGCCTAGTTGTCATGCCTTTCAGAGACAGGTTTCCAAGATTTATCCTTGAAAACACAACACGACTCTTACTAAAGAAACGCATACAGGAGCACGTAAGGCCCTTAAATTTGCTAATTGGCTACAATTAAACTATTGACGTAGGGGTGGACGCGATAAATCCTATCTGTGTCGTCCAACATGCGGCCATGCAAAATGGGGTAACGACAATTCCACTCGGATTCTGTCCTATCTGAACGCAGTCCAATAGGCATTTCGGCGCTCGTATCGGCACACCTGACGATCCAGAAATCCCCGTAACCATCACCACCCCAACAACCAAAGGAGTTTTACAACCATGCGCATCCTCTACGCCCTTGCCCTCCTGCTGTCGCTGGCCACGTCCGCCAATGCCGCCGAAACGACCAAGTACGTTTCCGCAGGCTCGGTTGTCCCGAAGCCGCAGTGCTCTGCTGCTGAGAAGGCCGAGATTTTCGTGGCGCCTCGCTCGTTTGCGATCAAGGCATTTCGGCGTCCTGTCGGCGTGACGGTCTATCCCGTCGACACCCATGTCTCGACCAAGGCTGACGAAGGTGCCGATGCCTGGACGGTCCACATGGTGACCACGACGATTGCCAACAATCCCGTTACTGGCAAGCCCGAGACCACCGAAGTCATCGACAAAATCCCCGGCACGGTCTACGTGACTGTTCGGTGTGCAAACCAAGCATCGTCGCAGCTTTGAGCAACGACGATTGAAGTCGAGGCCGGTCCATCCCAGCGCCGCGAAGTTCAACTCGGCGGCCAGGGTCGCCAGTTGCTAGGGTGACGGATTCTCCCCTTCCTCGGCAACATGATGGGGGTGCACGCCACCGCAGGCCATTGATACCGTTTCGTCAGTTCCTGGGATGTGACGTTTCGACAGCTGCCAGCTTGACGGGATCGTCAGGATGTCAGCTATCTGGTGCGCATCCGTGGTCATCACGATGCGAAATCGTGGCTTCGGAGGTGGGCATGCATCCTTGTTTCAGGCCAATACTCGTCGCCATTCTGGCGATACTCGTTCCGGTCGGCCTGCTACCCATGACCGGCACAGCCCGAGCCGACGGCCCCGGCTACACGGTGCTCGAGACATGGCATCTTCTGGGGGCCGTGCGCTGGGACTACCTGACCTTCGACCCGGTGGGACGGCGGCTGTTTGTGACGCGCGGCGACAGCGTCGACGTGCTTGACGTGACCACCGGGAAGGTCATCGGCTCGATTCCGGACACCCGGGGTGTCCACGGCGTCGCCTTGGCCTATGACATCGGCAAGGGTTTCGTGAGCGACGGTGCCGCAAACACGGTGACCGTCTTCGATCTCGCGACGTTGAAGACCATCGCCACCGTGCCGACAGGACAGAAGCCGGACGCCATCGTCTACGATGCCGCCTCCCGGCGCGTCTTCGCGGCCAATGGCGACAGCGGCGACCTGACGGTCATTGATGCGCTGACCGACGCCGTGATCGGCGCCGTCGCGCTCGGCGGCCGGCCCGAATTCGCCGCTGTCGACGGCAAGGGTCGGCTCTACGTCAATCTTGAGGACATCTCGAAAATCGCGGTCATCGACACCGTCGGACTGAAGGTGGTCGCAACCTACGACCTCGGGGCGGTATGCAACTCTCCTGCGGGCCTCGCTATCGATATCGTTGGTAACCGACTGTTCTCGACCTGCCGCAACCGGATAATGGCCGTGGTCGATGCCACCACCGGCGCCTTGCAGGCATCCTTGCCCATCGGGGCGTCCACCGATGCCGCAGCCTACGATCCGGAAACCGGGTTGGCCTTCAGTTCGAACGGAGACGGCACCTTGACCGTAATCGACGCGTCACGGCCCGACCATCCCACGGTCGTTCAGACGGTTCCGACGATGCCGACGGCACGAACCATGGCCATCGACCCGTCCACGCACCGTATTTGGCTGGCGGCCGCGGAGACCGACGGCTTCGAGGCGCCGACAGCGGAACGCCCTGACCCGCGACCCCACCTGAAGCCGGGATCCTTTATGATTCTGACCGTCGGTCCACGCTGAGTTGGCGGCGCGTCCATCGGGTCATTGTTCAACCCGGCGTGGACCTTTTCATCCGACGGCAGCATGGACCATGACTGGAAACGACTGTAGGTTCCAGGGCATGGTCCGGACATAGGAACGCAGGCATGTTAATCGATTTCTTTCTCAAGAGCGGTAAACTTGCTAGCGCGGGTGACGCCCCGCCGTTCCTGCTCGAATTCCAGGTCGATGCGGCGAAGCTCGAAAAGACCCGGGGGCCTGCGCTGAAGCTGTTGGCGGCCATTGACGCGAATGTCCGTGGCGGCATTTCCTTCGAGAACGATACCGAGCGAGCCGTCTACCTGATCGGGGACTCAGTCACGAAGAACACGCACTTGCAGAAGGCCGTTCAGAAGGCGATGAGCGCAGTCATCGTCTTCCTGGCAACGGACACAGACGAGCGACGGGAGGACGTGGCCTCAGGCAAGTATGCCCGGATCGGCTTCGTGGTGACGCTGGGAGACATCTGGAGCGCCGAAACAGCGGACTGGAACTCGGCGACACATGGAGGCACCGCTGCCGGGCCGATGATGGCCGGCGGGAAACGGTACCGGGTGCGACGTGTATTGGTCCCAGCCTGATTAGACGTCTCTCTTCCGACCGACGACGACATCCGTTGGTGACCAATCAGATGTAGATGACCGCTGGCTGCGGCCGGCGGGAAACCAGCCTGACGGTGTCCAGCAGCCGGTCCACCCTTTCGGCGGTCGGCGGATGCGTCCGAAGCCATTTGTGAGAGATGCTCCTTTCCCGCTGGTACCTGTCGATCCGCTCGAGCGCGCGGGCCAGTCCGACGGCGTCGCCGGTCAACCGCGCTGCCCTGAGGTCCGCCGCGAACTCGAGGTTCCGAGACAGCGCAAGATGGAGGACCGCTACGGCGGGCGTCGCCACCGCCAGCATCAGGG
>JBAXPR010000123.1:0-9909 GCA_037132135.1 Rhodospirillaceae bacterium
CATCCCGGCAGCAAACGCAAGCCTTTTCGGCTACCCAATGAGTCGGGGTATATTTTAACCATAATTCACATGCTGCGCCGCAGCGACCGGTTCACGGCCGCCCCGCTTTCGGGTAAGCTCCGCCATTGATCGCTTTCTCCTGTCCCCCGGTGACGGTCCCCATGCGCCCAGCCAACCTCCTTTATGGTGTCGATGACCGGCCGCCCTGGTCGATCCTGGTGCTGAGCACCGCCCAGCAGACGGCGGCGACGGCCGCGATCAGCTTTGCCACCCTGATCGCGGTGCTCGATGCCGCCCATGCCGACCTCGAAACCACCAGCAACGCGCTGCGGGTATCGATGCTCGCGCTCGGGCTGGTGACGTTGCTGCAATGCCTGCGCTGGCGCCAGATCGGCACCGGCTATCTGGTGCCGGCGGTGTTCGCGACCTCCTATTTGCCCGGCATGCTGCTGGCGGCCCGCGAGGGTGGCCTGCCGCTGGTCTTCGGCATGACCATGCTGGCGGGTGTGGCCCAGGCGCTGATGTCGTTCACGCTGCCCCGGCTGCGGCCCTACTTCCCGACCGAGATCACCGGCTTCGTGGTCTTCATGATCGGGCTGGGCATGGGCATGATCGGGGTCCGGGCGATCGCCGGAGCATCCCCGAGCGGGGTGATCGAGGCCCACGCCGACGCCGCCATCCTCGGTGTCGCCACGCTGGCCGTGATCATCACCGCATCGGTCTGGAGCCGGGGCTCGCTGCGCACCTTTTCCGTCCTGATCGGCATCGTCTGCGGCTACATCATCGCGGCCGCGACCGGACAGCTCGACCTGGAGGCGCTGGCGTGGGTCTGGTTCGGCTCGCCGTTCAATCTGCCCTCAGTGGCTGCCCATCTGCCCGCGTTTTCGTTCTCGCTGTCGCTGGTGCTGCCGTTCGTGATCGGGGCGCTGGCCTGCAGCCTGCGCACCATCGGCGACGTTACCACCGCCCAGAAGATCAACGACGCCAACTGGCGCCGGCCCGACATGAGCACGATCGAGGGCGGCATTCTGGCTTGCGGCCTTGGCAATATCCTGGCCGGCCTGCTCGGCTCGATCGGGTCCAACAGCTCGTCCTCGGGCGTCGGGCTCTCCGGGGTGACCGGGGTGACCTCGCGCCAGGTCGGCTACGCCATGGCCGGGCTGATGGCCTTCCTCTCCTTCAGCCCCGGCCTTGCCATGGCGCTGGCGGTGATGCCGCGGCCGGTGCTGGGGGCGGTGATGCTGTTCACCGGCTGCCTCGTGATCATGAACGGCCTCTCGATGATCATGTCGCGGGTGATCGACATGAGGAAAACGGTGGTGGTCGGGGTCTCGATGGTGCTCGGGATCGGCCACGACATCTTTCCCCAACTGTTTCTGAGCGCGCCGACCTGGGTTCAGCCCTTCGTCGAATCCTCGGTGGTGCTGTCGATTCTGGCGGCGCTGCTGCTCAACGGCCTCTTCCGGCTGGGCGTGCGCAAGGTGGTGGCCACCGGTTTCTCGCCCGGCCCCGAGGCCGCCGAGCAGATGTACCGCTTCCTTCAGGGCCAGGGCGGCATCTGGGCGGCACGGCAGGAGGTCATTCAGCGGGCGATCCGCGGCGTCAGCGAATTCGCCGAGGTCTCGCCGCTGCTGGTCGAACCCGGCGACGGCGTCGCGGTCACCGCCGCGTTCGACGAGTATCTGCTGACGATCGAGATCGCCTATCGCGGCAAGGCCTTTGAGATTTCGCGGGTGACGCCGACCGAGGATGAACTCCTTGAGGACGAGGGCGCGATGGTCCGGCTCGCCTCGATCCTGATGGCGCGCTCGGCCGACCGGGTCTCGATCCGGAGCGACGAGTCGTCCCATCGGGTGCTGCTGAGTTTCAACCATTGAGCCGGCGAGCCGGGCCCCGGCGCCGGGGCGCCACCTCCCTGCGGTGCTTGCGCTTTTTCCGGGCCGGCCGTATACCGGTTGAGCAGGGGTTGAGGATGTGCTGCGGGAGGGCCGGGGTGTCGACCATCAGAGTGATCTTCACCGCGACCTTTATCGCGCTCGCCGGGCCGGCGCTGGCCGCTGACCCGGAGCCGGTGCCGCAGAGCCGCGCCGCGATCAAAGTGCTGGCCTCTCCGCTGCAGCTGCGCTTCACCACCGCGGTCAGCGACCGGCTGGTCAAGAAATACGGCCTGCCTCCCCTCGAGGTGACTTCGATGCTGGCCGCTCCGGCAGTGAAGGCATTTTGCGCCGGCGTCGGCCCGGCCACGCCCGACGTCGTCGCCATCCCGCGCCAGATGGCCAAGCGCGAATACAATCAGTGCGTCGAGAATGGCGTGATCGATATTGTCGAACTGCCGATCGGCTTCGATGCTCTGGTGCCGGTGGTGCGCAAGGGCGATCCGGTGTTCAACCTGACGCCGCGCGCCATGTATTACGCGCTGGCCGCCGACATTCCGATCGAGGATGGTTTCACACCCAACACCGCCAAGCGCTGGCGCGATCTCGATCCGCGCCTGCCCGATCAGGCGATCAATGTCCTCGGCTCCGAGAACGGCACCTCGATCAACGCCTTCTTCAAGGAAATCTTTATCGAGGGCGGCTGCCGGGGCTTGCGCCAGTTCAAGGTCTATTACTCCGCCGAAGACCGGGTCAAGACCTGTACCACGCTGCGCGAGGACGGCCGCTTCACCGGCATCAAGGCGCCGATCGCGGTCAACTTCAAGCCGGCGATGGAAAAGGCGCCGCCGGGCGCCGTTGCCGTGGTCCCCTATACCGTCTATCAGCACAATGCCGAGTGGCTCGACCTGATGCCGGTCAATGGTGTTCTGCCGAGCGACCTCACGATCAAGAACGATGATTACGAGGCAGTGTCGCCGGTGCGCTATTATGTCAAGCGCAAGCACATGGAGCCCAGCCTGGGCGGTATCGGCGTCGTCTCCGGCCTTTACAAATTCATCGAGGCGATGATGAGCGAGGAGGCGATCGGCAGCGGCGGCTACCTCGACCTGCTGGGGCTGGTGATCGACGATCAGTCGGACCGCCAGCGCGACCGCGAGGCCGCGATGCGGCTGCAACCTTTCCGGCGTTGAGGGCGGGATCATGACCATCACACTCCGCCGTATTCCCGTCGCCGTCGCCGTCGCCCTGGGGCTGGCCACCGCCGGGCCGGCCCTGGCCCAGACCGGCGCCGTCGCCGCCGAGAGCCACCGTCCGCCCGAGATCATGCCGCCGCAGGCCGCGGCTCCGCCCGCCCGCCCCACCGGCCCCGCCGGAGTCACGATCCACGAGACCGTGATCGGCGGCCTCGAGGGCGGCGGTCAGGTGCTGGCGCTGGATTTCGCCGCCGCCGAGGGTGGCTTCCATGCCAGCAGCCCAGAAGACAGCGTGCTGCACCGCTGGTACGATACCACCCTCTACTGGCTGGGCTCGGTCTACAACAGCATCACCGACGGCCTGACCCCGCCCTCGCCCGAGACCTTCACCAAGGGCTTCAAGTCAAAGAACCCCGACGATTTCTGGAAGCTGGTCGGCGACGCCGGTTATAAGTTGAAGGAAATCGCGACCGATGTCGGCGTCGTGCCCGATGTCGGCTTCAAGTTCCGCTATGTGCGCGAGCTGTCCGACGGCGACATCAACTGGCTCGAGCGCAAGCTGCGCAAGTATGAAGAAAAATACAAGGACCCGCTGTCTTACGCCCAGCGGGCGATTATCTACACTCTGCTCAGCATCAACAGCTCCGACGTTTATTTTGTCGAGGAGCTGAAGGTTAAGCTGCTGCCGCTGCCCACCGCCCGCTTTGCCCTCACGCCCTGGGACAGCGGTCTGAGCTGGGAGCACGACACCCTGCTGCGCGCCATTCAGGGCCAGAAGCACGCCCGGCGCAAGCCGACCGAAGAGGACACCCACTACTGAGGCCAAGGGGCACCGTGGCGCGGAAATCCTGATCCGTCAGGATTTCCGCAAGAGGGGTGTCAGTCGGCAAAGACGCGGGCGAAGATGGTGTCGACCTCGCGGGTATAAAAGCCGGGATCGAAGCAGGCTTCGATCGCCGCCACCGGCAACGCCGCGGCAACCTCGGCGTCGGCCTTCAGCAGCGCCTGGAAATCCAGCCCCTGCTGCCAGGAGCGCATGGCGTTGCGCTGCACCGCGGCGTAAGAGGCCTCGCGCGAGAGCCCGGCCTGGGTCAGGGCCAGCAGCACCCGCTGGGAGAAATGCAGGCCGCCCAGGCTGTCGAGATTGGCCTGCATGCGCTCCGGATAGACCACCAGCTTCTCGATCACCCCGGTCAGCCGGGCCAGCGCGAAATCGAGGGTGATGGTGGCGTCGGGGCCGATCATCCGCTCGACAGACGAATGCGAGATGTCACGTTCGTGCCAGAGAGTGACGTTTTCAAGCGCCGGGGTGACGGCCGAGCGGACCAGCCGGGCCAGACCGGTCAGATTTTCCGTCAGCACCGGATTGCGCTTATGGGGCATCGCCGAGGAGCCCTTCTGGCCGGGATGGAAGAATTCCTCGGCCTCCCGGACCTCGGTGCGCTGGAGATGCCGGATCTCGGTGGCGAGATGCTCGATCGAGGATGCGATCACGCCGAGGGTGGCGAAGAAGGCGGCGTGGCGGTCGCGCGGGATGATCTGGGTTGATACCGGCTCGATCGCGAGGCCGAGCCGGGCCGCGACATGGGCCTCGACCCGGGGGTCGATGCTGGCAAAGGTGCCGACCGGGCCGGAAACCGCGCAGGTCGCCACCTCGGCCCGTGCCGCGACCAGCCGGGACCGGTTGCGCCGGAAGGCGGCGTAATGCCCGGCCAGCTTGAGCCCGAAGGTGGTCGGCTCGGCATGAATGCCGTGGCTGCGCCCGATGGTCAGGGTGAGCTTGTGCTCCAGTGCCCGCCGCTTCAGCGCCGCCAGCAGGGCGTCGAGGTCGGCCAGCAGCAGGTCGGCGGCCTGGGTCAGCTGCACCGCGAGGCAGGTGTCGAGCACGTCGGAGCTGGTCATGCCCTGATGAACGAAGCGCGCCAGCGGCCCGACCTTCTCGCCCAGATGGGTCAGGAAGGCGATGACGTCGTGCCGGGTCTCGCGCTCGATCTCGTCGATGCGCGCGATGTCGAAGGCGCGGTCGCAGGCCCAGACCGCCGCCGCCGCCTCGGGCGGGATCACGCCCAGCGCGGCCTGAGCATCGCAGGCATGGGCCTCGATCTCGTACCAGATCTGAAACCGGTTTTCCGGCTCCCAAATGCGAACCATCTCGGGGCGACTGTAACGGGGGATCATGGGCGGTCATTCCGGGCAAGACAGAACCGCCGTTACCATAGCGGCATGGCCGGGGGTTTGCGAAGCGCTTCGGGCGCGGCCTTGTGAATTCCGTGGCTCGACCGGTGTTCATCGGCAGGCCGACCCGACCGGCAGGCGGTCAACCGGTTCTAATATGGGGTATAGCCGGCGCAGCGGGCCAGGACGTTGCGCAGATCGCTGACCGTGAACGGCTTGATCAGGATTTCCGTGATTCCGAGGCTGTGGGCCGGGCTGAGGGCGCGCCGCCGCCGCTCCGGGTCGGCGAGTTTGGTGTCCCCGGTCATGAACACCACCGGAATATGCCGGCCGCGCAGATAGGGAATCGACTGGACGCTGGCGCAGAACGCCAACCCGTCCATCGGCGCCATGTGCCAGTCGCAGAGAATAACATCGTAGTCGGGCTCGGCGCGCAGCAGTTCCAGCGCTTCCTCGCCATCCACCGCCGTGGTCACCGAGTTGATGCCCAGCGCCGCCAGCTGCCGGCGTACGATCAGGCGGAAGGTTGCCGTGTCTTCAACGATCAGGACCTTGAGCATCGTTCGCGCAATCTCTTCCCGCCGACCCGGCTGCTTCGGCTCCATCGGCCGCCCCGCCACCCGTCGGTGACGTGACACCCGACAGAACCTGCGACAATGACGGCGCCAGCGTCGCGCACTGTTGAAGTTTAGTGCGAATATCGTCGGCGGTGAAGGGCTTGATCAGAATTTCGTTGATTCCCAGCTCCCGGGCCGACTCCAGCGCCCGCCGCCGCTTGGCCGGGTCCTCGGCCAGCCGCTGGTCGCTGGTCATGAACAGAACCGGAATCCGCCGTCCGCCCAGATAGGGCGTGGCCTGGACCCGGGCGCAGAACTCCAGGCCATCGATCGGCTCCATGTGCCAGTCGCAGAGGATCAGATCGACGTCGGGCTCACACGACAGCAGCGCCAGCGCCTCGGCGCCGTTGCAGGTGGTCACGATCCGGGTGAAGCCGATTTGCTCCAGCTGGTGCCGGATCAGGGTCCGCAGCATCGAGGTATCCTCAACCACCAGAACCTTAAGTGATGGAAATGCCATCAATCCCCCGCGCTTTGGAGCCGGCCTTCGGTGCCCCCTCAAACAATATCGGTCTTCCAGAGAACGCAACTAATAATTTTCGGCGGTCCCGCAACGATCCAGCGCCCGCTTGATCGGGGCTGGCGTAGGCAGTCTGCCGTCAGATGTCAACTTATTTTGAATGACACCTGACGACACTTGCATAATATCGGAGCCGCCGGATCGGTTACTAGGTTACAACATCAGGGGCCTGCCGGCCGGTGTGGCGGGCAATGCCCGCATGCCCGGCGGCCAGGGTGGCGAGATCGGCCAGGGCCTCGGCGGCGGGACACTCGTGACGGGCCGGATCGGGCTCGAAGCGCTCGAGATAGACCCGCAGTGTCGCCCCCGAGGTGCCGGTACCCGAGAGGCGATAGACGATGCGGGCGCCGTCGGCAAAGCCGATGCGCACGCCCTGCCGCTCCGAGCGGCTGCCGTCGACGGGATCGGTGTAGGCGAAATCGTCGGCGGTGGCGACGATCCGGCCGCCGAGTTCGGTTCCGGGCAGTCCGGCAAGGCCGGCGCGCAATTCCGCGATCAGCGCGTTGGCACCCTCGGTGGCCACGCCCTCGTAATCGTGCCGGCCATAGATGGTGCGGCCATAGTCCCGCCACAGCTCGCGCACCAGTTCGGCGACCGACAGCCGGCGCACCGCGAGCACATTCAGCCACATCAGCACCGCCCACAGCCCGTCCTTCTCCCGGACATGATCCGAACCGGTGCCGAAGCTTTCCTCACCGCAGAGGCTGATCCGGCCGGCATCAAGCAGGGTGCCGAAGAATTTCCAGCCGGTCGGGGTCTCGTAACAGGGAATGCCGAGGCCGGCGGCAACCCGGTCGGCGGCGCGGCTGGTCGGCATCGAGCGGGCAATGCCCTTGAGGCCGCCGCGGAAATGGGGCACATGGCGGGCGTTGGCCGCCAGCACGGCGAGGCTGTCGGAGGGAGAAACGTAAAAGTCCCGGCCCAGAATCATGTTGCGGTCGCCGTCGCCGTCGGAGGCGGCGCCAAAGTCGGGCGCTCCCTCGCCGCTCAGCATCGCCACCAGTTCGGCGGCGTGGACGAGGTTGGGGTCCGGATGATGGCCGCCGAAATCCTCCAGCGGCGTGCCGTTGATCACGGTGCCGGGGGCGGCACCCAGCCGGTTTTCCAGGATTTCGCGAGCATAAGGTCCGGTTACCGCGTGCATGGCGTCGAAGACCATGCGAAAGCCGCCGGCAAAAAGGGCGCGAATCGCCGCCATGTCGAAGATGTTTTCCATCAGCGCCGCGTAATCGGCGACCGGATCCACGATCTCGACAATCATCGGGCCGAGCCGGGTTTCACCCGGCCGGTCGAGGTTGATGTCGGCGCCATGGCGAATCCGATAGCCGTCGATCACCAGTGAGCGGGCAAAAAAGGCCTCGGTCAGGGCCTCGGCGGCCGGGCCGCCGTTGGCGCCGTTGAACTTGATGCCAAAATCGCCGTCGGGGCCGCCTGGGTTATGGCTGGCCGACAGAATGAAGCCGCCGAGCGTGCCGCGCTGGCGAATCAGGTTCGACGCCGCCGGAGTCGACAGAATGCCGCCCCGTCCGACCACAGCCCGGGCCACGCCGTTGGCCACCGCCATCTGAAGAATGGTCTGGATTGCCGCGCTGTTGTAGTAGCGCCCGTCACCGCCGATCACCAGCGTCGCCCCGGCGACTCCGGGCAGGCAATCGAGCGCCGACTGGATGAAATTTTCGAGATAATCGGCCTGGCGGAATACGGTTACCGCCTTGCGCAGCCCCGAGGTGCCCGGCCGCTGATCGCCGAATGGAGTGGTGGTCTGGAAACCCATGACGTCGCCCTTACCTTATAGAACCATTGGGCGGGACGATAGCAGAGGCAGGGGGAGGCCGAACATTGGTCGCGATGCCGCGCCAGGGTCGGCAGTCACACCGGCGGCGCCGGTCCGGCGAGAAAGGGCTTTACCGACTCCCCGGCCGGCGGTATCGATCCCGCCCGATCGCATCGTGCGCCAACGAATGATAAGGGCCGGCCATGGCGGGGCAAATGACCGACGACAGCGCGTTCGACGATATCGACCGCCGGACCCGGGGCTTGCTGCTCGGCCGCCACATCAATCTCAAGCCGCCGCCGCCGGCCAAGGACCTGCTGGCCGGGCCGCTGCTGGTCCGGCGGCTGCCCCGCATCGACCTGCCCAACCAGTCGCTCAAGGATCGCCTCTCGGCCTTCCTGTTCCGTACCGTGCTCGGTTACCGCGAGGCCGAATATCGCGCGATCTGGGACCTCCGTCAGGCCGTCGCGGCGGTGATGGCCAGCGTCTCCCCGACGGCGGCTCAAAAGCTGGAGGACCTGGGCTGGTCGCTGGAGCGCCGGGTCCAGGGCGGCCAGCGGGTGGTGGCGATGACCCACCCCGACCAGTTTCAGGAGGCCATGCTCCTGCTGATCGCGGCTCCCGAGGCGCTGTCGCGTGACGCCCGGTTTCTCGAGGTGGTGTTTGCCGTGGTGCTGCGCCATTACCTCAAGGAAATCTCGGCGGCGGCCGGCAACCCGTTTTCGTTCAATACCGAGGCTCACAGTCACTGTATGCAGGCCTACGACCTGGAGCGCCAGATCAAGAATGTGGTCGACACGAATGAGCGGATCATGGTGCTCCAGAATATCTATGACCGATATCACTACACGTCACAATACTATCTCTATTCCCTGCTTTCCCGGGAATCCGCCCCGGATGACGGCAAGATGTTTTCGATGTATGTGCGGGCGGTCTTTTTCATCAGCCGCCTGCAATATGATGGCACGTTGCTGGAGCAGGTCAACCGGCGCCGGCTGCCGGCACGCCGCGAGGTCATGTTCCGGATCAAGCGCGACCGCGCCTTGCAGCGGCGCTACACCGACGACCCGGAATTCGCAGCCCAGATCAAGATGATTCTCAATGTCTTCCCGACAACGTGAGCGCTGGCGAGACGGCTGGTCGGAACGCGGCCGAGCGGGTATAGTCGGAGCGCGCCCTGCCCACCCTGGAGACGCCGAGATGCTGCCCACTCTGCCGGAGCCGGAAACCGCCGCCGCCCCGTCGCCCAAGGAGGGCGGCTTTGATCTGAGGTGCGGCTGGCAGGGACAGGAGGGACACCCGCATCTCGCGGTCGGCTATGTCGTGGCCGAGGGCGAGACGCTCTGGGGCGTCTATATCTGTTCGGCGACCTACAAGGTGCCGGGCAACGAGTGGTCGTTCACGCTGCCGATGAGCTTCGGCATCCATGAAGTGACCATCGCCGCACTCAACGCCATCGCCTGGGACCGCTTCGCCGTGATCGAGGAGGAACGGCCCGATTTCGACGACGCCGCCAAGCACTTCATCCTCGACAGCCTGCGCACCATCGTCAGCCACAGCCAGCCCTGCCGTCTGGTCACCGCGATCAAGGGCTTTCTCGGCGGCTGAGCGCCCGGCCGCCGCGGCTCAGCCGCGCCGGATGGTGCCGATGAAGCGTTCGACCTCGCGGGTCAGGCCCTCGGAGGCCTGACTGAGGTTGTTGGCCGCCGACAGGGTTTCGCGGGCGCCGGCGCCGGTTTCCTCGGCGGCATGG
>JBAXPR010000124.1:0-9881 GCA_037132135.1 Rhodospirillaceae bacterium
CCGCGCTGGTCGAACTCAAGGCCCGCTTCGACGAGGAGGCCAACATCCGCTGGGCGCGCGACCTGGAGCGGGCCGGCGCCCAGGTGGTCTATGGCTTCGTCGACCTCAAGACTCATGCCAAGGTCTCGCTGGTGGTGCGGCGCGAGGCCGGCGGCCTGCGCTCCTATGTCCATTACGGCACCGGCAATTACCACCCGGTCAACGCCCGCATCTATACCGACCTCTCGTTCTTCACCTGCGATCCCGCGCTGTGCCACGACGCCGCGGTGATGTTCAACTACATGACCGGCTACGCGACGCCGAAGACCCTGGAGAAGATCGCGATCGCCCCGGTCAACCTGCGACAGCGCCTCTATGAGCTGATCGAGGCCGAAATCGGCCACGTCCGCGCCGGCCGGCCGGGCCAGATCTGGCTCAAGCTCAACTCGCTGGTCGATGCCGAAATCATCGACCGGCTTTATGAGGCCTCCCAGGCCGGAGTGAGCGTCGACATGGTGGTGCGCGGCATCTGCTGTCTCAGACCCGGTGTGCCCGGCCTCTCGGACAACATCCGGGTGCGCAGCATCGTCGGCCGCTTCCTGGAGCATACCCGGGTGATCTGCTTCGGCAACGGCCACGGCCTGCCCTCGGAGCGGGCGCTGCTGTTCATCTCTTCGGCCGACTGGATGCCGCGCAACCTCGACCGCCGGATCGAGGTGCTGATGCCAATCGAAAACCCTACCGTCCATCAGCAGGTGCTCGACCAGATCATGACCGCCAACTTCAAGGACGAAACCAACAGCTGGACCCTCGATGGCACCGGCCAGTATCATCGGGTCCGGCCCGGCCCCGAGCGTTTCAGCGCCCACACCTACTTCATGACCAATCCCAGCCTGTCGGGACGCGGCAGCGCCATCGCCGCCGAGCGGACACCGCCGCGGCTGGTGCTGAAGGCGGTGCGCTGATGGCGGGACCGGCAGAAAACGCCCGCGACCAAAGTCCCGACCGGCTTCGGACCGTCACCCTGGAAAGCTAGCGCATGCCCCTGCCCTTCGCCCGCGACTGGACCGACGCGCCCCGGCGCACCGCCCGCATCGGCGTGATCGATATCGGCTCGAACTCGATCCGGCTGGTGGTCTATGACCGTAATTGTCGCCTGCCGGTGCCGATCTTCAATGAAAAGGTGCTGTGCGGCCTCGGCCGCGGCGTCGAAGCGGGCGGCGTCCTCAATGCCGAGGGCGTGGCCCTGGCCCTGGCCAACCTCGCCCGCTTCAAGACCCTCAGCGATGCCATGGGCGTCGAGCGGCTCGACGTTCTGGCCACTGCTGCGCTGCGCGATGCCCGCGACGGCCCGGATTTCGTCAGCCGCCTGCGCGGCCTCGGCCTCGATGTTCAGGTGATCAGCGGCGAGGAAGAGGCCCGGCTCTCGGCGCTTGGCGTGCTTTCGGGCATGCCCGAGGCCGATGGCGTCGCCGCCGATATGGGCGGCGGCAGCATGGAGGTGATCGCCATCGACCGCGGCACTCTCGGCCAGCGCGCCAGCCTGCCGGTGGGACCGCTGCGCCTGATCGAGGCCAGCGGCGACCGGCCGCTGCTGGCGGCGCGGGTGATCGAGCAGCATCTCGAGAAACAGGGCTGGCTGAAGGGCCTGCGCCGGCGCCGGCTCTATGTCGTCGGCGGCTCCTGGCGGGCCCTGGCCAAGCTGCACATGGCCCAGGTCGGTTATCCGTTGCGGGTGATCCACCACTATACCATCCCCGGCCCCCAGGCCGCCGATTTTGCCGCCCAGATCGCCCATCTGGCCCGGACCAGCTATGACAAGGTGACCACGGTGTCGCGGCGCCGGGTCGATTCGCTGCCCTATGCCGCCCTGGCCCTCGAGGGGCTGATCCGCACCGTTGATCCGGTGAGCGTGGTCTTTTCCGCCTATGGCCTTCGCGAAGGCCACCTCTTCGACCAGTTACCGGCCGAGGAGCGGCGGCTCGACCCGCTGGTCAGCGCCGCCGCCGAACTCGCCGCCCATCAGGGCCGTTTCGGTGCCGGCGAAATCCTCACCGCCTGGACCGACGGCCTATTTGCGGGTGAGGATCTGCCGGCGCTGCGCCTGCGCCGGGTCGCCTGCCTGCTCAGCGACCTCAGCTGGGCCGAGCATCCTGATTACCGCGCCGAACACGCCTTCGAACGGGTGCTGCGGTTGCCGGTGGTCGGCATCACCCACGCCGAGCGGGCGACGCTGGCGGTCACCAGCCTGGTCCGCTATGGCGGCCGGCCCGACGATCCGCTGCTGCGGCCCCTGCGCCAGACCCTGCTCAGCGATGCCCAGATCATGCGCGCCGAGGTGCTCGGGCTGGCGCTCCGCCTTGCCCACAGCCTGACCGGCGGCGTCACCGGCCTTCTCAACCGCATCGGCCTCCGCCTCGCCCCCGACCGCCTGGAACTGCTGCTCCCCAGCGACCTCGCGGGCCTGCGCGGCGAAGTCACCGACCGCCGGCTCGAATCGCTGGCGCGGGTGCTCAACCGGGATTGGGCACTTCAAACAATATAAGCCCGGACGGTCAGTGGACCCGGCCGGCGAGATAGCGGCCGAAGGCGGCATCATCGGTTTCGACGTGGCTGATGAACCAGTCGTCGAAGAAGCCGATGGTGCCGAGCACGATTTCGTCGTCGACCAGTTCCCTGTTCTGAACCAGAATCGCCACCAGCCCCAGCAGCATGTGATGCTGCTCATGATGAATATCGGCGCCGGGATAGCCGGTGGCCGCCATCAGGCTCTCTTCATAGGCGAAATGCTCCTGGGTCCGCTCCAGCAGCGACCTCAGGATCGCGGTGACCGCCTCCCTGCCCTCGCCGCGGGAGACTGCGCCGTGGAGCGCGTTGATGATCGACACCATGGCCAGATGCTCGGCATCAATCCGGTCCTCGCCAAGCAGCCACGCTTCGCGCCATTCGATCAACATCCCCCAGCCCCCCAGTGCCGCGCACCAACCGCCGAACGATAAACCGGGAGCACTCTTTACACACGCTCGATCGCTAAGTATTTTTAGCCGTCAATTTGCATGCCCTGGGCAGCCTGGACAGCCTCGCGAACACTGACACCCTTGCGTAAAATGTTATCGACGGCACGACCCTGAACATACTTGATACCGGCCTGCCGGGCAAAGACCAAGCTGGACACAGAATCGCAACGCGCTAAAATAAAACGGCAGCCTTCCTGCTCTGACACCCGTTGCAGGAAATATTTCTTGAAATTTTCCTCCATGTCGAGCATATCGCTGGTCCAGAATATTTTGGCATACTGGACGTCGAGATACTCGAGATCAAAATTGGTTACCCAGAACGGGTTCAAGGCATCGATCGAGATGCTGTACTTCCGATCCTTGGCGAACTCGCAGACCTCATTGAACAGCGGCAAATTTTCAATGAGGTCGCTTTTCGAGATTTCCAGCACGATGTTGCCGCGAAAATCCAGCGGCAGCCGCTCGTCGAACTTGACGAAGCCGGTCGACATCACGCTCGACAGATTGATGTTGATGCCGATCCGTCGGCCGCGCATGAACGACAGGCCGTGACCGAGGGCGCGCAACACCGACTGGTCGAGATTGGCGGTGAAATAGTTGAACAGCCACTTGTTGGCCGCGATATCATAGTCGGGACAGAGCCGCTCCTGAAGCAGCCGGATCGAGATGTATAGCTCGAAATACTCCGGATCGTTGACGCCACCGTCCCCGATATTGACGATCGGCTGATTGAGCAGGAACGGCGACAAGTCGAACATCGCCATCGCCCGCTCCAGCTTGCCGAGTTCCTCCAGGGTAATCGGCGGCTTGGTTTCCTCGGCGGCGGCGGCGCCGGCCTCGCGCTCGAGTTCTTCGACGAAGCGGGTGACGTTGATGAAGTTGAGCGACAACTCCATGATCGAGTAGAGCGAGGTCTCGCGGTAGGGATTGGGGCCGGTCAGCACGGTCCGCGCCAAAAACAGCTGTTCAATTTTCTGGCAGACCTCGGTAATCGCCGCCAGCTTCAATCCCTTGTAGAGGACGATCACGTCGCCATTGGAAATGGAAAAAAGCTGTAAAAAAGCGGCCTTATAAGCGAGTTCATTAATAACCGTTCGAACGACCAACTGATTATTGGCGTCACGCTCACGCAGCAAAGAAAGGTGCAAATGGATGAGCCGCATTCCTTGCAGCTCGCTTTTGGCATTTCGCAATAGCTGGAGAAGCTTTTCGTTATCGAATTCCACCTTTTTGTCGGCAGCACTCTGCACGGCCTGCTGCTTCTCAAGGGAGGAGAGCCGAACCCGGTCCTTTCCTGGTACCTTTCCCTTGAAGCTGCTCATGGATTCAATCCTTAGACATTGCTAACAATGAACTTTGAAGGCACTGCCATTCACCGAAAGCACCGCTTTGCGACCAAACAGTGGCATGTTATCCGAGCCTTCTTGATCTTGCTGCGTCGGATTTTATTGACCATAACTTAAAATGCGGCGTTGACAAGAACAAAAAATGGCGCCTTTCAATCGTTTGTCATCTCGAGAGAGACGTGTTGCCAAGGCCCCACAGAGTCAACCGATCGTTGATGGCGCCAGGGAAACCAATTTAAGCCGGTTTCCGGAAATCGCCAGGGCCAGACTGCCATGTTTCAATGCCAGGGCGTCCTTGCCGAAGAGGTCGAGCCGCCAGCCCGAGAGTGCCGGGACATTGGCCTCGTCATCGACAGCGATCGCCTCCAGGTCGCTGGCCGAGGCGATCAACTTGGCGGCGACGTGATGGTCCTCGCTTTTCATCTTGAGCAGGACGCGCAGCAGGTCGATCACCGGCACCACCCCCGCCGGTGCGTCCTGAGCAGTTTCTTCCTGCGGACAGGCGTGATCGGGAACGGCAAGACCGCGCATCACCGCCGCCAGCAGGTCGCCGCCCAGCCGGCCCTCGGCGAACCCGCGGCCAAGGCCGCGAACCCGGGCCAGATCGTCGATGCTGGCCGGCGCATGGGCGGCGATCTCCAGCAGCGCCTCGTCGCGCACCAGCCGGCCGCGCGGCAAATCCCGGTTTTGCGCCTCGCGCTCGCGCCACGCCGCCAGCTCGCGCAAAATCGCCCGGAAGCGGGGCTTGGCCGAGCGCAGCTTGAAGCGCTGCCATGCCGTCTCGGGATTGACGGTATAGGTGCCGGGATCGGTGAGCACCGCCAGTTCGCGGTCGAGCCATTCCAGACGGCCGCTCTTGACCAGCCGCTTGTGCAGCTTTTCATAGATCGGGCGCAGATGGATGACGTCCGAGAGGGCATAGGCGAGCTGGCGCTCGGTCAGCGGCCGCAGCGACCAGTCGGTGAAGCGGCTCGACTTGTCGAGGCGAACCCCGGCCAGCTTCGAGACCAGGGTCTCGTAGCTGACGCTGTCACCAAAGCCGCAGACCATCGCCGCGACCTGGGTATCAAACAGCGGCTCCGGCACCCGGCCTGAAAGATGATGAAAGATTTCAATATCCTGGCGCGCGGCATGAAAGACCTTGAGCACCTTGGGATCGGTCATCAGGGCAAAAAGCGGCGCCAGATCCAGCCCCTCGGCCAGCGGATCGACGGCCACCGCCTCTCCCGGCCCGGCGACCTGGATCAGACAGAGCTGCGGCCAATAGGTTTTTTCCCGCAGGAACTCGGTGTCGACGGTGAGGAATTCGGCCCCGGCCTGACGCAGGCAGAAGGCTTCGAGGGCGGCGGTGGTGGTGATCAGGGTCATGACGCACTCATACACGACCGGCGCGACCAAGGAAAGCCGGGCCTGGGACGTAGATCGGGGAATTGGTCTCAGAGTGTCCGGGCCTTGCTCTTGGGCGGCGGCTGGAGTTCGATCGAGACCAGCTGATAGCCCTGGCGGTCGGGGTGACGGGCGATGATTTTTTCCCGCGCCTTGGCGTTATCGAGGGCAAACACCAGGAACCTCCGTCCCTTGCGCCAGCTTTCGACCGCCTCAGGCAGCGCATTGTGGTTAATGGACTGGTCGAAGCCGGGGTGGACGATGGTCGCGATCCAGCTCAGGTCGGCCTTGGTCCGGCGGTCATCGAGGACGTAGAGGCGATGGTCGATGGCGCTGGCAGCCTGCATGCTGGCGGCGGCCTGTTCGACCTCGGTTTCGGTCGCCGCCTTGCGCTTTTCGGCCTCGCGGATCGAGCGCTTCAGCATCAGGCTGGTCCGGGCCGCCTTGCGGATGCGGTCGACCTGGGACGACCGCGCCTTGACCAGCCGGTCGACCCGGCCGCGGGCCTCCTGCACAATCTGGAACGAGCGCGCCAAGCCGGAAAACAGGGCCATCACAGCCAGCGCAAGGGCGACGATCAGTTCTGGTGACATGCCTCAGCCGCTTCGGAACCAAAGAAATCGGGCGACACCCAGGGAACGCGCCGTCAACCACAGCACGACCACCGCCAGCGCGCAAGGGCCGCGGCGCGCCCGCGCTATCATGCGCCGTCCCGATTGTCTTTGCCAGCGCCGCGCGGTATCGTCGCGCCCGGGTGCGGACCGTCGGGCCGGCCCGCCCCAAGGAGACGCCGCCATGCGCCGGACCGGATTTGCGCTCGCCCTGCTGACCCTGATCCTCACCGGCCCGGCCGCGGCCGAGCCGACGCCCAGCTTCGATTGCGCCGGCGCGCGCAGCCCGACCGAAAAGGCGATCTGTGCCGACCCGACGCTGGCTTGGTTCGACCAACAGTTGAGCCGTCTCTACGGCGATGTCCGCCAGCTTCAGAGCGAAGGCCAGCGCGCCGGCCTCCGCGACCAGCAGCGGGCGTGGATCGGCCAGCGCAACGCCTGCGGCGGCCAGGCCCCCTGCATCATCAGGCTGTCCTGGCAACGGTTGCAGGCCCTGAGCGGCCTCGTCAGCACCAGGGGCCTGACCGGCAGCTACCACTACGCCGAATCCTACGCCACGGGAGAGCTGGGGCTGGTCGAGTTTCCCGGTAACCGCGTCGCCGGCTTTATCGAGACCATCAACAACAGCAGCACCCACCAATGCAGCGTCGACATGACCGACCTTACGGTCACCGGCCAGACTCTGAGCTGGGTCGACCCCGGGCCGGCCGATGGCGACGGCCCCTGCCGGGTCGACATCACGGTCGGCAGCGGCGGCGCGGTGGTCGCGGCCCAGAACTGCCGCAACTGGTGCGGCATGTCCGGCATCTTCGCCGGCCGCTACCAGCGCGACCGGACCGGGCGCTAGAACCGGCCCGTCAGCACCCCTCGTGGGGCAATTCGTCGTCCTCGAGATCGGCGAGATCGGCGGCATCGCCGAAGTCGCCGGGATCGGGTTCGGGCGGCTGGTAGGCCAGCGACAGCCAGGCGGCACGCAGATAGACCGCCGGCCCATCGCCCGCGGCGGAGATCAGGGTGAACAGCCGCAGCGAGCGCCCCGACAGCGTCATCGGCTGGCCCATGGCCAGCGGCGTGTCGTCGGTGCTGCCGTCAGCAAAGGCGGTGTCGAGCAGGCAGCGCCAGCCGATGCCGCCGGGCAGCACCGGCAGGGTGAACGGCACCGCGCCATAATGGGCGTTGAAACAGATCAGCAGCACGTCGTCGGTGACCGGCGCGCCATCGGCGCCGACATAGCTGCCGGCCTGACCGTTGAGCAGCAGCCCGAGACAGCGGGCGCTGGCGTCGCGCCATTCGTCGCTGGTCTTCTCGGTGCCGCGCGGCGTGAACCACAGGATATCGCGCACGCCGTGACCCGAAAGCTCGCGCCCATGAAGAAAGCGCGGCCGGCGCAGCACCGGATGCGCCCGGCGCAGCGCGATCAGCAGCCGGGTGAAGCTGAGCAGGGCCCGGTCGGCCTCGGTCTGCTCGGGCCAGTTCAGCCACGAGACCGGGTTGTTCTGGCAGTAGGCGTTGTTGTTGCCCAACTGGCTGCGCCCCATTTCGTCGCCGGCCAGCAGCATCGGCACGCCCTGGGACAGCAGCAGAGTGGCCAGAAGATTACGCTTCTGGCGCGCCCGCAGCTCCTGGATCGCCGGGACCTCGCTCGGGCCTTCGACACCGTGGTTCCAGGAGAAATTGGCGTCTGAGCCGTCGCGGTTGTATTCGCCATTGGCGAAATTGTGCTTGCCGTTGTAGGCGACCAGATCGGCCAGGGTGAAGCCGTCGTGGGCGGTGACGTAGTTGATGCTCGACCACGGCCGCCGGCCGCGCCGCTCGAACAAATCCGCCGAGCCGGTCAGCCGCGCCGCCAACTCGGGCAGCATGCCGGCGTCGCCGCGCCAGAAACGGCGGACGGTGTCGCGGAAACGGTCGTTCCACTCGGCCCAGCCGGGGGGAAAGCCGCCGACCCGGTAGCCGCCCGGGCCGACATCCCAGGGCTCGGAGATCAGCTTGACCTGGGCCAGCACCGGGTCCTGGGCGCAGGCGTCGAGAAAGCCGCTGCCGGGATCGAAGCCATAGCTCTCGCGGGCCAGCGCGGTGGCGAGGTCGAAGCGGAAGCCGTCGACATGCATCTCGGTCACCCAGTAGCGCAGGCTGTCCAGCACCATCTGGAGCACGCGGGGATGGATGAGGTTGAGGGTGTTGCCGGTGCCGGTCTCGTCGACATAAAAGCGGCGGTCGCCCGGCTGCAGCCGGTAATAGGAGGCGTTGTCGATGCCGCGGAAGCTGATCGTCGGGCCGAGCTGGTTGCCCTCGCCGGTGTGATTGTAGACGACGTCGAGGATGACCTCGATCCCGGCCTCGTGGAGGCGGGCGACCATGGTCTTGAATTCGTTGATGTGGTGGCTGGTGCCGAGATAGCGCGGCTCGGGCGCGAAATAGCCGACCGAACTGTAGCCCCAGTAATTCTGCAGGCCCCGGGCCACCAGATGGCGGTCATCGAGAAAGGCGTGGACCGGCAGCAGCTCGACCGCGGTCACCCCCAGCGCCCGCAGATGGTCGAGCACCGGCTTCGAGGCCAGCCCGGCGAAGGTACCGCCCAGCGCCTCCGGCACCTCGGGATGGCGCATGGTATAGCCGCCGACATGGACCTCGTAGATCACGGTTTCCGGCCACGGCACCTGCGGCCGGCGGTCGCCGCCCCAGGTGAAGGCGTCGTCGACCACCATGCATTTGGGCGTGACCCGGGCGCTGTCGCGGCGGTCGAAACTGAGATCCTCGCGCGGGGCGCCGACCTTGTAACCGAAATGGGCATCGGACCATTTCAGCGCCCCGACCAGCGCCCGGGCATAGGGGTCGATCAGCAGCTTGTGGGCATTGAACCGGTGGCCCTGCTCAGGCCGGTAGGGGCCGTACACCCGGTAGCCATAGAGCTGGCCCGGGCGCACCTCGGGCAGATAGGCGTGCCAGACCTCATCGGTGTATTCGGGCAGGCGGATGCGATGGGTCTCGCGCTGGCCATGGGCGTCGAACAGACACAGCTCGACCTTCTCGGCATTGGCCGAAAACAACGCGAAGTTGACCCCGAACCCGTCCCAGGTCGCCCCCAGCGGATAACACCGCCCCGGCCACACCGCCATGGTCATCGGAACGCTTCACTCCGGAGCACCATCACCACCCTCGTCATCGGCGCCCGGCGCAGCACGGGCGGTTTGCGATCGATCGCTTTGATCCTACTTGGCTGAGGGGGCGGCGGGCAAGGCGTTCGGTTGGTCGAGGGGCGCGATCCCCCGAGCTTAGTGTGCCTCATGGAAAGGCCGGAACATCTGGCTCGAACCACCCGGCTTCTTTTAGACAGCGGGCCAGTAATGGAAATAATTTATTCATTATTCTATAATCTCCACGCTTGTCGTTTCGATCAAACGATGATACAAACTTTTGCCTAGACGCCCTAAGCTCTTTGTCATTTAAAACTTTGAATGTTTCTTTTGCGATACCGTCAAAAGAATGGTATTTGCTCAGCCCCCCGCGTTCGGTGGCGGACCAATCTGTGGAGTGATCGC
>JBAXPR010000125.1:0-9873 GCA_037132135.1 Rhodospirillaceae bacterium
GCGATCACTCCACAGATTGGTCCGCCACCGAACGCGGGGGGCTGAGCAAATACCCTCGATCACCGCGAGGAGCAGGAAATCCGCCGTCTGATCTCCAACAAGATTTCACCAATCATTCAGAAGGCGTTCGAAGCCGGCGACAAGTCGCTCAGCGACCGCGAACGGTTGCTCGAAGCGCTGTGGCACCCGACGATGCCCGAGGCCAAGTCCTTCGTGCGGGCCTTCGGCATTGCCGAGTCCGAGGCCACGGCGGTCTTCTCGGCCTGGAAGGGCATCACCTTCTATCAGCTCCAGGTGCGGAGCGCGGGGCCAAAACTCAAGGACATGCTGATCTGGCTGAAATCCCGGGACGCGATCCCGATTGATGCCCCGGCCAACAAAAGCTTTATGCCGCAGCTCCAGATGTTCAATGTCAAGATCATCACCCTGCTCAACCAGACCGTCGGCGAAATGCGCGGCATTCTCCACAAGTACGAAAATGCCTTCGAAGCCTTCATTGCCGGCAATCCGACCGAGCTGACCACCTTCCTGCGCTCGGCCCGGCGGGTCTATTATGTGCTTGGCTATTGCATCTCGTCGCTCAACAGCGCGGTCGCCATCTACCATCACGCGGTCAAGCCGCCCGAGCATGTTCACCTGACCTTCGATGATACCAACCAGCTCTACACCCGCCTCGACACCACGCTCAGCCGCCGCCGCGAGGTCCCGGCGACCTTCTGATCCCGTTCAGGCGCTGCGCACCCTGGTCATGATCAGGCGCTGCGCACCTTGGTGATGAAGACGGTGATTTCCTGCTGCAACGAGCCGGCCTGTCCGGCCAGCCCCTCGGAGGCCTCGAAGACCACGCTGGCCATGGCCTCGGTTTCGCGGGCGCCCTCGGTGACGGCTATGATGTTCTTCGCCACGTCTCCGGTGCCGATCGCCGCTTCCTGAACGTTGCGGGAGATTTCCGCGGTCGCGGCGCCCTGGGAGTCGAGGGCGTCGGCCACCGAGACGATGTTGTCGTTGATGTGGCTGATGATCCGGCCGACACTCTCCATGGCGGCAACGGTGTCGCCGGCGATTCGCTGCATCTCGCCGACCTGGGCCGTGATCTCCTCGGTGGCGCGCGCGGTCTGGCTGGCCAGATTCTTGACCTCCCCCGCCACCACCGCGAAGCCTTTTCCCGCATCGCCGGCCCGGGCCGCCTCTATGGTGGCGTTGAGCGCGAGCAGGTTGGTCTGTTCGGCGATGGCCCGGATCAGCTTGACCACATCGCCGATCTTCAGCGCCGCGGCGTTGAGCCCGCTGACGGTCTCGTTGGTGTGGCGGGCCTCACCCACGGCTTCGTCGGCGAGACGGGACGATTCCAGCATCTGGCGGTTGATCTCACTGATCGATGCCGAAAGCTCGACCGCGGCCGAGGCGACCGACTGGACATTCACCGTCGCCTCCTCGGCGGCGGCGGCCACCACCATCGAGCGTTCGATCGACTGACGGGCGATGGCGTTGAGGGTGGCGGCGCTCTCGCGAAGACCGATGGTCTTGTCACGGGTGGCTTCGATCACCGGCACGACGTTCTGCTCCGAAAAGCGGATGGTCTCGGTGTCGCGCAGCTCCATGCCGGCGATCACCTCGTTGATCCGGCGGACGTAGGTCACGAACTCGCCACGCAGACCGTTCTCGATGATCTTGCGGAAATACTTCTTCTTGGCGGCATAGGCCATCGCCGTGCCGGCCTCCTTGGCGAAGGCTTCGGAGATGTCCATCACCCGGTTGGTATTGCGCAGAAGATCGCCGATCTCATCGCTGCGGCCGATGTGGGTGACCCGGGCGTCGAGATCGCCGAGCGAGGCGCGGTACATGGCCTGAGCGGCCCGGCGCAGAATGCCGGACGCGGACAACAGACCACGCAGCACGATCACCACGACCACGAAGTTGATCACCCCCAGCACCACCATCACCGCCAAGACCGTCAGAATCCGCGACCAGAGGACGCCCCCTTGCGTCCTGGCCCCGGCCCGATCCTGGACAAAGACCGCCGCGACATCGGCCTCGATCTGGCGCAGGCTGTCGGTGATGCGGCCGGCTTCGCGGTCGAACGCCGCCATCCGGCGGTTGCCGGCCTCGGTGCCGCCGGCGATATAAGCCTCGGCCATCGCCCGCCCTTCGGCGGAAAATCGCGGAAAATCCTGGCGAAGCGCGCTGATCCGCGCCGCGATCGCGCCCAGCCGCAGCGTGCCGGCCAGGGCCAGCGCGGCATCGGTGTCCTGATCGAAGCGCCGGATGAAGCCGTCGGCGGCCTTGAAGCCGTCATCGAGACCGTTCTGGCCGCGGGTCGCCGCAATGTCGGTGAGAAACTGTTGAATCTCGACGGTGTCGAAGCGCAGATCCTGCACCGATTTCTGCATCTGCAGCATCAGCCCCTCGGTCCCGCCGATGTCGGCGGTCAGGTCCGAAATCGCGCGGAGACTCATCACGCCCAGCGCAATCGAAGCCATGAACATCACCGCACCGATGCCAAGCAGCGCCGCGCCAACCAGCCGGGCCTGACCACGGATCGTCCTGGGTAGGAAACCGAACATGCCCTCTCCTCGCGCCAATCTGCTCACCCATCAGGAGGTATCAAAGACCGAGAACGAACCGGTCGTAGGACTCGAAGCCGCTGCGCCCCACGGCATCGACCAGCATGGCGAACGAACGTTCGAGGCCCAACCGGCGGTCGCCATGACGGCGCTCCTCCGCCAGCACCGCATCGTAGAGCGGCTTGACCTTGGCGATCGCCTCGCGGCGGGGCACCCGGCGGCTGGAATGATAGCCGATGATGGTGCCGGCGGCGTCGAGATTGGGCGTGACGTGAGCGAACACCCAATAATGATCGCCGTTGCGCGCCCGATTGACGACGTAGGCGAAAATTTCCGCCCCCGACTCGATGGTATCCCACAGCAGCTTGAACACCGCGCGCGGCATCTCGGGATGGCGGATGATGCTGTGGGGCTGCCCGAGCAATTCTTCCTCGGTATAACCCGCCAGGGTAATAAAGACATCGTTGGCGTAGGTGATCTTGCCGGTCGGATCCGTCTTGCTGACGATCAATTCGTCGGGATGAAAGGTCCTCTCCACGCCGGTCAATTTTTTTTCAGCCGCCATTCCCATATCCATTCATCGTGGTGCTTTTGCGTCTCCCGGGATCCGCAGGCCAAAGCCTGCCAATGCCCCCCTCGGCCGCTCCATCCACCGGGTATGCTTAATCCTTCGGATTTTGTCAAATTTGTATCACGCCAGAGCTGGAAATAAAAGGAGCCTTTAAAAACGACTGTTAAACCGCCGCCACGGCCCGGGTCGCGGCCGTCCGGAGTATGGGCGGTCACCCGGTGCGACATTTGGCCCTGACCAGACGCCGGCCGCAAATCCTGCTTGTGCCGGGAGTACCGTTTTCGTTAAAAGATGTGCTATGATCGGGGCACTTGGTTTTTTGTGCGCTGCAATACACCGATCAATAACAAAATCTTCTGGGAGGATAAGAAACCCCATGACGGACGATAACCGTTTTTTTCCCGTTCCGGCCGAGTTTGCCAAGACCGCCTGGATCGATAACGCCAAATACCTGGCAATGTATGAACAATCGGTCAAGGATCCTGAAGGGTTCTGGGGCGAACACGGCAAGCGCATCGACTGGATCAAACCCTACACCAAGGTCAAGGACGTCGATTATACCGGCGACATCCGCATCCGCTGGTATTATGACGGCACGCTGAACGCTTCGGTCAATTGTCTCGACCGCAATCTGGCCAAGCGTGGCGATCAGGTTGCGATCATCGCCGAAGGGGACGATCCCTCGGAGAGCCGGACGATCACCTATCGTCAGGCCTATGAGGAAGTTTGCAAGGTCGCGAACGTCCTCAAGGCTTATGGCGTCAAGAAAGGCGACCGCGTCACCATCTATATGCCGATGGTGCCCGAGACCGCCTTCGCGATGCTGGCCTGCGCCCGGATCGGCGCGATCCACTCGGTGATCTTCGGCGGTTTCTCGCCCGACAGCATCAAGGACCGCATCATCGACTGCAAGAGCGACTTTGTGATCACCGCCGACGAAGGTCTGCGCGGCGGCCGCAAGATCCCGCTCAAGGGCAATGTCGACGCGGCTCTCGAATCGTGCCCCGGCGTGCGCAACGTCCTGGTGCTCCGGCGCACCGGCGGCGCCATCGCCTGGAAGACCGGACGCGATATCTGGTGGCATGAAGAGCTGGCCAAGGTTCCGGCCGAGTGCGTACCGGAAGAAATGAGCGCGGAAGACCCGCTGTTCATCCTCTATACCTCGGGCTCGACCGGCAAGCCGAAGGGTGTGCTGCACACCACCGGCGGCTACATGGTCTACACCTCGATTACCCACCAGTACATTTTCGACTACAAGGACGGCGACGTTTTCTGGTGCACCGCCGATGTCGGCTGGGTCACCGGCCACAGCTACATCGTTTACGGCCCGCTGGCCAACGGCGCCATCACCCTGATGTTCGAGGGCGTGCCCAACTATCCGAACTTCTCGCGCTTCTGGGAAGTCTGCGACAAGCATCAGGTCAACATCTTCTACACCGCGCCCACCGCCATCCGCGCCCTGATGCGCGAGGGCGACGCCCCGGTGAAGCGGACCAGCCGCAAGAGCATCCGTCTGCTCGGCACGGTCGGCGAGCCGATCAACCCCGAAGCCTGGCTGTGGTACTACCGGGTGGTCGGCGACAGCCGCTGCCCGATCGTCGATACCTGGTGGCAGACCGAGACCGGCGGCATCCTGATCACGCCGCTGCCCGGCGCCATCGGCCAGAAGCCCGGTTCGGCGACCAAGCCGTTCTTCGGCATCCAGCCGGTGATCGTCGATAACGAGGGCGTGGCGCTCGAAGGCGCGACCGAGGGCAACCTCTGCATCGCCGATTCTTGGCCGGGTCAGATGCGCACGGTCTATGGTGACCATGCCCGCTTCGGCCTGACCTACTTCTCGACCTTCAAGGGCAAGTACTTCACCGGCGACGGCTGCCGCCGCGACGAGGACGGCTATTACTGGATCACCGGCCGCGTCGACGACGTCATCAACGTCTCGGGGCATCGTCTCGGCACCGCCGAGGTCGAAAGCGCGCTGGTCGCTCACGCCAAGGTCGCCGAGGCGGCGGTGGTCGGCTACCCGCACGACATCAAGGGCCAGGGCATCTATGCCTATGTCACCCTGAATGCCGGCATCGAGCCGACCGAAGAGCTGCGTAAGGAACTGGTGCTGTGGGTGCGCAAGCAGATCGGCGCCCTCGCCGCACCGGATCTCATCCAGTGGGCGCCCGGCCTGCCCAAGACCCGTTCGGGCAAGATCATGCGCCGGATTTTGCGCAAGATCGCGGCCAACGAGCACGAAGCGCTCGGCGACACCACCACTCTTGCCGACCCGACCGTGGTCACCAGCCTGGTCGACAACCGCATGAACCGCGGCTAAACTAAGGGTTCCAGGGACGGTGTCCTTGGTCGGGGTCCAGGGGGCGAGCGCCCCCTGGGCTCTTTTCGTCTCGAGGACATGTCTTGAGGACAGGATGGACCTGACCCTGCTCTACCGCGACGCCATGATGCTGATCATCGACAAGCCGGCCGGCATACCCGTCCATGCCGGCCCGGGCGGCGGCCCCAACCTCGAGAGCGCGTTCGAGGCCCTGCGCTTCGGCCTGCCCCGGGTTCCCGCCCTCGCCCACCGGCTCGACCGCGACACCAGCGGCTGCCTGATTCTGGGCCGCCACCGCCAGGCGCTGGCCCGCCTCGGCAAGCTGTTTCAGGCCGGACGGATCGAAAAGACCTATTGGGCGGTGGTGCGGGGCGCGCCGCCGGCTGAGGAGGGCCGGATCGAACTGGCGCTCGCCAAGCGCTCCGACGCCAAGCGCGGCTGGTGGATGAAGGCCGACCCCGAGGGCCAGAGCGCGATCACCGATTACCGGGTGCTCGGCCGCGGCGACGGCCTGAGCTGGCTGGCGCTCCACCCGCGCACCGGCCGCACCCATCAGATCCGGGTTCATTGCGCCGAGATCGGCTGCCCCCTGCTCGGCGAGCCGATCTATGGCCGCGACCCCGGCGCCCCCCGGCCGGAGACGCCGGCCGCGCCGCTGCATCTTCATGCCCGGGCGCTGACCGTGCCGCTCTATCCGACCAAGCCGCCGGTAAGCGTCGAGGCGCCGCTGCCGCCCCACCTCCGGGCGGCCTTCACCGCCTGCGGCTGGCCAGGCGAAACCGCCACGGCGGCCGGACCCGTCGCTACGCCCCGATAAACTCCGGCTTGCGCTTCTCCAGAAAAGCGCCGAGCCCTTCCTGATAGTCCTGGCTGTCCCAGACCTGACGGCGCAGGCCCTGGAGCCGCTCGAAACCCTCGGGCGGGATGGTGTGGGCGGACGCCAGGATGCGCAGCGATTCCTTCATCGCCGTGACGCTGAGCGGGGCGTTGGCGGCGATTCGGGTCGCAAGATCGTGGACGAAGCCGTCGATGACCTCGGCCGGCACCAGATGATTGAGCACCGAGGCGTCCTTCAGCCGGGCCGCCGTCACTGGCTGGGCGCCGAACGCCATTTCCTTGAGCAGCGGCAGCGGCACCGCGTTCATGAAGTTGAGCAGGCCAGTCATGTTGTAGGGAATGCCGAGCTTGGCCGGGGTGATCGCGAAGGTGACCTCGGGGGTGGCCACCGTGATGTCGCACGACACCGCCAACTCGCAGCCGCCGCCCCAAACCGTGCCCTCGATCTGGGCGATGATCGGGGCCGGGAATTCGGTGATCTGGCGGATGATCCGGCGCAACGGGTCGTTCCAGGCCAGCGGGTCGCGCCGGGTCAACGGCAGTTCCTTGACGTCGTGACCGGCCGACCAGATTTTGACTCCGGGCGCGGCACGCAGGATCACGACCCGGAGGCGCCGGGCGCGAAAATCCTCCAGCACCTGGAACATGGCTTCGGTCAACGCCTCGCTGAGAATGTTGCGCTTGGCGTCGTGATTGAGAATGAGGGTCCCGATCGGCCCCTCAATCCGGGAAAGAACGAGCGTCATGGCTCAAGGCCCTTTTCTGCAGGAGACAAGGCGCCGGACGGGAGCGGCATGACCGCTGCCCGTCCCCACGCATCCCGGCCCGCGACTCAGAGGTGAGCCACCGCCACAGTGCCGAAATGACTCTGATATTCGGCCACGGCGCGGCCTTCATCGAACTCCCGTTCCATCTTGGCCACCACCACGGTGGCGACGCCGTTGCCGATCAGGTTGGTGATCGCCCGCGCCTCGGACATGAATCGATCGACGCCGAGCAGCAGCGCCAGTCCCTCGACCGGCAACGCGCCGGTGGCCGAGAGAGTGGCGGCGAGGGTGATGAAGCCGCCGCCGGTGACCGCCGCCGCGCCCTTGGAGGTCAGCATCAGCACCGCCAGGATCGAAAGCTGCTGCCAGATGCTGAGATCGATGTTGTAGGCCTGGGCGATGAAGATCGCGGCCATCGACAGATAGATCGAGGTGCCGTCGAGGTTGAAGGAATAGCCGGTGGGAATGACCAGCCCGACGACATGCTTGGAACAGCCGAAGCGCTGCAGCTTCTCCATGATCCGCGGCAACACCGATTCCGAGGACGAGGTGCCGAGCACGATCAGCAGCTCTTCCTTGATGTAGCGCAGGAAGGTCAGCAGACTGAAGCCGTTGAGGCGGGAGATCGAGCCGAGCACGATGAAGATGAACAGCGCCATCGTGGTGTAGACCGCCGCCATCAGGGTGCCGAGCTGGGCCAGCGAGGCGATGCCGTACTTGCCGATGGTGAAGGACATCGCGCCAAAGGCGCCGATCGGCGCCGCCTTCATCACGATGTTGATGACGCCGAACAGGGCCGAGCCAACCTTCTCCAGGAGAATTTCCACCGGCTTGCCCTTGTCGCCCATCGCGGCCAGCGCGACACCGAACAGGATCGAGAAGAACAGAATCTGAAGCAGATCACCCTTGACGAAGGCGCCGAGGATGTTGTCGGGAATGACCCCCATCAGGAAGTCGACGGTCGAGTGCGCCTTGGCCTCGGTGGCGTACTTGGCCACCTCGGCCGCCTTGGCGGCGGCGCTGCCAACGGTGGCGTTGATGCCGAGGCCGGGCTTGACCAGATTGACCACGACGAGGCCGATGCCGAGGGCGACGGTCGACACCAGCTCGAAATAAATGATCGCCTTGAGGCCGACCTTGCCGACCTTGCGCATGTCGCCGATCGAGGAAATGCCGGTGACCACGGTCAGAAACACGATCGGCCCGATCACCATCTTGATCAGCTTGATAAAGGCGTCGCCGAGCGGCTTCATGTCGGTGGCGATCGACGGGTAGAAGTGACCAAGGAGAACGCCGATGATGATCGCGATGATGACCTGGAAATAAAGGACCCGGTAGAACGGCGGCTTGCCCTCCTTGAACGGAGCTTCGGCCTCTTCCATTTCGATACCCATGAGCGCTTTCCTCGAAATATTATTGCGTGGGGAGCCCGCGTGGCCCCGGCTTCATGTCCCCACGAGCAAGGAACGGGCCAAGCGGCGAACCAACGGAAACACTGGACATTCGGCCCCGAAATGAGCGGAAATCCGCACAACGGCGCCAATCCCCGTGCCGGAATCCGCTCACCGCCGCCGGCTGCCGAGACTGATCGATGTCCTCCGACCCGAACCCCGAGACCATCCGCGGCGTGCCGCTCGGCGAAGCGATCCTCGCCCTGCGCCTGACCCTGCTGGTGGCGCTCGCGGTGGCGCTGCCGGTGATCGCGCTCGCCTGCGGCAACTGGGGCGCCGCACGGGCGCGCGCCGAGCTGATGGCCGAAACCCGGGGCACCCTCGACGTCTTTCGGGCCAATCTGGTCAGCGAACTCGAAAAACACGAGGCGGTGCCCTATCTGCTGGCCCAGGCCGCCGATACCGCGACCCTGCTCGCCCACCCGACGCCGGAAACGGTGGACCGGCTCAACCGCCGCCTCGATGCCACTGCGGCGGCGATGCACGCGGCGGCGCTCTATGTCATCGACAGCACCGGCGCCACCCTGGCCGCCAGCAACTGGGACACCGCCACCAGCTTCGTCGGCAAAAACTTCTCGTTCCGCCCCTATTTCCGGGAGGCGCTCGAGGGCGGGGTCGGACGCTATTTCGCCCTCGGCACCTCGTCGCATCAGCCGGGCTATTACATTGCCTATCCGGTGCGTGCGGAAAACCGCACGCTCGGCACGGTGGTGATCAAACTTGGCATGGAGCGGGTGGAACGGGGCTGGTCGGCGGGCAGCGACCGGGTGATCGTCACCGACGGTGACGGCGTGATCATCATCACCAACACTCCCAGCTGGCGCTATCGCAGCCTCAAACCCCTGTCCGCCTCCGTTCTCACCCGGATCGAGGCCAGCCAGAAGTTCCCGGAAATCCGGATCACACCGCTGCCGGTGACCGGCCAGCCGCTGGATGCGATCCCGGCCTTCAATGCCGGAGAAACCATCGGCATCGGTGCCGGCGACAACGGCGGCCCCGCCGCCGCCCGCTATGTCATGGTCTCCAGCCCGGTCCCGGGCACCGACTGGACGCTGTCGCTGCTGCTGGAAACCACGGCGATCCAGAGCCGGGCGATGGCGGCGGCGGTGATCGGCGGCTTTGGCACCGTGATCGTGATTCTGGCCGGCTTCCAGCTGCTGCAGCGCTGGATGCGCTTCCAGGAGCGGCTGGCCGACCAGCGGCGGGCCCGCGCCGACCTGGAGCGGCGGGTCGAAGCCCGCACCGCCGACCTCGCCCGCGCCAATGAGGAACTGCGCGCCGCCCAGAACGAACTGGTGCAGGCGGCCAAGCTGGCGGCGCTGGGCCAGATGTCGGCCAGCGTCGCCCACGAGATCAACCAGCC
>JBAXPR010000126.1:0-9869 GCA_037132135.1 Rhodospirillaceae bacterium
TTTCGAGTTATTTCGCCGAAGGATTTTCGGATTCTGAGGTGAACAGGGTATACCGCAATAAATATGACGATATTTGCCTCTGAAGCGTTTTGAGACCGGGCCTGCGAATGCCGTCGCATTTTGCATGGCGAATTGCAAACTCGTGATCCACAGTTGGTATTTTCCCCTATGGCCCGTCGGGGGGGGCGCCGATCGCGCCGGATTGAATTGAGACTCTGTGTGCAAATCATCAAATACCACGTTGATAATAAATGATTTATCAGTTGGGATCGGCGGCGTAAATACTTTGTTAACCACGCCGTCCAGCCCGAGTCCCGAGGCCCGACCGGCGGCTCTGGCACGGTTGCTGCAATGCCTCCAAACACCAAGCGTACCGATAAAATGAGGACCACGATCATGAAGCCGACCGTCACCACCATGCTCCAGCAGCTCTCTTCATTCCTGAAGACCGACGCGCCGAGCGGTCGTGCCACCGGCACTCCGTTTGCCCATTGGGACCACAGCCGCTTTGACAGCTGGACCCGGCCGCCGGCGCGCAGCGCGGTGGCGGGACATCGCGAAGCGGTTCGCAGCGGCCTCAAGACCCGGGCCCGTCAGGCCTACGCGATGTATTATATGTGAGTGAACAGCAGCGGGGCGGGCCGGCAATCGCCGGCCCGCCCCACCCGGCCCCCCTCGGGGGCGCGTGCTACACGTCGCCGAGTTTGCGCGCCTCGACCGTGATCGGCAGGCGGGTGTCGGCGGGAAGATCGGGAAGCTCCAGGCGCCAGCCGTTGCCGAGCTTCACCCAGCCGCCCCAGAGGGCCGGCTTTTCAGCCTCGATGATCGGCTCCTCCAGATCCTTCTTCGCGACATAGATCTGGTAGACGTCGCCCTTGCGGTTGACCATGACTTTCATTGTCTGTTCCTCTCCCCCGGAGGGCTCCCGGCCACCACTTCCAGCTCGTGGGCGCGCATGCCGACCACGATGCCGAGCCGGAAGAAATCGACGCCGAAGATGTAATAGCGTTGCAGGAAGGTGCCGATCGAGGCGACGTAACCCTCCTCGCCCGGTTCGATGAGAATCTCGCCCCGGGCGCGGCCGGGAAAAGTGCCGTCGTTGCGGACCTGACGCAACACCCGCACCCGCGTGCCCTGGCTGAGGGCCGGCGGCCGGTAGATCTCGATCTCGTCGAGGGCTTGGGCAAGCGGAACCGTGGTCGGCATGGGCGCGACGCTCCTCTGGGACGGTGACCGGCCCGTTGCGCGACCGGTCACATTAACCGGTGCTCGCCCTCGGGGCCTTGATGGATCAGGCCCGACAGACGCAGGCGGGCGACCCGGCACACCTCTTCGGCGCCATCCTCGGCCAGCTTCACCAGCGCCGACGGCACGACCCGGGTCGCGACCTCGGCCCGGACCCGGGGATCACTGTCGCCGGCGAGGGCGATCAGCTGTTCGGGTTGCAGACGGCTTGCGACGATCAGCCGCACACCGGAATCATCGTCCCAGGCCATCACCGCCAGCCAGTCCGCGGCGATCCGCCGGGCGACGTCGCGCCGGATTTCCGGCTCAGGATCCGTCATGGCGATCGGCAGCAGGGCCTCAGGCAACCGGCGAACCGCGGCAAGCCGGGCCGAAGGGTCGGGATGAACCGGGCAGGACCGGCACAACACCGTGTCCGCGGCACCATCCGGCACCCCTTCGGCATCCGCCATGGCGGCGTCCTCCTGGCTTAGGTCCGGCCCCCGCTCCGGCAGGCTCCGGGCCTTGATTCAGCGGGCCTCAGGCCTTGGCGATGCAGTCGGCCGGGCAGACGCCGACGCACTGCGGGCTGTCGAATTTGCCTTCGCATTCGGTGCACTTGTCGGGGTTGATCGCGTAGGCATCGCCCTTCATGCGGATGGCGCTGTTCGGGCATTCGGCTTCGCAGGCACCGCAGACGGTGCATTCGGCAGCGTTGATCTTGTAGGCCATTGGGACGCGCTCCTTGGCTGATCTGGTTACTGTTGAGTTAAAGACGGTGTCTGACGCGAAATTCAGCAGTTTGGCCGCGCCCCGTCAAGCGCGCGGCACGCAGGGCGGTCACGACACTTGGGCCGCGGCGGCCGCCGTGCCCTGGCGGCGAAAGACCCCGCCGACCCCGGTTTCGATATAGTCATAGGCATAGTCGGTGACCGCGCTGATGCCGGCGGCCTCGAGGCGCTCCCTGGGACAGGCGCCGATCTTGGCCGCCAGCACCACCGGCACGCCGTCGAGCGCCTTGATCACCGCCTCCAGCTTGTCATCCTCGCCGTAGCCGCCCTGGCAATAGTGATCGGCGCGGCGATGGCCGACGAAGCGGATGCCGTCGCGGTCGACCTCGTAAATCTGGAACTCGCCGGCGTGGCCGAAATGCTGGTTGATCCGGCCGCCGCCCTTGGAACAGACCGCGACCAGCAGCGGTTCGCCGGCGGCCCCGGCCACCGCCCCGAGGGCGCGGGCGGCCTGTGCGGCCGCCCGTTCGCGGTCGGCGCGCTCGCGCTCGACATGCGCGCGGTAATCCTGGCGCGCGGCCTCGCCCTCAGCGGCGGCGGCGGGCGCCTCGCCGATCTGGTCGAGGGTAAACGCGCTGCCCTGATCCTGGCCGAGGAGGCCGACGGCGTCGGCCCGGCACTGGCGGCAATGCTTCATCAGCCGGGCGCCGCCGCCGAGCCGGTCCTGAAGCCCCTTCAACTCGGCGGCGCTCGGCCCGCGCCGGCCGGCCAGCCCGAACACCGTGCCGTGGGCCGGATCGGAGAGCAGCGGCATGACGTTGTGCAGGAAAGCTCCGTGGCGGCGCACCCGCTCATTGACCTCGAGGAGATGGCGGTCGTTGAGACCGGGGATCAGCACCGAGTTGACCTTGACCAGCACCCCGGCTTCGACCAGCTTGCGCAGCCCCTCGATCTGCCGTTCTGAGAGAATCCGCGAGGCCTCGCGGCCGGTGCGCCGGGCGTGATCGTAGAACACCCAGGCGTAAATGTCCTCGCCGACCGCCGGATCCAGCATGTTGATGGTGATGGTGACGTGGTCGATGGCGAGATCGCGGATGCGCTCGACATGGTCGGGCAGAGCGAGACCATTGGTCGAAAGGCAGAGCTTGAGATCGGGCAGCCGGCGCCGCACCAGTTCGAAGGTCTCGAAGGTGCGCCCGGCATCGGCCAGCGCATCGCCGGGCCCGGCAATGCCGAGCACCGAGAGCTGGGGCATCCGGGCCGCCACCGCCTCGACCTTGCGCAGGGCCTGCTCCGGGGTCAGCCGTTCCGAGGTGACGCCGGGGCGGCTCTCGTTGACGCAATCATACTTCCGATTGCAATAGTTGCACTGGATGTTGCAAGCCGGCGCTACCGCGACATGCATGCGGGCGAAGTAATGGTGAGCCTGTTCGCTGTAGCAGGGATGGTCCTTGACCTTGTCCCAGACCCCGGGCGGCAGGTCGGCCGGGCCGGCGTTGGCGCCGCAGCCGCTGGCGGACTTGCAGCCGGGCGAATTGGCCGGCGCGGGCAGACGGCGGGCGACGGTTTCGAGGGGAATGATCTCATGGGCCACGGCCGTCGCTCCTGATCCTTGGGGTTGTCCTCCTCCCAGGAATTGCAAAGGCGATGCCAGAAGCTAATGCATTGAACTATATCGGTGTTTGTCTGGAACGCTTCTGTCCGACCTCCGACAGCGCTGTCGGAGACGCGACAGAGGCCGCCGTCACAGCGACAGAAAATGACGCAGCTGGTAGGTGCCGAAACGCGCGATGATGCCGACGCGGCGGATGGCATAGGGCGAGTCCCCCGGCCGCATCGAGCCATATTTGGTCGTCAGCAACGAGCGGTAGCCGAGGGCTTTGGCATTGGCCGGTTCGCGGGCGGTCTTGAAGTCACGATCGGGTTTGCCCCAGGGGCAGCAGAAATGATCGCACCGGATGCCGAGCGCGGCCTCGATCCCGGCCTTGGAGCGGCGGAGTTCCTCATAGGCCTCGTCGTCGCCGAGGCTGATGAAGGGGCGGTGGCTGGCGCTGTGGGAGCCGATGGTCATGCCGGCGGCGAGCAGGGTCCGGCAATCGTCCCAGGTCATGAAGGGAATCGGCTTGCGCTTGGGGCCAAAAAAGCGGCGCTGCGCTTCGGTAATCTCGCCCGCGACCTCGGGCACCAGCCCCGAGACGACGAAGAACGCCGCCGGAATGCTCCGTTCGGCCAGCATCGGCAGCGCGTTGGTGACACAGTTGCGAAAGCCGTCGTCGAAACTGAGGCAAAGATAGCGGCCATCGAGCGGGGTGTCGTGCTCGATCAGCGACACGGCGTCGTCGAGGCTGATGAACTCGCCATAATTGCGCATCGCTTCGAGGTGATGGCCGAACACCCAGCGCTCGTCGTCGAAGAGATGATGATAGAAGGGAAAGCGCAGCCAATTATTGGTGGTGTCGACCGAGGCCCGCGCCGATTTCAGATAGATTTTTCCCTGGTTGGCCAGAATGTTGATTTTGGAAGGCAGCGAGGCCGGCCAGATGTGCTGAAAATAGGAGCCGGGTTCCCGGGGCGGCGGCGCGGAAGAAGAAGCCAAAGGAACCGCCGAAGAGGCGGGCGGCGGGTCCTGGCGATAGAGGGCGGCGACGCCCTGGGCATAGGCTTCCCAGCTATAGGTCTTGGCGCTGTCCCTGGCCGCCGCCGCCATGGCTTGACGCGCCCCGGCATCGCCGATCAGGCGCCCGAGGGCCGCGGCCAGCGACTCCGGGTCCGCCGCCTCGACCACCAGCCCGTCGACGCCGTCGCGAACGATCGAACCGGTGTGGGGGGTGACGATCGGCGGCAGGCCGTAGGCCATCGCCTCATAGACCGCCTTGGCCGAGCCTTCCATCAGGCTGGGCAGCACGAAGAGGTCGGCGTCGGCGAAAAACGGCGCCATGTCGGCCTGGAAGCCGGCGAAGCGCACCCCGGGCGGCGCGCCGCGCACCCAGTCCGCCGCCTCGGCAAAGATGCGGCCGCACATCACCAGTTCGGCGGTTTCGGGGGGCAGGGCCAACCGGCGCCACGCCTCGAGAAGAAAGGGCACGCCCTTGCGCCGGTTGACGTTGCCGGCAAAGAGCACCCGCAGCGGCCCGCTGCGCCCGGTCCGCGGCGGCGGCGGAGTCACGGCGTCGGCGCCGAACGGGATCACCACCGCCTTCGCCCGCGCCGCCTCGGGCAGGCTGTCCCGGACGAAGGTCGAGGGGCAGACCAGCACATCGGCGATCTCGATGCAGGCGTCGGCGGCCGGGTCCTCGAGCGGGCCGACCGAGGCGGCATCGATGCGGCCGTCATCGACCAGCGGCTGATAGCAGCGGGGATGGGCCATGTGCAGATCGACCAGCACCCGGGCGCCGCGCGCCTTCCAATAGGCGGCGGTGCGCGGCAGATGATCCCAGAGATGAACCGCCGCCGGCGTTTCGCGGACCCGGCGGCTCTGCCATTCGCAGAGCAGGTCAAACAGGCCCTGCTCGATTTCGCGCGCCGGCAGGCGGGGAAACGCCTTGATGCGCAGGAAATTGAGGCCGCGCGGAATCAGCGAGCGCCCGGGCAGCGGGAAATGGATCGGCTGATACTCGACCGCCGAGCCGCGGGCGATCACCCGGGGATGGCAGGTGTCGAACCGCACCAGCTGCCAGGGCCGGAAGCCCGGGGCCTTGCGGGCGCCGAAAACGGAATTGACGATGAAGAGGATGGTCATGGGGGCCATAACGGAATGGCGGGACAGGGCGCGCCTATCGTATGGTCGATTTCATCACAGCACAAGTTTCCGCCATGACCGCAGCCGATGTTCTTCTGGTGACCCGACAATTCGCGATGCGCTGGGGCGGCGCCGAGCACTCGATCGCCGAGGTGCTCGACGAACTGACGTTGGCCCGGCCGGGGCTGCGGGTCACGGTGACCGACGGCGGCTTCGACCCGCCCGACCGGCTGCGGCCGCTGCCCTTGGTCGCGCTGGCCCGCGAGCGCGGCCGGCTGCGGGCGGCGATCGGCCGGGCGCCGCCGCCCCGGCTGGTCTTGGCGCAATCGATGGTGGCGCCGACCGCGATCAACGCCCTGCCCGAGCCGGTACCGGTGGCCTATTTCCTCCGCGATGTCGCCTATTGGGACCAATGGCCCAACAACGAAACCGGCGCCCGCCGGCTGGCCAAGGCGGTCTACCGGCTGGCGCTGACTCCGTTCGTCGGCCTCTTCGCCCGCGAGAACCGCCGGGCGATGAAGCGGGCCGATCTCCTCGTGGCCAATTCCTCGTTCATGGCCGAGCGCATCCGGCGCGCCTGCTCGCGCGAGTCGCTGGTGGTGTTTCCCCGCACGCCGGTCGCGGCGGCGCCGCTTCGGGCCGGTGATGTCGTCGGCATGGCCGGCGACGGCGCCGACAAGGGCGGACAGATCGTGCGGGCGCTGGCCCGGCGCTATCCCGAGGTCCGCTTCCGCATTCACAGCCGCGCCGCCGCCCTCGACAACGTGCCGCCCAATGTCGCCGCCGCGCCCTGGGAGCGCGAACCGGAGCGGCTCTACCAGGGGCTGCGGCTGATGCTGGTGCCGTCGCAGGTCGCCGAGGCCTACGGCCGGGTGGCGCTGGAGGCCCAGGGCTTCGGCGTGCCGGTGCTGGTCAGCGGTGTCGGCGGCCTGCCCGAGAACGTGCCGGGCTCGCTGTGGCGGGTCGCCGACTACCGCTCGCCCGAAGCCTGGATCCACGGCTTCGAGCCGGCCTACCGTGCCGCGCCCGAGGCGCGCGAGGCCGCTCTGGGCTTCGCCCGCCGCCGCCGGGTCGAGGCCGACCGCCAGCACCGCGAACTGATCGAACGCCTCGCCGGGCTGATCGATCACGGCCGGGCGGGAGGCTGACGCGATGCAGGACTATCCCGGCTATCGCCGCCATCTGGCGGTCAAACGCCTGCTCACCCGCGCGCTGCGCGCCGGCCTCGAACTCCGGGGCCGGCTGTGGCGGGCTAGGCCGCCGGCCGGCATCACCGGAAGCGTGGTCCTGCTCGATCGCTGCCTTGGCCTCGGCGACGCCCTGATGATCTCGCCGGCGCTGCGTCTTCTGGAGTCGCTGGGGCCGGTGACGGTGGTGACGGCGCTGCCGCCGCTGCTCGACTGGGAGGGCGAGTGGCTGCGCTGTCCCGACTGGGCCGCGATGACCGCCGCGGTGACCCGGCTGAGCGCCGGAGGACGGCTGCTGCTGGTGCCCAAGCTCGGGGCCGGCGGCCTGCTGACCCTGCTGTGCTGGCGCGGCCGGTTGCCCGCCGGGGTGATCCGGCTGGGGCCGGAGCGCGCCGTCGACACCGTGTCGGGCCGTCCCGGCGCCATCGCCGGCCGGCACTACACCGAGGGCGCGGTCGCCGTCGCCCGCGCCCTGCTCTGGCTGGCCGGGGGCGATGCCTCCCAGCCCGAGCCCGAGCGCCTGCCGCCCCGGCTGCCCGCCGCCGGCGGCGCCGTGCCGGCCCTGCCCGAGGGGCCGCTGGTCGCGCTGGCGCCCTGGGCAACCTCGAGAATTCGCCGCTGGCCGCTGGCGCACTGGAGTGCGCTGATCACCCGGCTCGCCGCCGCCCGCCCCGAGTTGGGCTTCGTGCTGCTCGGCTCGGCCGAAGAACGCCCCTTTGGCACCGTGATCGAGACCGGCGCGCCGGGCGCCCGGGTGATCAATCTGATGGGCACGCTGTCGCTGGCCGAGACCACGGCGGCGATCGCCCGCTCGGCGGTGCTGGTGGCCTGCGACAACGGCCTGATGCATCTCGGACTCGGGGTCGGCACGCCGCTGGTGGCCATTTTCGGCAGTACCGATCCGGCGGCGCGCCTCTCTGGCACCCGCTGGCGGCTCGCCGCCGACCCTGGCCTCTGTCCTCACGCTTGCGCGCCGTGCTATCCCGATCTCCACCGCGACCCCGCCTGCCCGACCGAGGCCGAATGCCTCTCGGGCCTGACCCCGGACCGGGTGGCGGCGCTGGTGCTGGAGTTGGCGTTGGAGCAGAAACTATGAACAAACTCAAGGCTATCGGCGTGATCCTGGCCGCGCCGCTGCTCGATCTCCTCGGCATGGTCCGCCGCTGGATCGACCGCCGCGCCGGGCTGCGTTATTATCAGGTTTCCTCGGACTATGCCGGCTATCTGCACCGGGGCGAGGCGGCGGCGTTCTGCCTGTATCACGCCAAGCGCTTTTGCACCGGCAGCGGGGTCGATGTCGGGGCCGGACGCTGGCCGTTTCCCGGCGCCCGCGCCGTCGAGGACAATCCCGGGGAAAACGCCTATCGCCTCAAGGTCGCCGAGAGCAGCCAGGACTTCGTCTTTTCCTCCCACTGCCTCGAACATCTGGAACGCTGGCCCGAGGCGCTGCTGGAGTGGCGGCGGGTGCTGAAGCCGGGCGGCGTGCTCTATCTCTATCTGCCGCACCCGGCGTGCCGGATGTGGCGGCCCGATGTGCTGTCGCACCACCTCTGGCAGCCCGAGCCCGACGCGCTGGCGGCCCATCTGGCCGGCATCGGCTTCGAGATCGTCGAGTCGAGCGTCTTTCCCGACGCCTATCTGTCGTTTTATGTCGTGGCGCGCCGGGCCTGACCGCCGCCGCCGCCGATCGCCAGCAGCGCCGGCACCTGATCGCGGATTTCCATCGCCACCACCGGGTCGAGACGATCCAGCCATTCGGGAGGAATCGCGCGGACGCCATAGGCGGCGCCGGCCAGCATGCCGGCCAGCGCCCCGGTGGTATCGGCGTCGCCGCCCTGGTTGACGGTTTCGGTCAGACAGTCGCGAAAGCTTGCGGTCGAAAAGAAGAAGTGCAGCACCGTCTGCACGGTGTCGACGATATAGGCGGTGCTCAGGCCCTTGTAGGTCTTGCAGCCGAAGCTGCGGTGCCGGGTGATCAGCCGCTCGGATTCGGCGCGGCAGGCCTCCGACCCGCCGCCGTCGAAGAGAGCGTGAACCATCCGCCCCAGCGCCAGGGTGGCGTCGTCGGAGAGGCTGTTGTTGTGGGTGATGTGGCACTGGGACAGCGTCCAGGCCTCGAACGCCTCGGGGTCGCCGTGGGTGGCCAGGGTCACCGGCAGGCTGCGCATCGCCGCGCCGTTGCCGGCATCACCGTCGTTGACCGGGCCTTCGACCGAGTGCTGGGTGATGTAGCGGCGGATGCCGCGCCGGCAGGTGTTGCCGACATCGACCGGATGGCCGCGCAGCCAGCGCGCGAAACCCTCGCAGGCATCGACGACGTCCCAGCCATTATGGGCGATCAGCACCCGGCCGAGGCAGAGCGCCATCTCGGTATCGTCGGTGACCTGCCCGGGCTTGAGATTGAGCCAGCCGCCGCCGATCATCCGGTTGTGGCTGCCGTATTTGGCCTTGATCTCGCCCCGGGTCATGAATTCGACGGTGGCCCCGAGGGCGTCGCCGACCGCGAGGCCGAGATAGGCACCGAGCGCCCGCTCCAACCGGTCGGGCGGCCGCTCGGGCCGCGGCGACCGGAGCACTCTAAAAGTAAGCGGCTTGAACACGATAGTGGCCCCCGATCACCAGATACTCGCCCTCGCCCTTGAGGGCATGCCGGGGTATCAGCGTGTTGAAGAAGAGGATTTTGGCCAGCGGCACCTCGGCAGTCAGGATGGTGTCGCCGAAGCAGTCGGCGGCCTCGCGGTCCGAGGTGAACGACAGCAGGTTGTTGAGCCGGATCACCACGGTGCGGCGGTCGAGCCGCTCGATCACCTGATGCTCACTGAAATCATTGACGCCGCGATAGAGCGTGACATGGCGCCGGCCGCTGGCGTGATGGCGCTCCAGCGCCCACTGGCCAAACTCGTAGAGCAGATCGAGCTGGGTCATGATCGCGTTGTTGTGAAAGCGGCTCGACATCTTCTCGCAGACATAGGCCATCCAGGGCTCGTC